>NZ_JAOWGT010000073.1:41311-125713 GCF_030333005.1 Citrobacter sp. Cpo030 | reverse complement strand
GAAAAAAATCGGCCCAGATCCGCGAAATTTTAATCAGCGAGTCAGCTTGGGAAGAAATGACCTGCTTATTCGCACCTTCCTTAGGGGACTGAGTCAGACCGTTATTGCGGCCTGCCGCGCGGGTAGTTGCATCATCAACATTTTTGCGTCCGGCCTCGGCATTTAAATTCAGGGATGGCAAATAACCACCTTGAGCCGCCCGCAGATCTTGCTCTGAGGAAAAACGGCTATTAATTGCAGCATTAACTTCAGGATGATTGGCTAATGCATCTTTAACGGTATTTTGTAAGTCTTCTGCATTTACTGCATTTATTGAAAAACATGAAAGCAGAAAAACTAAAAGCTTCTTCATGACATGAATGCCCTATATCTCACGGTTATGACATCCAGTTGTCATCGCTATCATCCATTTTTACAAACACGTTATATTAATTAACAAATGTGAATTATCTTAATTGAAGCCTGTAATCAGCTATTCAGCGACATGTTTTGTCACATCGTGTTTTATTTTTGGTTATTTTTTATTATATTCATTTGCCAGTCAAGTCTCATGTAATTGCATTCTATAAAATGTGTTTTTTTCTACATTGAGATATTAATGTTTACATTAATTGAATGTGATATTTGTTCGTTAATATATTAACGAGTTTATAAAAATAATGATGGTAATTAAGTGAGGTTACGGTGAGCAAATTACTCGGTGTGATCAAAGCAATTATTGGACAGGTTTACGTAGTTGATGCCAATGGTGCACAACGACTGGTTCATGAAGGCGACAGGGTATATAGCGGTGAAGAAATTGTGACCGGTGCCAGCGGCGCGGTAAGTATCTCTTTACCAGACGGAAAAACGCTGGATATAGGCCGTAATAGCCATTGGGGTGAGCACGGTCTACAGGCCAGCCATCATCCGGAAAGTAGTGCTCAGGATATTGCCGCCGCACAAAAGGCCATTGCCGATGGCGCTGACCCGACGCAGGTGCTGGAAGCCACCGCGGCGGGTAATGAAGCACCGGTAACATTAGAAGGTGGCGGCGGGGGGCACACTCTGGTTCAGCTTGAATTGACCGGGCAGGTGGTTGATCCGACAGCAGGTTTTAACACCAAAGGTCTGGGAAGCCCGAACTGGGATATCAATCTGCCGATAGGGGGAGTTACCGCAGGTTCCGCGAGTGTTTTCCCGCCTGAGGTACAAATTACCGAGTTTGCCGGCAACGACGGTTTCATTAACAAAAGCGAATTCCATCAGACCCATTTAAGCGGCACCAGTAATCAAAATCACATCACACTCACCTTCACCGATAGCCAAAAAAACACATTCACCGTTACTGTTCCGGTGAGCAACGGGCACTGGAATATTGATACCGATCTGGGGGGACTGGTCCCGGGAAATGTAACAGTGGTGGCAATAGCCACCGATGTGACGGGACGAACGGCAGAAAGTTTTGATCATGCGCTGATTGATATTACCGGGCCAAACATCGACATTACCGTTGATAACGTCACGCCGGATAACCTCATTAACTACGAAGAGTCACGTCAACCGCAAACCCTGATCCACGGGGCGGTCAGCGGCGATGCTAAACCCGGCGATATCGTCACTTTATTGGTTGATGGTAACGAATATACCGGCGTTGTTACCGACCCAGGTAATGGGACTCTGACTTATACCATCCCGGTCCTGACCCAGGGGTTACTGAATGACCCGAACATTCACGCTACATTAACCTCTACTGACGACGCAGGAAACACCACCATTGTTTCCACGGATCATCATGTCGATAACGACCTGTATGCGCAAAATGCCGTGACTATTGAAACGGTGGCGAATGATGATGTCGTCAACGCTAATGAGTCTCGTATGCCGACCACTATTTCTGGCGTTGCCAGCGGTGATGCGAAAGTGGGTGATCCGGTCACGTTGACCATTCAGGGCAAAGCGTTTCAAGGCACGGTTTTCGATGATCATGGCCAGCTACGCTATGAAATCGTTGTGCCTTCCGCAACTCTCAAAGAGGGGGCTAACGATGTGCAGGTGACGCTGGTAAGCCATGACGCAGTAGGTAATGAAGCCACTGCTGTGACGCACCGCACCGTGGTGCTGGACACCCAGGCACATAACGCCCTCACGATTGATGATGTCACGACAGATAACACCCTGAATCGTGCTGAGCTGTATATGCGTAACCAGGTGATTTCCGGAACCGTCAGCGGAGAAGACGCGAAAGCGGGCGACCCGGTACTGGTAGAGATCAATGGCCACCAGTATAACGGTCAGATCATCGATCTCGGCAATAGCACGCTGGGCTATCGTATTGCGGTGAACGCAGCCGATTTTGCCAACAACGTTGCAAAAGTCGATGGTTATATGGACGTGAAGGTAACGGTCACCTCTCACGATGCGGTGGGCAATCTGGCGATTGCCACCGACACCCACAGCGTGCATGTCGACAACTTCGCGGAAAACACGGTACATATCGATACCGTCGCGGGTGATGACCTTATTAATATTAAGGAATTTTTAGCCGACGGCGGGATCATGCAAATTACCGGTACCGTGACCGGCGTGGATGCGAAGGTGGGGGATGCGGTTACCCTGGCGCTGAAGGGCGGCGAGGTGATTCACAGTGTGGTTATCGCGCTGGCGGGCGGTGGACTGGGCTATAGCATCCCGGTAAATAGCCATAAGCTGGTAACTCATCCGGAATTTACGGTTTCTGTTACCTCTACGGATCCGGCAGGGAACAGCGTCACGCATTCTGAAACTAAAACCATCAGCGCCGATCTGTATACACAGTCGTATATCACCATTGATGACGTGACGGCTGATAACTTTATCAACATCAAGGAATCGACGGACAATCACGGCAAGACCACCATCAGTGGCACGGTGAGCGGAGATGCAAAAGAGCATGACACCGTTCAGCTGGTGATTAATGGTCAACACTATTCGGGGGAAGTGGAGAAGCTGGCGAACGGCAATCTGGTCTACCATATCCCGGTGGATACCCAGAACCTGGTCAACAACCCGGTGATTCATGCCAGCATCCATACCACGGACGAGCATGGCAACGAAATGACGGCGGTGACGAAACACCACGTTGGGCTGGATCTGGACGCCAGCGCCATTATCGAGATCGATACCGTTGCAGGCGATGACATTATCAGTAAGGCAGAGTCCGATCTGCATACCACCACCATCACCGGGCCGGTCGGCGGCGACGCGCATAAAGGCAATGACGTCACCTTAACCTTCAATGGCCAAACCTATCATGGCACGGTATTTGAACGGCCTGATGGCTCTCTGGGCTATAGCATTCCTGTCAGCACCGACAACCTGCAGGATGGCAGCGACCAGAAGGTTTATGTCTCCATCTCAACCGTTGACAAACACGGCAACCCAGCAACGGCAACAGCCGAGCATGCGGTGCATATCGATCTGCACGCTGAGGCAACCATTACGGTTGATGATGTGACTGCCGATAACACCCTGAACCATAGCGAACTGAATATGGCTCAGCAAATCATCTCCGGCACCGTCGGCGGGGATGCGAAAGTTCACGATGTTGTCAGGCTTGAGATCAATGGCCGCACGTTTACGGGTGAAGTCATTACGCTGAATAACGGCAAACTGGGATACCAAATCCCGGTCGACCCGTCGGCGTTCAGCGACAACCAGGGCGACCAGGATAAATATGTCAACATCAGGGCGACGGTTGTCTCGTATGATGCGGTAGGCAACGAAGTGACGGCGATCAGCGACCACGACGTGCATATCGACAACTTTGCGGTAAACCAGGTGCATATTGATACCGTCGCGGGTGATGACCTTATTAATATTAAGGAGTTTTCCGCGAACGGCGGCTTTACGCAGATTGCCGGTACCGTAACCGGCGTGGATGCGGCGGCCGGGGATGTGGTGACGTTGCAGCTGGATGGCGTCCCGGTGATGGAAGGCGTTGTTATCACGCTGGCAGGCGGCAAGCTGGGCTATAGCTTCCCGATGAAAACCCATATGCTGATGAGTCATCCGGAAATTGCCATTTCGGTCACCTCCAGCGATGCGGCGGGGAACTGCGTCACACATTCTGTGACGAAAACCATCAGTAGCGATATGTACACGCAATCGCATATCACCATTGATGGTGTGACGGATGATAACTTCATCAACATCAAGGAATCGACGGACAATCACGGCAAGACCACCATCAGCGGCTCGGTGAGCGGCGATGCAAAAGAGCACGATATCGTTGAGCTGGTGATTAATGGTCAACATTATTCGGGGGAAGTGGAGAAGCTGGCAAACGGTGGCCTCGGCTACCATATCCCGGTGGATACCCAGAACCTGGTCAACGACCCGGTGATTCATGCCAGCATTCATACCACGGACGATCATGATAACGAAACCACGGCAACTGCGGAGCGTACCGTGGGGCTGGATCTGAACGCCAGCGCCTCTATCGGCATCGATACCGTCGCAAGTGATGACATTATCAGCAAAGCTGAGTCTCAGTTGCACAAGACGACGATTACAGGGGCAGTCGGCGGCGATGCGCAGAAAGATGATATCGTCACTTTAACCTTCAACGGTAAAACCTATACGGGCAAGGTCTTTGAACTGCCTGACCACTCGCTGGGCTACAGTATTGAAGTCAGCACCGATAACCTGAAAGATGGCAGTGACCAGAAGGTCCATGTCTCTATTTCAACCGTCGACGAACACGGTAACCCGTCAACGGTAACGCACGACCATATGGTGCATATCGATCTGCACGCGGAAGCGACGATTACGATTGATCCGGTGACTGATGACAACGTAATCAACCATTTCGAGTTAGACAAGAGCTGGCAGTTGGTTAGCGGCGTTGTGGGTAAAGATGCACAAATTAATGATGATGTGCGCGTTGAGATTAACGGTCACACGTATACCGGCAAGGTTCTCGTTCTGGGCAACGGCCAGTTGGGGTATCAAATCCCGGTCCCTTCCTCTGAATTTAGCAACAACCAGGGCAACCAGGACAAAGATGTCACCTTCAACGCTACCGTAACGTCACATGATGCGGTGGGGAACGAAGTTGTCGAGTCCACGACGCAGCAAGTACATATTGATAACCACGCTCGGGCTGGGATAACCATTGATACCGTGGCGGGCGACAATATGATTAACGGCACCGAGTCCACAAAACACACCACTGAGGTAATGGGTACCGTTTCTGGCGATGTGCACGTGGGCGATAAAGTGATCGTTACCATCAATGGTCACCACTACGACACAACTGTCCAGAAACTCCCGGAGCACAATAATGCGCTGGGCTATAAGCTGGATGTGCTGACGGGCGATCTGGTGAAAGATCCGCATATTTTTGCGCAGGTAGTTGGAGTAGACCGTGCTGGCAACCAGCAGAGAGCTGAAACCACGCATGATTTGTCGGTGGATTTGCACGCGAAAGCGCTGCTGACTATCGATCCGATTACTGGCGACAATATGATTAACGGTGCGGAGTCGCATGATCAGTTTACGATGGTCACCGGCAAAGTCGGCGGTGATGTGCATGTGAACGACATCGTGTATCTGACCGTCAATGGTCACACTCTGACCGGGAAAGTCATCGATCAGGGTGGGCATCTCGGGTATAGCATCAAAGTCAGTACTGCCGATCTGCTGTCCGACCCGCATTTAACGGCGACTGTTAGCACCACCGATGTTGCGGGTAACCCGGCAACGGCCAATGCTCAGACCACGGTGGTGATCGATACCCTCATCGACGCGACAATTACGATTGATTCCGTTACGCCAGACAACACGCTGAATTATGACGAGCAGCATCAGACCACCACCGTCGTGACCGGCACCGTGACCGGTGAAGTTCACAAGGGTGACCCGCTGGTCATGACGATCAACGGCGTCACTTATAAGGGGTCGGTGGACGATATCGGTGGTCATCTGGGCTACCGTATTATCGTCAATACCGCCGATCTGGTCGCCAGCCCGCATATTGAAGTTTCCATGGACGTTACCGATGCAGCGAAGAACCATGCGCATGTGGTGGCGCACCATGACGTTAATCTGGATGACCGGGCCGTTGCCGCAATCACCATCGATCGCGTGACGGGTGATGACGTTCTGAACGGTACTGAACTGCAGGCGCCGAAAACGATCATCAGCGGTACGGTGGGCGGCGATGCGCAAAAGGGGAATATCGTTCATCTGGTGATTGGCGGCCATGCAGTCGATGCGACGGTTGTTGAACTGCCGAAGCTGGGGGCGCTGGGCTATAGCATCGAGGTTGATACCCAGTGGTTGAAAAACGATCCAAATATTACTGCGACGATTACCACCCATGATGCCGCAGGAAATACCGCGACGACGGATGCGACAAGCACGGTGAAAATTGACGATCGCGCCGAGGCTATCGTCCATATTGACCCGCTGGTGACGGATCATAATGATGATGTTATCAGCTACAAAGATGCGCATAACCCGCTGACCACCGTGACCGGTAGCGTGGGTGGCGATGTACGAGTGGGGGATCTGGTTGAACTGACCATCAACCATCAGACCTACTATGCCCCGGTGCAGGATGGCAGCAACGGTCAGCACGTGTTTAGCACTCAGGTTTCAACGCTCGATCTGCTGATGGATCCGAATATCCATGCCGAGGTGACGGCAAAGGATGCGGCTGGCAACGTTGCGTACGGGCATGATGATAGGCCGGTGGAGATTGATACCGTTGCTCAGATTGGCATCACTATTGACTCAGCTAAAAACTGGGTTCCGCAAGACCTTGCTGCTGGAGCCAGACCTGATTATGTGACGGTTGTGGGACATGTTGATCATGATGCGCAATTCGGCGATCTTATCCATATTGACGTAGGTCATGGAAACAGATTGGACACCACCGTTATCACCTTACCGGATGGGAAGCTGGGATACACACTGAACATTAGCACTGATTATTGGGATGATGACGGCAATATTACTGTAACTGTCATTGGCCACGACAATCATGGCAATGTCGCTATGGCGGTGGCACATCAATATTATGACCTACCTTGGGTAGCACAAATTCCTGTTGCTGGCGGTAGCAGTTTTAATACCAATTTGACGCCAATCACTACATCTACAACCGGCACGGGAACCTCGCTGCCACAGAAACCGCATGTCCACCTCACCGTCGATCCGGTGACGGGCGATGATGTAATCAACCAAGTTGAAGAGGGTAAATCCACTACGCCGATTCGTGGTCTGATAACTGGGGATGTAAGCGTCAATGATACGGTTATTGTCACCATTAACGGCAATCAATACCCTGGCAAAATGATCGCGATTCCTGGCCTGCCGGGTGAATTAGGCTATCAGGTTGATGTTCCTACCGACGTACTTAAGGCGCACCCGACATTTGAGGTATCAATTACCGTCAGTAACTCCGTGGGTAGCGACACCTCGAGCGTGCTGAAAACCATTCAGATCGATATCGATAACCCAGTCCACATCACCATGGACAATGTCGCCGGTGATGACGTTATCAATGGTTCGGAAGCGAAAAGCGGCACAACAACGATCAGCGGTACGGTCAGCGGCGAAGGCATCCATGACGGTAGCGTAGTCTCGCTGCAGGTGAATGGTAATACTTTAACCGCTGTGGTACATGCAGGCACCACGGGATGGGTCTGGTCGCAGGATGTCAGCATCAACGATCTGCGTAATAACCCGGACATTACCGCGTCGGTAAGCGCTACCGATGCTGCCGGAAACACTGGTACTGACTCGACGTCGAAGCACGTTGAGGTCGATCTCAACGCTGATGCGGGCGTTACGATTGATAACATCACAACTGATAACGTACTGAACTCGCAAGAAGTTGGACAAGCAAAGACCACGGTGAGTGGTTCCGTTTCCGGCGATGTTAAACCCGGTGAAAACGTGACCTTGACGGTCAATGGTCATGATTACAATGCCGTTATTAATGCAAGTAATCACTACACAGTTGATGTAAATACGTCAGACCTGGTAGCTGACCATACCATCGACGCTAAAGTGACCGGCCACGACAAGGCTGGCAACGTTCAGGACACCAGTATCATCAAAGCGTTTTCTGTCGATACCACGGCATCGGCAGCGGTAACGGTTAATACCGTGGGCGGTGACGACGTTATCAATGCCGCTGAGATTCAGGCTGGCAAGGTTGAAGTCAGCGGTACCGTGGATGGTGACGTACACAAAAACGACAAGGTCTATATCACCGTTAATGGCAACCAGGTTGAGGCCACTGTCATTGAGCTGCCGCATATGAACGGGCAGTTGGGGTATAAAGCATTCGTGAGTACCACGGATCTTCAGACTGATCCGACTATTCATGTCAGCGTGACGGGTCATGATACGGCAGGCAATATCCAGACTGCGACGTATGACAAAATCGTGATAATTGACGAGCGCGTGGATGCGACAATTGTCCTGGACCCAGTGTCCAATGATGACGTGCTGAATAACGTTGAAGCCGGGAAACCGACCACCATCATCACCGGTTCTGTGACCGGCGACGTTGAGGTCGGCGATCAGGTTACCGTCACCGTCAATGGCAAAGAGCTGCCGGCGATAGTCTCCGACAGCGGCGGTAAGAAGGTGTTCCGCGTTGAAGTCAGTACGGTTGATTTGGTTCATGACCAGCATATTACTGCCCATGTCGTCGCCCATGACGATGCCGGTAACCGCCAGCAGATTGATACCGATAAGACGATCCTCATCGACCGCGTGGCTTCAGGTACCGTCGACATTGACAGCGTCACGGCGGATAACGTCCTCAACCACCAGGAGCTGTCGGGGCAGAAGGTGACCATCACCGGCCATGTCGGCGGTGACGCGCAGCTTTATGATCCGGTTACCTTGACCATCGGCGGGCATAAGTATCAAGGGAGCGTCATCACCCTGAGCGGCGGCGGTCTGGGCTATCAGATTGACGTGGATTCGGCGGTTCTACGTAGTGATGCGCACAAAGTTATTGACGTTGAGCTTACCGGCCATGACGCGCCGGGGAACCCGTTCACCGCAAAATCGACACATACCTATTCCGTTGATGAGCAGGCCAACGGTGCAATTACCATTAATGACCACATCGCAGGCGACAACGTCGTTAACCTGAATGAATCGAAGTCAGACACGGTGATTAAATTTACGGTTTCCGGCGACACTCACCCGACCGATGTCGTTGATGTTAGCGTCAATGGCAACAACATGAAGGCTTCGTTGGTACCTGGCTCCTCGACGGTTTATCAGGTTGCGGTTCCGGGAACGTATCTGAATGAGGGCGATAATAAGATTGAGGTGAAAACGACGTTACACGATGACGCAGGGAATACGTTAGACGTGCACGATCAGAAAAACGTGGTGCTGGATACTCATGCCGATGGTGCGATTACTATCAATGACGGCATCGCAGCAGATAACGTCGTTAACCTGAAAGAATCGCAGTCAGACACAGTGATTCGCTTTACGGTCTCTGGGGATACCCATTCTACCGATGTTGTTGAAGTGAATATCAACGGTCACCTTATGAAGGCTACGCTGGCACCTGGATCATCAACGGTTTATCAGGTTGCTGTCCAGAGCGCATATCTGAAGGAAGGTATCAATGATATTGATGTGAAAACGACGTTACACGACGACGCGGGTAATACAATCGATGTGAGCGATCACAAAACCATCGTCCTTGATACACACGCTGACGCCAGTATCGTGGTAGATAAGATCGCCGGTGATAACCACATCTCGCGTGCCGAATCACACGATACCGTCACGCATATTACCGGCAGCGTAAGCGGTGATGTAAATGATGGCGATCATATTAAAGCGCTGGTAAATGGTCATCAGTACGATGCTATTCTTCATCAGGGCATTAATGGGTTGACCTATGACATTGAGGCCGATACCTCCGCATTCCGTGCCGGTCATAACCGTGTGAACGTATTGGTCGAGGCGCATGATAACCACGGTAATATTACGCCTTATAGCCAAACGTTGAACGTGACGATGGACGAGCCTGCACCAGTGAAAGGGCATACGGTGGATAAAGGGAATCATGCTGCGATGCAGCATGCGCTGCATAACCTGTTCGACGACAACGCATTATCTCTGTCTTATGCGCCAGCAGCGACCGGACACGGCCAGGCGACAGCGGTGCTCAGCGCTGACGATAAAGCGAAGGGCGTACTTGAAAAAGTCGATCTTAGCGATCTGGCGCGTGAACTGCATGAAGGTGTGGATATTGCGAAGTACATTCAAAGCGGCGGCGATCATCACCTGATCGCCAGCCCGGCGAAGGTGGCGCATGGGATTGATACCGCGCTGTCTACTCCGGCAAGCAGCGATCTGCATTCTCCGAGCTACTCGCTGGATCACCTGATTGCTAAACCCGATCAAAACCACACTCACTAACGATTGCCTGCTGCCCTGTGTAAACAGGGCAGCAGCATCGCGCAAAATGAAAAGGCACTGATATGAATTCTGATTCATCTGCTGCAAACGTGCAGGCAGAAGGCGTGGCAAAAAGTCCTGAAAATGACAACCAGCAGGCTTTAGCGATGCTGCAAAAAAGCGACCTGGAGATGGTTCGCGTGCTCGACGATTTGATTTACCTGTTGATCCGTAAAGGCGTGATTGCCATTACCGATCTTCCGCCGATGGCGCAGGTTAAATTAATGAATCGCGCGAACGCGCGCCAGGAACTTGGCGGGTTAGAACAACTGCTTGGCAACGATGATCGTATATTTTAGCTGATGCAGGCAATTTGTAGGCCGGATAAGCGCAGCGCTATCCGGCTATACAAAGGCGTATCAAGACGCCAGTTTTATCACAATGGCGCGGGCTCACCTAATAATTGCCCCATTGCTCCATCAATCCCTAATTCTTGCAGCACCATAAGCTCACCTTCCGTTTCAACACGTTCGGCAATGAGCGGCAAATCAATACTGCGCGTGGCACTGCACAATACTTCAATAAACAAACGCTTATCATTTTCCTCATCAATTTTGCGGATATAGCTGCTGTCGATTTTCAGATAGGCAAGACCCCATTGCGACAGATGACCGATCATATCGAAACGGCTACCGAAGTGTTGCAGTCCCAGCGCGCAGCGATGCTGACCTACGGCTTTAACAAATGCCGCCATCTGATGGGGGCCTGGTAACTGATTTTCATCCAGTTCCAGAATCAGCTTGCTGGCTAATTTCGGTGAGTACCGTAACGGATTGAGCAGGTCTGCAATGGCGGTCGCGCTGGCGACAGAACTGCCAGAAATACTCAACGCTAGTTTTCCAGGCGCGGTTTTCAACTGGTTCAATGTGAGCTTCAACATGACTTTATCGAGTCGATGACTCCAGCCAAAGCGGTGGATCCAGGGCAAGAACCGCCCCGCGGTAATAGCGTTACCCTGCTCATCAATAATGCGCGACAGCACCTTGTAATGCAGGATTTTATCCGGCTGGCGGCAATCGACCACCGGCTGATAAACCAGCTGGAACTGTTGATTTGCCAGCGCATGCTCCAGACGAACAAACCACAAATGCTGATCTTCTGTAGCCGCAGGTATTTCAGTGGTGGGAACGACCTGATGGTTGGTGTGTGTTTCCGCTTCAACCAGCAGGCGATCGGCCTGGATCAGCAATGACTGAGCATTTTCTCCGGCGCTGAATGGCACCATGCTGGTATAGGCAACCGGCTGTTGGTCTGACATTCCGGTGGCGTAAAAGGCCGTGAGTTTTTGGCACAGCGAATTGCATAAATCCAACATCTCACCATGTGTGACGCCAGGGCAGAGTAGGGCGAACTCACCGCCACGAATGCGGGCGAGCGTGCTGTCGAGAGGGGCATACTTTTCTCTGTGCGCGTTCAGCAGGTTGGCGATGTTGAGCAACAGCTTATCAGTATGCGGTCCGCCAAAGCGCTGATTCAGGCCACCTAAATCCTGAACGCGAACCAGCATCAGATATCCTGGTGCCGTATCGGTATCACTCAGTCGCGCCTGGAGCTGCATATCGAATGCCCGGCGGTTGGCAACCCCGGTCTGGCTGTCGAGATAAGCTTCATTGTGCAAGCGTTCGCTGTAGATAGCTTGTTCTTCAAATAACGATTTAAGCTTAGCTGCCATTAAATTCATGGCGCCTACAACGCGGCGTAATTCCGGCGTTTTGGGTAACTCGTGGAGTGTCAGAAACTCGCGACGGGTAATAGCTTCGGATTGTTTTGCCATGTAATTGAGCGGGCGCAGCAGTTTGCGTAGCAGCAAACTGCCGGCGATTAAGCAGGCGAGGCTACAGGACAGCATCCACAGCAGATTACCTAAGGTATTGTCCCACAGACGCTGCACGGCAAAGATAGGATCGCTGGTCACTTCCACGCGAGCAGCCTGCTGCCAACCGCGCATAATCGTTGCTTCACCAGTTTGCGGGGTGACATCCACCAGATCGACGAACCAAGCGGGGACGTTGGGAATTGTCGCTACCGCGCTACGCTCAAGCATTATTTTGCCGTTTGCCAGATCGACGATGCGGATTTTTTTGTAGTAACCACTATCGAAAATGGAGCTGACCATCAGCTCGATCATTGCCGGGTCGTTGACGTTGGGCGTTAGCGAAACGCCTAGCGCCGTTGCGGCATCCTGGGCATGTGAAAGGAGCTGGTTATTGGACTGATTGCGAGAACTCTCCAGCGTCACAATAAAATTGCCGCTGAACACAATCATCATAAAGAGAGAGATTGCCAGAAGTAACTGTTTAAAAAGAGACACGGGCGATTCCTATTTATCCATCGGGAAGCCTTCTTCCCGCATTTTGGTGAAAACTTGCTGCCAGCGAGAAAGCCTCTTGCTGTCCCCAACGCGTTTATTGTTTTGATTGCCGGGGAGCCAAAGGCCGGTGTTGTTAAAGGAGTAGACGGGTAATAAATCCATGCGCTGCGTCGCAGGAGAAATTGTGCTGGTCAGACTGTCGAGAACCAAAGGAATCGCCTCAGGGGTGGCGTACCAGGTCAGCACCATGTGTGCGCGGTTTAAACGCAGGGCTTTAACATAGGTGATGCGAAGTTTGTCTTCGGATACGCCCAACTGGCGGAGGGTGAAATATTTGGCGATCGCGTAGTCTTCACAATCTGCCTCACCTTTGCGCAGCGACTCGATAGGGGTTGCCCAGTAATCGACGTTATGCCAGACATCAATGTCTTCGGTATAGCGGATCTTCTCATTAAAAAATTGATTTACAGCGCGTAATTGCGTTTGCTCGTCAGCATTACGTAACTGGAGCAGAAGCTGTTGCCAGGCGCGGATTCGTTGCTGCGCTTCTGGTGTAGCCGGGCCATAAAGCGCATCGGACTTTTGTTGAATATTGGCAAAATCCCAGGCCGCGCGTAGCGAATGGACTGACAGCAATAGCAGCAGCGCCCCGGGGATTTTCCACAGGCGCAGCAGGCGATGGCGTAAGCAGCGGCGGATAATGTTCAATGGCTATGCTGACAACTGCCCGGAGACGGGTTTTTCAGCTTTTCGCAGGACCAGGGGGACAACCACTTTTTACGTAATTGCACGTTGGCCGGCGAGGCAAAAAAATCTTTCAGCGTACTGTTAACAAACGTCACAAACTGCGGATCGTTTTTCCTCATCATAATGGCATAGTGCATATCATTGCCGATGCTCTCAGAAGAGACGCTGAACAGTTCAGGTTGCTCGCTATGATTAATTAGCGGCCAGGCCAGAATATCATCAACAAAGAAAGCAGCAGATTCATTATGCGCCATCTTCTCAAATGCGCCCTTTATGGTGGTGCTGGTAATCGTTGAAATATTAAGGTGTTGCTCTCTGTTTGCTTTATTAAATTCCAGCAAATCTTTTGAGCTTCCGGTCAGACTCACCGTGCGACCTTTAAGATCGGCAATTGACTGTATATTATTTTTACGTAATGAGATGATGCGCATTTTCGCGGTGTAGTAGTTGAGCGAAAATGAAACGCTGGAGGTCCGCTCCGGTGCGTTAGTATTTACACCACAGTCCATATCTATTTTCCGTGTGTTTAATGCGGAGAAGCGTTCTGCAAAATTCACGGGAATATAATGAATGGTTAAGCTGTTGAGCTTCAAATACTGGCGCAACTTATCGGCAATCATGTTACATACCGCGATGGTATAACCCGTGACTTTGCCATTGTGGTCAGTAAAAGAAAACGGTGGCAGCTGGCGATAACCCACGTTGAGCACGCTGCTGTTCTGAATATGATCGAGCGTCGCAGCGTTCTGTTGCGCCATCAGTGCGGGGGAGATGACGAGGCCTGCCAGTAAAAACAGCCATTGCGCCGTACGCTTCACCCTTGTCATCTCACGATTAATTATATTTTTCATAATCAAAACTGATCTTCTTTTTAGCAGACGTTAATGCTTTCAGGTTCTCTGACATGGGAATGTTTAAATTAATGGCTTTCGGCGGAATCGGTGACTGAAACCATTTTTTGTACAGCGCAGTAAATTCGTTGCTGATCATCAGGGAAGAGAGCGTGTCATCAACAAATTCTTTAAATTCTTTATCGTGTAACGGTAGTAACAAGCCCGCCGGTAGCGGGGTGCTGAGCGCAATATCGGAAAGTTCATAGTCATCAGGATTAGGCGTTTGCGCGATCATCCCTTTGAGTAAAACCGTACTGGAGATCAGTGCAGAATACTCACCATTCTTCAGTTCATTGAAGGCGGTAATGTTGTTGGTATCGAGTTGAATATTAATATCCAGGTCATTGGCGGCATTCACTTTTTGCAGTTGCTCAACGTAAATCGTGCCGCTTTTTACCAGTACGCTATGTCCGGAAAGCTCTGCCAGATTGTCGTTGCTTTCATTTTTACGCATGACGAAGCGGGTGCTTGAAAAATAAAACGGCAGCGAGAAATCGCTAATGCTGTGGCGACTTTTTGAATAAAAGGCCGGGATACACATGATGTCTGCCATGTGATTTTTAATCAGGACAAACTGCGATGCCGAGTTAGCTTTTATCCACTCGACCTTCAGCATTTTAAGCTGAAGTTTTGTCTTGAGCGCGCTGACGATACTGTTGCAAATATCAATGGAATAGCCGGCAGGTACGTTGCCATTCTGCCAGGAGAAAGGAAACGCATCATCCTGATAACCAAGGGTAATGCTTTTCTTGCTGGCGATCTGCTCCAGCGTGTGTATCGGCAGGGGAGAGCCTGCTAAGCATGGCGTTGCTAACGCTATTAACAGGGCAAAAACCGTCAACATGCGCTTTACCGGGTGAAAGAAGTCAGACATTGCACAGTCCTTCTTCAATGACCTCTTTGGCAAATGCGGAAAGCACTTCACGCTCGCGCAGCGGATAGCTAAAGAAATATCCCTGCACATTCTGGCACTCAATGTCGCGCAGAATGTCACGCTGCTGCGCGGTTTCTACTCCTTCAGCGGTGACCGACATATTGTACTTATGGGCAAACTGAATCAGCATCACAATCAAATACTGACTGGCATTATCTTGCTGAAGCTTGTCGACCAGCGTGCGCGCAATCTTGATGCGGGTAAAAGGATAGATCAGCAGATAATCCAGTGCCGCGTAGCCGGTGCCTAAATCATCCATCGCGATTTCAATGCCCAGAGAGCGGATCTCTTGCAGCACGGGTAAGGCAATCGACTTATCCAGCTTTTCGGATTCGGTAATTTCTATTTCAAGGCGCTGGGCTGAAAGTTGACTAATGCGTAACGCATCTTTGATAACGTCAACCAGCCCCGGACTGTGCAGCTGGTAGGCCGAGATATTGACGGCTACCCTGATACGTTCCGGCCATTTGGCAGCGGCTTCACAGGACTGACGAATAATCCATTCGCCCAAACGGACAATCAGACCGGAGTTCTCGGCGATGTTGATAAAATAATCAGGATAAATCAGACCCTTGGTGGGATGATTCCAGCGTATCAGCGATTCGTAGCCATACACGCTTTCATCTTCCAGATTGATGATTGGCTGGTAATGAAGCTCGAATTCCTTGTTATCAATACCATCGATGATTTCCTGATTAATAAACAGGCTGTGGGTATGCTTCATCACCATGCCGTCTTCGAAGAAATGGAAGCAACCGCGGCCATGATGTTTTGAGGCGTACATGGCAAGGTCGGCATTGATCATCAACGTCGAGGTATTATTGCCCTGATACGGCGCGGTGGTGATACCGATACTGCAGCTGATGGAAAAAGTATGCGTGCTCCAGGTAAATGGGGTGCTCAGCGCACGAATAATCCGCTTCGCCAGCCGATTCGCTTCTTTGATGGCGTTATCGCTGACATGTTGCAGAATGGCGAATTCATCACCGCCCAGACGCGCTGTGATATCGTTAGGTCCCAGCAAGAGCTGCAGGCGCTGGGCAACGCTGATTAACAGCTCATCGCCCGCTTTATGACCAAAGGTGTCGTTTACTGGTTTGAAGTTGTCGAGGTCAATCAACAGCAGGTTAAATGGTTTTTCGTCCTGATGGATTTCACTGACGCGTTTATCTAACGCCTGGCCAAACGAAACGCGGTTGGGCAATCCGGTCAGTGAATCATGATGGGCCATATGCTCCATCTTTTGCGACATTTCATGCATTCGTTGCAGATAGCCGCGTTCTTTCATGGCGACGCGCAATTTTTCAATCGCCCCGGCCAGATGTCCAATCTCATCGTCCTGATCAAGATAGGGCGTTATACAGTCCGTCTCTTCATGGGCGATGCGGGTAAGGGAGTTAATCAGCAGCGGAACCGGACGGAATAAACGGCGCATAAACATCGTGACCAGTGCCAGCGTTACCAGCAAAATCAGGACAAAAATGATACTGCTTTTTTTCAGCATCGCATCGTAGGTGGCGTAGAGATCGCTTTTTTTTCCAATGCTGCTAATCAGGCTACCGAGGATCTCACCTGAAGGCGTCAGAATAGGAACGGCGCTGATAAAGCACTCTTCGCCATTAATTTGGGCGAAGCCAACATAGTAGTTACCCAGCACATCGCGCGGCAGACGACCGGGGAAAGAAATGATCCCATCACCCTCTTCTGACTTGTTGTTGATGCCAACAAACCCTTTCTCCGGCGTATACAGAAACAACCAGGTGGGGCTATGGGTCTGTACTGATGCCAGTGCCAGAACGTCAACCGGGTTATAACCGGTTTGCATAATAGAGTCGGTGTCACCAATCTGTCTGTCGGAGACAATGCGGGATATCTGCCCTGCATCGCTAGTTTCGACCGAAACGGTGGTATACACGTTGCGGATGATGTAGGTCATAATCTGTGCATTCGCCTCAGCCCGTTGCACCCACTGCTGATAAGAAAAGTTATCTATCAGGCTCCAGTTGGTAAACGCGCCAGCACTAAACGCAATAACGATACCCGCCAGCAAGAATTGCGTTATTTTGCCAGTGATTGAATGTTGCCACCCTTTTATTGCTTTAAGGGAAAACAGAGACTTTGCCACGGATTATGTTAATTCCTGAAAAGATTATTCGGTGCTAAAATTAATTTCTGTTATTACTTGATGGAATATTATTGTTGCAAATAAGTAGATGAAAGATGTGAAACGTAATGACGTAACAAATAACTAACATTGAACCATGGCGAGTAATGACAAAAATAACGGTATGCGAATATAGATAACGCTGCTCTTTTCGTCAATAGGAAAAAATGTACATAAAAATACATTTTCAGAATGCCCCTTTCAGGATATTAATGTTGACATTCATGGTGCTTGAGAAGATTTTTTATACGTACTGGTTGGATGTGTTGGGAAACTGACAAAGGTTTTTTTGTTTTTTACGAAACATCAATGAATTAGCGGTTTTTTGGATAGGCGTTTTAGTGATTTTATCCCCACAGGATGTCCATTTTTGTCTATAAATGGGTATTTATTTCCTGATTTGATATGAATAATATGCTCTCTTCATTATAGAACCTTATTTTATTTTCTCAGTGCGCGGTCAATGTTGACAATTTTGCTATGGTTTATCGGCTGACCCAAAAGGATTTGTTTGTGACATTCGAGTCTGGATTAAAGTCCTATTGGTATAGTGCATAGCGGATAAATTGATTTGGACGCAATAATAAATTCAAACACGATAAAAAACATTCGGGAATGGTGCCTGCCACTTGTCTTACCTGGCCTTTTTTACCCGCTGGCACAATATCTTAACGGTTACAGCGTTCTCAATAATACTATTTTAACAGTTTACGATCTCAAGCTAGCCGTATTTTCTGCCGCATTGGTCTTGTTTGGTTTTCGGGTGTTGCCGGGATTTCTTCTGTTCCTGACGGTCATGTTTGTGGTCGGTCCGCAAAATGAACGGGTAGATGCGTTGTGCCTGATCATCGCGTCGACCTTAAGTTATGCAGCGTACCGCAAATTCACCGGCAGACGCAGCTGCGTTAGCTTTGGTCGCATCAAAATTAGCTTTAATCGCCTGGTTTGGCTTTGTGGCTACAACGTCCTGCTGTATCTGGTGTTCAGCAAACTCTTTGCAATGTTTGTCGCCCACGGACAACGCCCCGATGTGGATAACATTCCGGCGTTGAGTCTGGGCATGCTGGTACGTATTCAGGGGATCATCAACGGTTGCCTGACGGGGATCCCTTTATTTTACAAGATTTACCGCATCATTCGTCGACCGTCTTTCCTGTTGACCTTTCTGCGGGCCATTGCCGAACAGTGTAAAGGCAATATCGGCGTCTACGGCGTTGCGTCCTGGTGCATCTTGCTGTTTTTTCTGATGTTTTTCTTAACATCACCGGATAATTTGGATGTTTTTTTCTCTATCTATAGCCTGATCCTGTTATTCCCGTTGATGTTATGGGGAGCAATCAAGATTGGCCACTTGTTCACAATGCTGGTGTGGACGATCGTATTAATCATCTTAGGCAAACATAACGACAGCTATATCGCCAGCGATGTTAACTTCATGCTGCATCAGGCGCTGGTTTCGACGTTGATCTTTGTCTTTTCACTCACCATTGTGATCATGGGGGTACTGGCAAAATTTACCCGTCAGCGCTTTAACCAGGCGCTGCTGCTGGGGCTGACTGACCCGATGACAGGCATGGCAAATTTACGGGCGCTGAAGACGGAGCTATTTACCACTGAACGCGCGACCGTATGTCTGATACAGATCCCTGAGCTGGAGCTTTTTTCGCGTCGCTATGGTTTTCATTTCCGCGCCCGCTACCAGAAGATCCTTGCTGAGCATTTGCGCAGACATCTGGTGAAAAGCGAGAAAGTCTATTACCACGCGGGTTATGATCTGCTCATCCGGCTGGAAAATGGCACCTGGGAGCGGCTATGCGATCTGTATCAGGCCGCCAACAGTTTTCGTCTCTTTTACAACAACCATCGATTGGGTTTTCGCAGTGGTTTGGGCTATTGCCTGATTAACGATCTGAGTGATGACATTTATCAGCTGGTGGGGAAACTGGGCATGGTGGCGGGTTTATCACTCACCAACGGCAGGCCGGAAAACCTTGAGGCGCAGCATAGCCGGATCCTTGGCAACCACATTGTTGATAAAACAGAAATTCGCACTGCGCTGCAAAATGCGCTGGATAACAATGCGTTTGTCCTGATGGCACAGCCAATAGTTAGTACCCACGGTGAAGCGCCGTATCATGAAATATTGATCCGTATGCTTAATGAACGGGGTGAATTTATTCCACCGAACAGTTTCCTGCCGGTTGCTCATGATGCGGGGCTGGCACCGGATATCGATCTCTGGGTTATCGAAAATACCCTCAAATTTATGCGTAACCACCCGCAGCATTGTTTTTCTATTAACCTGGCACCGGTGACGGTATGTCGTTCAAATATTGTCATGAAGATCACCCAACTCCTGCACGACTACGCGGTGGAGCCACAGCGGATTATTTTTGAAATAACGGAAGCAGATACGTTATCAGACAAAGAACAAACCGTGGAAACGCTACGTTTAATACGTCAGCTGGGATGTCGGGTGGCAATTGATGACTTTGGCACCGGGTTTGCGAGTCATGCGCGCTTGATGAACATCGAAGCAGATATCCTGAAAATAGATGGCTCGTTTATTCGACGGATCACCGAAAGTGAAATTAGTTACTACATCGTTGAGTCATTTTGCCGCGTTGCTGAAATGAAAAAAATGCAGGTGGTCGCTGAATTTGTCGAGAACGCCACTATTCAGGCCTGTCTGGAAAAAATGAATGTGGGCTGGTTACAGGGATATCACATTGGCAAACCTACGCCGCTGTTCACGCTCGAATCACAGGGCGCTAGCTCCTGATGACCAAAAAAAGAGTAATTTCTTCTCAGGTAGAGAATAAAAATCATGAGTGACATTATTAAAGTAAAAAATCGAACGGCGAATACCACTAGTGAGGGACCGCGCGCTCGACTATTGTCCTGGCTACACAACATCCATCCCGGTGTGGCGATGAAGCTCGGTATGATTTTGGTTGTTTGTATCGCAACGTTGCTGATTGGCGCCTCTTTTATATTATCGTCTTATCTTTCCAGAGAATTGCAGGTCAATGCGCTGGAGATGATTAAAACCAACACGCGGATATTCCACAACAGTATTTCTAACGAGTTTCAGCGTGTGACTCGCGATGCGGAACATTACAGCAATGTTTATATTAATAATTATCAAAACGTTGCCAATAAACCGCTGCGTTATATGGACTCTACTGAATTAAAAGCGGTGCTGAGCAACCCGAATACCAACTCACATTTCACCGAATTAACCAGCGTATTTGCCAGTACGTTTATTCTGCAAGGCGAGCAATTTGTACGTGTCAGCAGTACGTTACTGGCGAGTTCAGGCAATACGGCAACGGCAACAGCACTAGGGCATGATAATCCGGCGTTGCCGCTGCTTTTGAAAAATAAACCCTTTTCCGGTGTGGTCACACTGTTCGGTAAACAGTTTATTAGTCACTACGAACCGATTGCTGACAAATATGGTCAGGTGGTGGGGGCCGTCGCGGTGGGTTTCGACGTCAAACAGAGTTTGCAACCGATCATTCAGCGTTTGTTGAATGTGCATATTGGTAAAGATGGCTACGCCTACGTGCTGGATGCCGGATTTGAACCCGGTCGTATGTTGGTCCATCCCTCGTTGAGCAACCAGCAGGCAATTAATATTACCGATGCCAATGGTTTTAAGCTGTTTGCCGACATGCTCGAACACAAGAATGGCATCACTTACTACAACTGGGTGAGCGGTTATGGCGCATTGCCGAAGACCAAAGTTGCCGTTTATGAATACGTTGAAGGGATTAACTGGATAATCGCCACCACCAACTATGTTGATGATGTCGCCAAGAGCAGCAATCTGGTGCGTAACGGTCTGCTGCTGTTCACCGCGCTGCTGCTGCCCATCATTTTACTGCTGATTGCTGTGGCCAGTCGTTTCCTGATCTCGCGGCGATTAAACCGTGTCCTGGGGATTGCACAAACCATTGCCGAAGGTGACTTAACGGTAGATGTTCAGGTCGATCACCACGATGAGATAGGCGAACTGCTGAGCGCGGTGGAGATGATGCGTCAGCGTCTGCACTCGTTGGTAGGCGGTATGGTTTCTCATGCAAATTCGGTACATCAGGCATCTTTGCATATTACCGAAGCGGTCGATGGGCAGGCATCAACCAGCGTGGAAACCTCATCTTCAGTAGCTGAAATTACCTCCACCATGGAAGAGCTGTCTGCCTCATCGACACAGATAGCCGAACACTCACGGGCGGTTGTGGATATTGCCAACCAGACGCTCGAGGACTGCAATAAAGGCTCCGAGTCGATGTCGCAATTGCTGATGCGTATGACGGATATTGATACCGACAATCAGCAAAACATGCGTGAAATCATGATGCTCGGTAATAAGTCGACGGAAATCAGTCGCGTGATGGTGATCATTAACAGCGTCGCGGATCAGACGAAACTTATCGCCTTTAACGCAGCGCTCGAAGCTGCCAGCGCCGGGGAAGCCGGTAAGCGTTTCTCGGTTGTGGCGGCTGAAATCCGTCGTCTGGCGGATTCGGTGACGGAATCGACGGTTGAAATTGAAAATAAGATCAGCGAGATCCAAAACGCGATTAATCGTCTGGTGCTGAACGCGGAAAAAGGTGGCGAGAGCATTAAAGCGGGCGCAATTGCCTGTAAAGTCAGCGCCGAACACCTGAACGATATTGTTGTGACTGCCGAGCAAACCTCGACGGCAGCGCTGCAAATATCGCTATCAACACAGCAACAGAAAACGGCGAGTAATCAGGTGGTGATGGCGCTGCGTGAGATCGTTGTTGCCAGTAACTATACCTCGCAATCTATCAAAGACATTCTGGTTGTCAGTCAGGATATGACACAACTGTCGAAAGCGCTGAAAGAGGCTTCGTCCTCATTCACACTGACGGAAACAGATGCATGAATAGCAGCAACATTCGGGTGCTGATCCTCGACCTGGGCAGCGCATCGCGTAATGAGCTGGTCAGGCAACTGGAGGATCACCCGCACATTAAGGTGGTGGGGCAAGTAGCCCATCGCAGGCAGGCGATCCGACTGTTGCAACAGCTGATGCCTGACCTGCTGATTCTGACGCTGGATATTTCGAGCGTCGATAACGTCGAGATCGTGGAAACGATCATGGCAACCAGCGCAATCCCGATCCTTGTCATGAGATTTTGTCCAGAGAATCAATGGGATGATGACTACATTTCCCGTGGTGCGTTGGCGGTGTTGCACCATAGCAGTGATTCACCACTCTCAACGGATGCTTTGCATCGTAAAGTAGAATTATTGGTCGGTGTGAAAGTTATTCGACATATCAAGGGATTACGCTATCCAGGCGAACCGGTAATCCCCACTGCACGACCGATGATAGACGTTGTAAAAACGCCACAGGACTGGCCCTTTGTGCTGGCGATTGCCTGTTCGACGGGCGGGCCGCAGGCGCTCAGTAAGCTGTTGCAGGATCTACCCGGTACGTTCCCGTGCCCGGTACTTATTGCCCAACATATTGCCGATGGCTTCGCGAAAAATATGGTGCATTGGCTGGATAGCGTGACCGATCTGAAGGTGCGACTGGCGCAGGAGGACGATCGGGTGGAAGCGGGGTATGTGTATATATTGCCGCCGGAGCAGCACCTGATCGTCAAAAGCAACCAGCGTTTAGCGGCGATCCCAAGACAGGAAAGCGACGTTTACCATCCCAGTTGCAACCTGTTGCTGGAGTCGGTGGCTGAGGTGTTTCGCGAAAAAGCCGTCGGACTGATTATGACCGGCATGGGCAGCGATGGCTGCCGCGGCATTGAGCTTATTGTCCGCCGTGGCGGAACAACGCTGGCGCAGGACGAAGAAAGTTCGGTGGTATTCGGTATGAATAAGAACGCGATCGACAAGCAACTAATACACCGCACGATCCCTCTGGATGGTCTTGCTGCGGTACTGCTTTCGATGGCTTGCCACGGGCATGTTGAGAGTAAATTGCCATGATCCCTAATCTTCCTGACTATGCGCGCCTGATCAAAGAGCGGGTCGGTTTGCATTTCGATAACGCCATGGAAGCATTGCTGAAAACGGCGCTGGGTCGGCGAATGGCCGAGCGAAAAATCAATGATTACTATGAATACTATGAACAACTGCGTAGCTCGCAGAATGAGTTTGATAGTTTCATCACGCTGATTACGATTAACGAAACCTATTTTTTCCGTGAAAGCGATACGCTGGATTTAATCTGCGATAAATGGATCCCGCGTCTGTTGCAACAGCGCAGCGGCCCGGTGCGTATTCTGAGTGCCGGATGCTCTTCCGGAGAGGAAGCCTACTCGTTGGCGATCAAGCTGCATGAGAAATACCTCGGCGGGATGGCCCAGCGCATCGAAATTTACGGCTGTGATATTGACCCGGCAATCCTGGCAAAAGCCCGCAACGCCTGCTATTCAAGCTACTCGTTTCGTGGCGTCGACCCGAGTATTCAGCAACGCTACTTCACCCGCTCGGGAAACCTCTACCGGCTGCATGATGAGATCCGTGAGAAGGTCTCCTTCCATCGCACCAACATTATAAAAGAACAGTTACTGCCGGAAGTGGACATCATTTTGCTGCGCAATGTATCCATCTATTTTGATACGCCAACGCGTCGCGAGCTGCACAGTAATTTGCTGAAGATGTTGCAACCGCAGGGAGCCTTATTTTTTGGCAATGCGGAAACGCTGGCTAACAATTTCGACATTCTGAAGCTGGAGCAGGAAGAGGGGATTTTCTATTTTTGCCACCATAGTGAAGCGGCAAGGGTTGTGCCTGTACCCAGAGTTGCGGTGCGCATTCCGCAGCCGAGAACGGTGGTTGAACAGGTTCCTCTGGTGCCCACGGCGCAGCAGAGTAATGACTGGCTGAAGAAAGCACGCGCCAGCCTCGATGAAAAATGTTTTTCTGAAGCTGAAAAGTGTATCGCCTGTGTATTACGTGACGATCCCCGTAATCAGGATGCGCTGCTGATCCAGGGGGTTATTGCCCTCGAGCAGCGTGAATTTTCTCAAACAGCCGGAAACGCACAGCAGATCCTCGCCCAGGATGAGTGGTCGGCAGAGGCCAAAATGCTGCTCGGCCTGGCGATGATGTGGCAACACCAGACCCAGCAGGCCATCGCCTGGTTCAAGCAGGTGGTTTATCAGGAACCCGGCTACTGGCCTGCACACTATTATCTGGCTGAAATGTACCGGCAAAGCGAGTTATACCAGCCTGCTCAACGGACTTATCGTGTGGTGATGCAGTTACTGAACGACGAGATAAACAATCCGTCATCGGTTTGTCGTCTGCGTTTGCCAATGGTATTTCCTGGCAATACGTTTCGTTTCCTGTGTGAACATCAACTGGCGCAATTCGCCCATCAAAGTGGCTAATAAGAGCGATTATGGCTATCGATCTGAAAAAATTCGTTCTGCGCTTTATTGATGAAGGGAGAGGTCATTTGCAGACGATCAGCGAAGGGGCGTTTCTCCTCTCCGCTGATGAACATACCGACGCCTGGATAGGTGAGATGTTTCGCGCTGCGCATACCCTGAAAGGGGGCGCGCGGATGCTGAAGCTGCAAAGCATTGCCGATGTCACGCATCATCTTGAAGATGTATTGAGTGAACTACGTGATAACAAACTGACGCCGGACAGGGCGCTGGGCAATCTGATCCATGAGTCTGTGGAGTACCTTTCTGGTCAGCTTACCCAGCTTTTTGTCAGCGAAGGGGATAATCAGTTGCCACCGGCGGATGCCGGGCTGTGCGAACGCCTTGCCCGCGCCAGTCGGGGAGAGGATATCACGCTGACTGTCGAAACTGCCGGGGCAACAGAAAAACCGGTAGTCCCAGCGCCTGCAACACCTTCCAGCATGGATGCCGGTATTAAGCAGGCGGATTTCGTTCGGGTAAAGCTGAATAAGCTCGATGGCCTGATCGACATTCTGGGGGAGGTGCTCGCCGGACATGATCGCCTGGAACAGCAAATACAAAACCTGAGCCAACTGGTACCACGGTTACCGGGATTAAGCGCTGAACAGCTTCGCCAGCAGATCCACGACTTTAGCGCCCAGTTAAAAGAAAGCGTTCAGCTCCAGCATTTGCAGATGTTTGAACTATACGATGTGGCGGCGCGGATCCGTATGCTGCCACTTTCAACGTTGTTTGAACCCATTTCACTGCAGGTCAGCGAACTGGCTTCCACACTGAACAAGCAGGTGGTGTGCCGCTTTGTTGGCGGAGAAGTGGAAATCGACCGCCAGCTCATTGATCGGCTTTCGGAGTCGCTGACGCATCTACTGCGTAATGCCGTCGATCACGGGATTGGTGAGATCGACGAACGTCTGGCGCTCGGTAAATCCACTCGCGGCACGATTACCATCACTACTCAGCAGGACGGCAGCGGGATATTACTGCGTATCGAAGATGATGGCCGTGGTCTGAACTATGAGGCCATCAGCGCGAAGGCGGTCAGTAAAGGTCTGGTTCCTGCTTCAATGGCCGGGCAGCTCTCCGAGCAGGAATGTAATGAGCTGATTTTTCATCCCGGCTTTTCGACCAGCAAGATAGTCTCCGAGCTTTCTGGTCGCGGCGTTGGTCTTGATGTGGTGCGCAAAACGGTGGTGACCGACCTGCAAGGCGATTTGCAGGTTTATAGCCGTCCGGGAGTCGGAACCAGCTTTAACCTGCGGTTGCCTGTTTCGTTAACCATGATGCGGATTTTGCAATTTGAAGAGCAGGGGCACCTTTTTGGACTGGCTGCGCAGTATGTGGTTGAGGTGGTGGAATGCACGCCACAGGGGATCAGCGATATCGCCGGACGTCCTGCCATTATCTTGCATAACGAGTTTATCCCGGTGGTTTGCGTAGGCAGCTTACTGGGCATTCATGAACGCCAGAGCAGCTTTTCAACGCCCGGACAGCGATTAATCGTGGTGCAGAACCAGTACAGCAAAATGGCGCTGCAAGTGGATAAGCTCCTCGATGAACGCAAGATGATGATTAAACCGTTACCGAAGCATATGCAACAGCAGTCGCTGGTCTCCGGGATGGTACAAACACCGGATAACCAACTGGTCAGCATCCTGCACGTTCCCGCGCTGATGGCGATGGCGCAACAATCACGGCAAACCAGTACACCAGCGCCCGCCACGAATGTAACGCAGGATGCCTGGCATGTGCTGGTGGTTGATGACTCACTGAATACCCGTGAGATAGAAAAGAACGTGCTGGAAGCGCACGGCTATCAGGTGACTCTGGCAGAAGACGGGCTGTCGGGGCTGCAAAAAGCGAAACTGACCCAGTTTGATGCCGTACTGACGGATGTCGAAATGCCGTTTATGGATGGTTTCACCTTCACCAAATCGTTGCGTGGGGAGAAAAACTACCAGCATACGCCAATCATCATCGTGACGTCCCGCGCGAAGGAAGAGGACCGGCGACGGGGGATTCAGGTGGGCGCGGATGCCTACATCGCCAAGGGCGATTTCGAGCAGGACAGTTTGATAAAAACATTAAAAATGCTTTTGTGCTGATGGCGCAAAATCGAGAGAGAAAATGCGAATTTTATTAGTTGATGATGATCTTTTTGCGGCTGAACTGGCATCCATATTTTTGCAAATGGACGGCTACGATGTGGTGATTGTGGAAAGCGCGATTTCCGCCCTGGCGTGCCTGGACTCGGATAACAACATCGACCTGGTGATTAGCGATCTGCATATGCCAGAGATCAGTGGGTTGGATTTGCTGGCGCTGTTACGCGCTCAGGATTGGGCTAAGCCTTTTATTTTACTGAGTGCCAATGAAGTAACGGGCAGCGACGCTCTGTACGACCGTTGGGTGAAAAAAGATGAAAACCTCGCGGAAAATCTGGGGGCTGCTGTCAATGCGCTACTGCAACCATCTGCGATTAACTGAATAAGCCTACGTGTTTGATGAAACAAGAAAATAAGCATATAGCGATGGCGGCAGCGCAGGAAAAAATAGCGCGTTTACGGCAGGGGTTTCTACGCCGAATTCCCGACATGCTGGCACAAGCGGAAAGATTACTCGTTCAACTGGTCGCAGAGCCTAGCGAAGCCTGTCGCAAACAGCTACATATCCTGCTGCACAGTATTCACGGTTCGGCAGGGTCCTTTGGCTTTAGCCCGCTGGCGAATGCCTCAGCAGAAGGTGAGCGTTTACTAACAGAGCCGGAAACAGAGCAAAGCACATTGCATTACGATGAGCTGCGTCGAATCATCAGGTGGCTGTACACCCTGACCCAGGAGCAGCTCAATCTTGAACATCGTATCAGCGATACGGAGTTCACATTACCGATCGCCGCACAGCGCCCGGAAGAGGGATATGTTCGGCGGGCCAGTAAGCCTATCTACCTGTGTGATGATGATATTGACCAGGTCGAGCTGCTCGCGACCCAACTGCGCTGTTTCGGCTTTACCTGCCATGTGTTCGCGAACACGCAGGATTTTACTCAGGCCGTATTGTCGCAACCGCCTGCCGTGGTGATTATGGATGTCAGCTTTCCGGACAATGCCTACGGTGGGCCGCTGGCGATGTCGGATCTGAAACGAAAAGTTGGCAAACCTTTCCCGGTGCTGTTCCTCTCGTGCCATAGCGATTTCAATGCCCGCGTCAACGCCATCAAATCCGGCTGTGATGGCTACTACGTAAAACCTGCGTCTATCACCGATTTAGTCCAGGAACTTCATCGCCTGACTCAACCGTCGCTGAAAAAGCCTTACCAGGTATTGTTGATCGATGACGAACCCGCGGTGGCGGAATACAACGCGGAGATGCTGCGCTTGGCGGGTATGGAAGTGCATGTGCTGGAAAAACCTCACTATCTACTGCATGTACTGAATGCGCAGCCGATCGATCTGGTGTTGATGGATTATCACATGCCAGAGTTCAGCGGTGAGGAACTGACAAAACTGATTCGCCAAATACCGCAGCATATTGGCCTGCCTATCGCCTATCTCTCCAGCGAGACCAACAAGCATGCGCAGTTGGGAGCAATGAGCATCGGCGCGGAGGATTTTATCCTCAAACAGAGCGACCCTGAGGAGCTGATCCGCGCCGTATCGATTCGCGCGGAAAGAATGCGCGTCCTGCGTGCCCGCATGTCGCAGGACAGTCTGAGCGGGTTATATAACCACTCAACGACCACCCATTTTCTCAAAAGCGCGATTGCCGAGTCGAACTACAGCGGCAACCCGTTTTGTATGGTGATGGTGGACCTGGATCGCTTTAAAAGTATTAACGATACCTACGGCCATGCGGTCGGTGACCAGGTAATTGTCGGTATTTCGCAGTTGTTCTCCCATCGATTACGCAGCACCGATATCGTTGGCCGTTACGGTGGTGAAGAGTTTGTCATCATTATGCCCAACACCAGCAGTGACAAGGCTGCGCGCGTGGTCGAACGATTGCGCAGGGATTACGAGCAGGTCACGTTTTCCGTTAACGACGCCAGTTTTCACAGTACCTTCAGCGCGGGCATTGCCCAGTGGCAATTTGGCGATCGGATTGAAACGCTGCGCGAGCGTGCCGATCAGGCGCTGTATGCCGCGAAGCAAAATGGCCGTAACACTTTCTGCATTGCCGAGTAAAAGGAGTCAATATGAGCCAACAGCTGGAGCAGATGCTTGCGCTGAACCATGGTGAAAAACCGGAGTGTGAAAACGTTGATGAACCCCAGCGCACGCTGGTGTTATTTCAACTGGCGGGTAAAAATTTTGCCTTCTATGGGGCGCAAATTAAAGAGATCCTTGCTGAGCGCCCGATCTCCTGGGTTCCCTGTTGCGCGCCAATGCTTGAAGGGGTCATCAACTATCGTGGACGGGTGGAATCGGTGATGAGACTGGACAGCCTGATCGATAAACCTACCGTTAATTCGGCAGGTAAGCGCACTATTCTGATTGGATGCGCCGAGAAAATGCAAAGTGGGATCCTGATAGATAAATTGATTGATGTGTTGGAAGTCGCCGAAAGCCAAATTCATTTGCCAGGAGATTCGTTGCCCCCGGCGTTACAAAGCATCGCTGTGGGGGTGGTTAACGTGATGGAAACCTGGTACACGCTGCTCGATCTGAATCTGGTCTTTGAGCGTTATCAGGAGACCAGCGGTTATGACGGCTCCCACTAATTTGGCGGCGGTACGTATTACTTTGGGAGCGCTAACGTTGTATATACCGGCAAACCAGGTTGGTGTGTGCTCGTTAGTGACTCAGGTTGTGCCTGAAATCCCCCGATTTAGCCAATGGCTGGGGATTGCGGATGAGCCGCAGGAGGGATGGCATTTGCATTTGCGCGTCCCTGACAGTGGCGTTGAAACCGGCTGGTACCTATGGGGACAACTTGAGAATGTGATGCTCTCCGGCGACATTATTTTTGCCGTACCTCCGCTTCTGGCGCGTAACTGTCATCTACCTGCGCTTCGTGCCCTGGTGGGCCGCGAGGCGTTTAGCCCGCTATTAAGCTGGCGCTGACACGCTGCGGGAGCTTTAACGGTCCCGCAGCATGAGAAGGCTGGAGTGCTATATCCCGTTACTGGATATAAGCATCAACAGCCCGACTGACCAGCTTAGTCATAAAGTTGTCAATCTTATCAATGGTCTGCTTGTCCTGAAGATCGTAGGTTTTTGCTACGTCATCCAGGTTTTCATAACCGACCCAAACTCGCCCGATCTTATCCTGCCATACGGAGACACGTAACGGCAGATCCAGCGCGACACCCTGTTTATCCTGCATCAGTTTTGTGCCGACTTTAGGGTTACCAAATACCAGGACTTTCGTTGGCCTCAGGTTCATTCCCGCGCCCTCGGCATTTTTCTCGTGATCAATTTCAGTGAATACCGGAACGCCTTCGCTTTTCAGAATGGCTTTCAGTCGGGAGACCGTTTCATCGACAGAGAATTTACTTTCCTGGTTTTTGATCTTCTCTGAATTTAACCCAGAACCCAGCCCGATTTTATAGGCTTCAGCGATATCACGAGCCACCTGAGTCATGTCTACGCCTTCTTTGTTGGTCAGCATTGTCACGCAAACCAGTTCATCACCGGCGGTAAAACGACTCAGATAGGCACTAAATCCACCTGTGGTTCCTTTGATTTCCAGAAAACCAGGATGGCGGGTAAATTCCCAGCCGGCCATGGCAGGCACGACTTTGCCATTTTTCAGTTTTGCCGGGCTATAGATAATGTCGCGCAGCTTTTTGTCTTTAACCAGCGTGCTGCCGGCAAGACCGATATCCCACTTACTGATGTCTTCCGCTGACGACCACAGACCACCATAGGCGTACAGATTATCAGTGGCGATCGCACTGACAGGCGCCAGTTTGTCACCCGCTGCGACGTAACCTGTTGCAGGCTCAACAGGGTTGATCCAGTCAATTTCTGACTTAAATTTCGAATGCTGATTATGTTGCTTATCAGGCGTCGGGCGATCAAGGAATGCTTTCGTTGGCATGTCTTTTGCGAACATGGTGCTTTGCAGACCTAACGGCGCAATTTGGTATTTGTTGACGAAGTCTACGTAACTCATTCCGCTGACTTTCTCGATAGCCATACCTAGCAGGATAAAGTCAGTTGCGCTGGAGTTGATATCCGTGCCGTTTTTAAATTCGAGCGGTTTATCTTTAACAAGATCAACCAGCTGCGCAGGTGTATATTTTTGCTCTTGTTTATAGCCGAAAGATCTGAAATCAGGGATCCCGGATGAGTGCTGCATTAATTCCAGAATCGTAATGTTATGCCAGCTTTCCGGTAGGCCAGGCAAATAAACACTCACAGGAGTATTCAGATCCAATTTGCCTTGCTCTACAAGTTGCATTACTGCGACTGCAGTAAAAGCTTGCGTGATAGGGCCAATTCCCCACATGGTTTTGGTGGAAGCAAGCTCATCATTGGCTGCTGTTGCCAGACCGTATCCCGCTGAGCGCGGAATATAAGGCGCCTGAACAATCGCCATGGATAAACCCGGCAGATTATTTTTCGCCATTACCTCGGCAATGATCTGATCGATATATTTGCCGTTGACCTTTAATTGTGGATCACCACGGTTAACTAAGTAAGTTGTCTCATTTGTATTGGCAGCGGCCAATACCTGAGTAGCTGAAACTGACATGGAAAGTAAAATACATGCCGAAATAACCTTTAACTTAAGATTCATGGAAAAGCTCCGCGCTTAATGAAATTTATTTTGATGGCTAATGGATAAGCGATGTTGTACATACAATTACCCTCGGTAACCGTACTCATAGCTATTACTTAGCTGCTGCCTTTACCTTTTCAACCGTGGTATCGGTGTCCCATAAATCATTGGCAATGATGCGGTAGTTGGTTAGAGCGGCGAGATAACCGTCACCTTCCGGAATGCGCGGACCCGCTGTCGCATCTTTAACGACGACAACTTCAAAACCTTGCTCAATCAATTCACGCATATGGGATTCAATACACAGATTGGCAGCCATACCGGCGAGAATAACCTGTGAGACACCGCGTTTTCTTAATTGCAGTACCAGGTCGTTGGTTTCTGGTCCGAAAATCTTATGCGGTGAGGCAATGACCGTTTCGCCATCATAAATATATGGCTTAAACTGCGGTAAAAAGTCTGCGCCGGAATTTTCAAAATTTTCCATTGTCAGTGGACCTTTACGATTGAACATTCCAGTGCCGTGCATAAATGTTTCTCCCGGTGCGGTAGATTGCCATTTATGGTCGTGCGGAAAGTAATAATGCGGAGAGATAAAAACAGGCATTTGTGCTTCTTTTGCCATTTTGAACAACGTCTCGAGATTTTCTACGGTATTATTTTCAATAATGCTGTCTTTGAAAACCTCCCAGCCAATACCCTGAGGGCTTAAAAAATCGATCTGTGGATCGACTACCACCAACGCAGCTTCCTTATTATTAAGTGTTATACCTTTGCGTGGTAAGCCATAGGCCTCTGGTTCAGAATAGATTTCTGACATGCTCATCTTGCTCATAAAATTTACCTGTATTTTTATCTAATGTGATAGTGACTATCTGATTATTAAATAGCGCTGGTAAATATGGCATGGTTTCAGAACGGGGCATTTGTTCAGGACGCTGGGAATATTGTCATTACGTATTCTAAAAACGATAGCGGGCATATCACTGCCCACTCCATCAGAGGTCGTATTGCTGGCGTCGCCGTTCTAAACGACGATCGCGCAGGGTGGAATAAATAAAGGTCATCACAAACAGTAGCGAAAATAGTACGACGATGGTGGGGGCCGGTGCACTGTCGATGAAAAAAGACAGGTACACGCCCATAAACGAGGTAACGACCGACATAATCACCGCCAGCCACAAGGCGTGGGAAAATTTCCGCGTCATTAAAATCGCAATGGCGCCAGGCGCAATCAGTAAGGAGATCGACAAAATAATCCCTACTGATTTTAGCGTGGCGACAATCGTCAGGGCGATCATGCACAGCAGGCCGTAATGTAGCAGCGCAGTATTAAGCCCACTGGCCTTTGCCTGATGCGGGTCGAACGCATGCAGCAGCAGATCTTTCCACTTAAGCCCAATAATAAGCGCTATCCCAAGCGTAATAACCGCGGTTTGTATGATGTCGCTGAACGATACGCCCAGCATGTCGCCGAACAGAATATGATCGAGATGGACCTCTGACTGGATAGAGACGTAGAGCACCAGTCCTGCACCAAACATGCCGGAAAAGACGATTCCCATCAGGGTATCGCGTTTGATGCGGCTGTTATCGTCGAGATAACCCGTCGCCACCGCACAGAACAGCCCGGCGATAAATGCGCCAATTGCCAGTGGGATGCCCGCAATCCACGCCAGTACAATTCCCGGGAAAACCGCGTGGCTCATTGCATCGCCCATCAGAGCCCAGCCTTTGAGTACTAAAAATACAGACAGCAGCGCGCAGGGCACGGCGACAATGGTGGAGATGACCAGCGCATTGACCATAAAACCAAACTGAAAGGGTTCCAGCAGCGTTGTTAAGATCATACTGACTCCTTGTTCACCAGACGGGTGCGGCGGCGATTCGCCAGCAGACCGTGTTTTGGCGCGAAGACAAATGCCAGCAGGAACAGCAGCGTTTGCAGAACGACAATAATTCCGCCGGTTGCACCGTCCAGCCAGTAGCTCAGCCAGGCGCCGAAAAAGCTGGTCAGGCTGCCAATAGCTACGGCGATAGTGAGCAGGCGTGGAAAACGATCGGTCAGCAGCCAGGCCGTTGCACCTGGCGTAACCACCAGGCAAATCACCAGAAACGCGCCGACGGTTTGCAGCGCGGCGACTGTGGAAACGGAGAGCAGCGTAAAAAATAACAGCTTCAACCGGCCCGGATTCAGACCGATAGAGCGCGCGTGGTTTTCATCAAAAAAAACCACCATCAGATCTTTCCACTTCAAAAACAGGATGGTTAGCGAAATAACCCCGATGATGGCCAGTTGTAGAATATCTTCTGGCGCAATCGCCAGCACGTTGCCGAGAATAATGGTCTGAATGTTCACCGACATCGGATTGAGCGACACCATAAACAGCCCGATACCGAAAAAAGACGAAAAAATCAGTCCGATAATCGCATCTTCCTTCAGGCGCGAACGTTGATTAAGAAACAGCATACTGCCCGCCGCCAGTCCGCCGGAAAGGAATGCGCCAAGCGCGAAGGGAAGCCCTAACATATAAGCGCCTGCCACGCCCGGAACGATAGAATGCGACAGCGCATCGCCAATCAGCGACCAGCCTTTGAGCATCAGATAGCAGGAGAGAAACGCGCACAGGCCGCCGACCATCGCCGAGACCCACATGGCGTTGAGCATGTACTGGTAGCCAAACGGCTCCGTTAGCCAGTTCATGGTTATTCCCCCTCGTTTGCCGTGCGTCGAGAAATAAACGGGCGTTCATCATCGGTAATCACGTGCTGTTCACCGCCGCTCAGCGCAACGTGACGCAGTACGCCGCTGAATGCCAGTTCAAGATTCTCGGGGGTAAAGGTGGTTTCGGTGGGGCCACTTGCCAGCACCGTGCCCTTAATCATCACCGTGTAATCACAAAACTCAGTGACGGATCCCAAATTATGGGTAGAGACCAGCATGGTTCGACCCTCATCACGCAGTTCACGCAGCAGGTCGATGATCCGGGCCTCGGTTTTTACATCCACACCGGTAAAGGGTTCATCCAGTAAAATAACCTGTCCGTCCTGTGCGATGGCCCTTGCCAGAAAAACACGCTTTTTCTGCCCACCGGACAGTTCACCTATCTGACGATGGCGATAATCCAGCATATCAACCCGCGCCAGCGCCGCATCCACGCAGGCGTGGTCAATTTGTTTTGGTCGACGCAGCCAGCCCATATGGCCAAAGCGTCCCATCATCACCACATCTTCCACCAGTACCGGAAACGACCAGTCCACCTCTTCTGACTGGGGGACATAGGCGATCAGATTCTGTTTGAGCGCCTTATTTACCGGCTGTTGCAGAATTGAGATTTCCCCCTGCGCCAGGCGGACAAAACCCATCAGCGCTTTAAAAAGCGTTGATTTTCCTGAACCGTTTACGCCGACCAGAGCGGCAATTGAGCCGCCCGGAACCTGAAAAGTGGCGTCCCGCAATGCGGTATGACCATTGCGATACGTCACCGTAACCTGATTTACGGTAATCGCAGAGTGACTCATGGTTGGCTCTCCAGACCCTTGTTGATGCCGTTAACAATGGTTTGCGTGGTGACGCGCAGTAAATCCAGATAGGTCGGTACCGGACCGTCGGCTGCACTGAGCGAATCGACATACAGCACGCCGCCGTAATGTGCGCCAGACTCACGGGCAACCTGACGCGCAGGTTTGTCGGACACGGTGCTTTCGCTAAATACCGTTGGGATATGATGCGCTCTGATGGCATCGATAACCTTGCGTACCTGCTTGGGCGTACCTTGCTGATCGGCGTTGATCGGCCACAGATACAGCTCCTTGAGATTGTTATCACGAGCTAAATAAGAGAATGCGCCTTCGCTGGTGACCAGCCAGCGTTTATCAGCAGGGAGCTTTGCCAGTTCTGTGTGCAGTGGCGCCAGGGTCTGCTGGATTTTCGCTTTATAATTCTGCGCATTATTCTTGTAGGTTGCGGCATTGTCCGGATCGTATTTGATCAGCGCATCACGAATGTTATCCACGTAGATAAGCGCGTTCTCCGCTGACATCCAGGCGTGCGGGTTTGGTTTACCGTTGTACGGCCCTTCGCTGATGCCCATTGGTTGCACGCCGTGTGAGACCATCACTTCCGGTACGCCGGACAAATTTTGGTAGAAGCGGGCAAACCATAGTTCGAGGTTAAGACCGTTGGAGAGAATAAGCTGCGCGCCTTGTGCCCGTTTAATATCGCCTGGGGTTGGTTGATATTCGTGAATTTCAGCACCCGGTTTGGTGATAGAACTAACGTCCGCCACGTCGCCTGCCACATTGCTTGCCATATCGGCAATCACCGTAAAGGTGGTTACCACTTTGAATTTTTCTTTCGCCCAGGCGGGTGACAGCGTCAGCGCTGTTAACACGCTGGCAAGGAGAAATGACTTCAGATGGGGCAGATGCGGCATAGTATCCCTCGCAACAAAATGGTTAATTTATCATCGAATATAGCCTTTGCTATGTTATATAGCACATGGCATAAATAAATGAAAATAATTCTTATTTGCGTAGGTTGCTAAGGAATAGACGGGGGATAATGTATTTTACGCCGGCACGATTGCCGGCGTGTTGGGGATGAATAACCCGGTGATTATGACTTTTGGAACTCAGTAACGGTTTCCCATGCTACCTGTTGTAACGCTTTGGCGGTGGCAGGGGTCATGTCCGTATCAACAGGAAGCGCGCCGCCGACTGGAGACTGGTTATACAGGGTAGCGAAGAATACACAGGCAGCGAGATACGTACCAGAAATAGAAGGGTGGACACCATCATGATAATACAGGTTGATTTCCGGATGGGTCTTGCGCGCTTTCTCGAAAGCCAGACCTACCGGAGCCACATATCCCCCCGTTTTTTGCGCAATCGAGATATAAGCGTCCGCCAGTTTTTGGCTGTCTTCGGGTTTAGCTTTCTTCGGCCAGGTCATGAAATAGACAACTTTTGCACCTGCTTTATGCGCCATTTCAGCCATTTGGATGGCAGAGTCAATGAAGTTTTGTCGGGTACTTTCTTTCTTTGAAATCGTTTCTGTGGAGTTTCCCTGTAGCACCACCACATCCCATTTCTGTAGTGTGTTCTGGTAGCGCATATTCTCAATTTGCCAGCCTAAATGACCGCTGGAAATCGTGATCCCCCGATATTTATAGCCTTTGGCATGATCAGGCAGTAAAGACTGCGTCAAATCCCGTAATCGGGTATTGATATTATTGTTATAGAACGTGAACGAGTTACCATAAAGCGCGACGATTTTATTCTCGCCATCCATTTTTGCATGTGCGGAAGGCGCTAACAACGTATCCGCGTGAGCGCAGATACTGCTCAGTGCCAGGGCCGTTGCTGTGGCAAGCAAAGTTATCTTTTTCATCGGTTATCTCTTAGAAATCATAACGAAGTCCAACGATGAGCGCATCATCATTGGTTTTTTTGTTCTTACTGGCGAATTCTTTATCGTAAGTAAATGATAACCACGTATCTTCAGCCAATGTTAATTGTGCTTCAGCACGCCAGTCTTCTTTTTCCGCAATATCTTTACCATCTTCATTTAAAAAACTATATCCGGTGAGAACTTTGACGGTGCCAAAATTGTAGGAAATAAGTGAATCCATCCCTTTATAATTATTATCGCTTTTGTTATCGCGAGAAATAGAAGTACGCAATGCGGTTACCGCGACTTCATAGGCTTTATAGCTGAGTTGTAATCCTCCCATAATTTGATCGTTTTGATTACGCCCATCGGTGGTCACTACGCCATCCTGTCGTTTGTAGCGACTGGCCGCGAGTGCTGGTGTAATTCTAAAATCACCAAATTTGAAAGACTTGCGATAGCTGGCCATCGCGCCGTAATCCAGGGCTTCGTTATCGCTGTTGCCATTACCGGAAACCCATGCCAACTGAATTTCATTGCCAGCAAATTTGGCGTTCCACTGTACGGTGCCGTCCTGTCGGTTGAACTGGTACGAATCATCAATGGTTGTAATGCCATAGCTGTAGATATTAGGGGTGAAATTTTTGTACTTATCGGTCATTTTCATTACCTGATACAACGGGTTTTTGGTTCTCCCGGTGATCAGTTCACCCCATGTTTTATTTGACAGACCGACATAGGAATAGCGGGCCTCCATATCGCTTTCACCGGTATTGTTATCATTTTTTTCGGTACGCACCTGCCATTCCAGGCGACCCACGATTTTGGTATCTGGCAAAAGATCCAGATCTCGGGTGAGGTAAATACCTACACGACCACCCAGATCGCTTCGGCTTTCACTGCCAGCAAATGAATTCTGGCCACTCGCAATTTTACCCTCAACGCGGCCATAGATATCCAGCGTATTTCCATCCTTATTATAGACGTTTAAGGCGAACGCCGAGGAACTCATACCCATTAGTAATATTAGTGAATAGTTTTTTAGCTTCATGTCATCCCTCAAACCAGCATTAGTTTCCTGACCATAAAATAAAGTTCACAGCGGGGTGATTGTTTGTGAAAAAGGAATGACAGCGGTATGGGAATTATTTTTTCTCGTAGTGAAATGTGATTATTCACGCATAAATATCACTAATTTTATTATTGTATTAATGGTTCTTATATTTAATGCGCGTTTTTGTTGAAATATTACACCTGTTTGGAATGTAATTCGCAAATTACTGTGAAGTACATCGCATTTCTACTTGATGGAAAAAATGAAAATGGGAATATTGTATTCTCATAGCCGTTTTTGGGGTGGGAATACTATTTTCCCCTATAATCTGGAAAACAGATCCTGCAAAATTGATTAATCACATTTCGATTATGACGCATTCATTGGCCGGAGAGGCGCTGTATGTTCGGTAAGCAAACAACGGTATTTGATTCTGATCTTTATTCTTCATTGTTCACCCAGGGGCGGATGCGGGAAATATGGTCTGACGACAATCTGCTGCGGTGTTGGTTGCGGTTTGAGGCAACAGTCGCTCGCGTGCAAGGCGAGCTGGGCATTATCCCTGAGCAAGCCGCCGTCGAAATTGAAAAAACGTGCAGGGAAATACAGATAGATTGGCCGGCCCTTGCACAGGAAACACAGACGGTTGGTATGGCGATAAAACCGCTGATCGATCAGATTTCTGCTTGCGGTACACCGTTAGTAAGTCAGTTTCTGCACTGGGGATGTACTACCCAGGACCTGCTGGACTCTGGCATGGCGATGAGACTGCAACAAACGTTGCAGCTGCTGCGCGAGCAATTGCTCGATGTTGGCGAAGCGATGAAAGCGATGGCAATACGTCATACCAGAACGGTGATGGTTGCGCGCACCAATTCGGTGGATGCCTCTGCGACAACATGGGGGCTGCATGTTTGCAGTTATCTGGCAGAGATTAACCGCCATCTGATAAGACTTCAGCAGCTGTACCCGCGTGCGGTCACCGGGCTTTTTGGCGGCGCGGTAGGTAATCTGGCCTCCGTAGGCGAGCAGGGAATGGAAACGCGTGAACGGCTGATGCGAGCGCTGGGTCTGAACGTACCCTGCGGTATTAATAATGCCAGCCAGGATGCGGTTGTTGAAGTTGTGCAGTTTTTTGCCCTTGTTCACGGCACGCTATGTCGTCTGGCCAACGATGTCGAAACAATGGGACGCACGCCGATTGCTGAAGTGCTTGAGGGCGAAGGTGGTGGAGGGTCGAGCACGATGCCGCACAAAGTTAATCCGCGTGCCAGTAACATGATGCAAACACTGGCAAGGATGGGATGGATGTATGCGTCTGGCGCCCCGGCAATGCTGGATCAACAGGATGTGCGAGCCGCCTCAATGAGGGTTTTAAACTGGACAATCCTCCCGGAGGCCTCAAATGCTTTATCGACCAGCCTGACACGCGCAAAGAATCTGCTTTCGCATCTCATCATTAATGAAGAGAAGATGCGTGCTAATTTCGATTGCTCAAAGCACTTTATTATGTCGGAATCACTGACGATGAAACTTGCCGCCAAAATTGGCAGAGAGTCCGCCTATAACGTAGTGAAAAACCTGCTAAAGCATGCAACTGGAGAGCACAGCTTCATGGAGATCGTGCAGGCTAGCCCGGAAATCCGCGCATCATTGTCTGTAGAGGAAATTACCGCTGCCTGCGAGCCGCTGTCATATATCGGGGCTAACGACGCGCTAATCGCTGAAACTATAGCTGAGTTCGATCGCGTGAAAACCGCAGAGATAGCTTGATTCGTCATGTTGCCAGGAGTGAGAATACTTCTGGCGGCTGGCGGAGCTAAGTGTTGTGTGCTGATGCAGAAAACGTTTCGAAAAAGACAAATAATTCCTCCAGTTGGGCAAAATTCCCCTCGTTATCTCCTTTCTCGTAAGCCAAATGCAATATGAGTTCGATAAAAAAGAAGCCGAGTATACGGCTTTGAAAAATGGACTGTACGTCGCTGGGAAGAACAAACTGCAGATCGCAGAACTTGCCGTAAGGGTTCGCTTCTGAATTGGTAACCAGTACCACGACGGCATTCTTTTTTCTGAACCACTTTGCAATATTGAGGGCAACCCGATTAAATCGATAGTAGGAGAACACAATCAGGACATCCTCTTCCTCAATATTGATGAGACATTTGGGGAGTTCGCTGATGTCCGTCGGTAACAGGGTGATGTCACTGCGAAAGTACTTTAGCAGTGTACAAAAATGCGTTGCCATTGCATGAGATGATGACGGGCCGACGACATAAATATGACGTTGATTGTTCAGTACCAGATCGATAAACGCATTAAGGCTTTCAATATCGATATTATTTTTAAATTGATTAAATAATTCTGATACTTTATGGGTGAAATCAGTAACGATACTTTCAGTGGTAATGCTGGGATTGTTACGTAGTTTGATGTTTTTCTCAAAAGGTGCGGATATTTTATTTTTTGACAGCGTAATGTCTAATGCTTTGCGAAAAGCGGCGTAACCCGTAAACCCAATCTTATTTAAAAATCGGCCAATGGTTGCTTTGCTTACCATCGCATTTTGCGAGAGGTCAACAATGCCATGATAGGGAAGTTCATTGAAGTGTTTATTAATGTACTCATTGAGTCGGCACTCAGATTCAGTTAGATCACCCATATTAAGAGTAAGTAAGTTATACTCATCCAGACTTAACGTGTTTTTTTTGTACATGGATAACACCCGATGACTATTGTATATCAACGTTGTTATAGGGTAATACACTTTCGACGTCAATCATAGAATGAATATGTTGGAAACCCGCACCCAGCCTTTTCTGAGGTCTGCGACTACATTCAGATGTAGTTGCGATCTTACTCACAAAAAGAGGTGGGAAAACACCTTTCCCGTATTTTACAACCACACAACCCATTACAATTAAATCTCAATATTTGAGTATGTAATACGATAGATTTACGTACATATTATAGCTGCTTATATATGGGGGTGATTTTTTACTATCCTATATAAGCTATGATGATATGACAGGTAACCCTACCCGATTTGTATGGCATAGGAATTGTTATTATGACGGCGTTTATTATAGCAATAGTGATAACAGTTATTGCTGCATGGTTAATTGTGAAAAATTATCAGCCGCAAACTGTTTTATTACTCGCAGGACTGGCATTATTGACCATTACCGTACTGTTTTATCCTGAAAACAGCATTCTCTACGATAAAGCAAAATCCACGGGGTCAACCTGGTTGGATATCTTTAGCTTTGCAAAAGAATCGCTCACCACACAAATTGCAGGTATTGGTCTTATCATCATGGCTGCGGGTGGATTTGCCAGCTATATGGATCACATTAAAGCGTCGAATGCGATGGTCAATATGTGCATTCGACCGCTGCAGGTGATTAAAGCGCCTTACCTGATCCTTGCGCTGGGGTATATCTGCGCACAGCTTCTGCATGTGGCAATTTCAAGTGCGGCGGGGCTGGCGATGTTGCTGTTGGTGACATTCTTCCCGGTTCTGGTTCGTCTGGGGGTCAGTAAAGCCTCTGCGGCCGCGATGATTGGTCTGTGCGCGTTTATGGATCTAGGGCCCGCGGTAGGTACTGCGAATCTGGCGGCTAAACATGCTGGCATGGAAAGCGCGATCTACTTTGCGCATTACCAGATGCCGGTGGCGGTGGTGGTGATGCTGGCCGTTGCGGTGGTGATTTACTTTACCGCGAAGTATTTCGACAAAAAAGATGGCTTCGTACCGGGAGCGCAAAGCGTGGCGCAAGCGGAAGAAGAAGGCCGAAAGGTACCCGCTATTTACGCGCTGTTACCCGTCCTGCCTGTCGTACTGGTGCTGGTCTTTAGCCCTTTGGTTATCAAGTCCATCAAAATAGACGTGGTCACGGCGATGATCCTTGGCGCTGTCGTCGCATTTTTCTTTGAACTGGTGGCTACTCGGGATTTCAAAAGCTGTTGCAAAGGAATACAGGTCTTTTTCAAAGGGATGGGCAGCATGTTTACCAGCATCGTTTCCTTGCTGGTGTGTGCGGATATCTATGCCCAGGGGCTGCAGAAAATTGGCGCGGTGGACTACCTGTTACAGTCAGTGCAAAACGCAGGACTGGGCTTTACCAGTATGACGCTGGTGATGACCGCGCTGGTGGGCGTCACCGCCGTCCTGACAGGCTCTGGTGTTGCCGCCTTTTTCTCCTTCTCCGGCCTGGCCCCCTCCATTGCGGCAAAATTTGGTGAGAGCGCCGTTAATATGATCCTGCCTATGCAGTTAATGGCGGGAATGGGGCGCTCAATGTCTCCGGTGGCTGGAATCATTATTGCGGTGAGTAAAGCAGGAGAATGTTCGCCGTTTATGATCGTCAGAAGAACGCTGCTTCCAGCGCTGGCCGGTATCGCGGCGATGCTGGTTGCCAACTATGTCCTGATTTGAATCCCGGGAGCCTGCTAATGCAGGCTCTTATTTTTTATCTGGTTGTAATTTATGGATGGCAACGTGACAAACGATGTTTTATACGTCCCGTTTACGGGGAAGTTACTGCTTGAATCTCCGTTATTAAACAAGGGAAGCAGCTTCACGCAGCAAGAAAGGCATGACTTTAACCTGAGTGGGCTACTGCCTTGTGCCATTGAGAATATTGATGAACAAGCCGAACGGGCGTATCAACAATATCTTGAGGCTGAATCCCACAACGCTCGACATATTTACCTGCGTAATATCCAGGATACTAACGAAACGTTATTTTATTACCTGTTGAAAAAGCATCTTCCAGAGATGCTACCCATCGTTTATACCCCGGTAGTCGGGGCCGCCTGTGAAAAATTCTCGTGGATATATCGTCGTGCACGCGGTGTCTTTATCTCCTGGCCCGATCGTGATCGTATTGACGATATTTTGCATGATATTCCACGGCACGATATCAAGGTCATCGTCGTCACCGATGGTGAGCGCATTCTGGGGCTAGGTGACCAGGGCGTTGGCGGTATGGGGATTCCTATCGGGAAACTGTCGCTCTATACCGTCTGTGGCGGGGTAAATCCGGCGAATACGCTACCTATTCTACTGGATGTCGGTACGAACAATACGCGACTGCTTGACGATCCGCGCTATATCGGCTGGCGACATCCGCGCATAACTGGTGAAGACTACTTCGCATTTATAGGAATGTTTATTGCTGCCGTAAAACGGCGCTGGCCTAACGTTCTGCTGCAGTTTGAAGATTTTGCCCAGCATACTGCGGTGCCGCTGCTGGACCGTTATCGCGATGAGATGTGCTGTTTTAACGATGACATTCAGGGCACGGCGTCGGTGGCTCTGGCGACTCTGGTTGCGGCCTGCCGAGGCAGCGGTCGTGACTTCCGTCAGCAATCAATCGTAATTGTGGGGGCGGGTGCTGCGGGATGCGGGATTGCCCGGCATATTATTGCCTGTCGCATCAGTGAAGGAATGAGCGAGGCCGAAGCCAGACGGACCATTTTTATGGTGGATCGCGACGGTCTGGTGATGACCACCAATAATGCCTTAGCTGATTTCCAGCAACCGCTGGCGCAGTCTCCCGAGGCTGTATCTGACTGGCAGTATGAGGGGCTGGCACCGTCGCTACTGGAGGTTATCCACAATGCCAAGCCCACGGTGATGCTGGGGGTGTCGGGTCAGGCTGGATTGTTCTCGCAGGAAGTCATTAGCACGATGTACCAATACTGCGGCCGCCCGATCGTTATGCCGTTGTCGAATCCCACTTCGAGAATGGAAGCGCGACCAGAAGATATCATTCGCTGGACCGAAGGGCAGGCCATCATCGCGACCGGCAGTCCCTGCGATGCGGTTGAATTTAATGGACGCTCCATTCCGGTGGCGCAGTGCAATAACGTGTATGTTTTCCCGGCCATCGGTCTGGGGGCCATCGCCAGTGGCGCGACACGCGTAACAGAGGCTATGCTGATGGCGGCAAGCCGTGCGCTGGCCGATGCTTCCCCGTTAGTGCGTATCGGGGAAGGCGCTCTGTTGCCGGAGATTGGGACAATCGGTGAGGTGACCCGCAGCATTGCCTTTGAGGTCGGTAAGGCGGCACAGCAGTCGGGCGTGGCAGAGAAGATGAGCGACGACGCGCTGTTGCAAAGCATCAAAGATAACTTTTGGTTACCACACTACCGTCCTTATAAACGTAGGGCAATTTAGCCGCTGTGACGAGTAAGCGGTACTCGGGTCTTGGTTGCCTTCATGATTAAGGTGTATTATTTATGCAACTTAACTATGGAGGCATCATGTCCGGCAAACGTATTGCACGTGAAAAAATGACGATCCAGAGAATGATTTCGCTCTACGAGAGCCAGTGCCCGCAGGCTTCAGACGAACCGGGGCATTATGATGCGTTGTTTGCCTATGCGCAAAAGCGCCTCGACAAGTGCGTATTTGGTGAGGAAAAACCAGCCTGCAAACAGTGTCCGGTACACTGTTATCAGCCTGCTAAACGCGAAGAGATGAAGCAAATTATGCGTTGGGCTGGACCTAGAATGCTCTGGCGTCACCCGATCCTGACAGTGCGTCATCTGATTGATGACAAACGTCCGGTTCCGGAATTACCTGAGAAATATCAGCGCAAGAAGTAATCTGGTAATTTTGTGCCGGATGGCGGCGATGCCTTATCCGGCCTACAAGAGCAAGTGCATTGTCGCGTAGGCCCGATAAGCGTAGCGCCATCGGGCATTAACTATCCGGTACCGAATGGCGATTACGCTTTGGTGGCAATCAGAATAGCTGAGGCTTTGATCAGCGCAACAACGCGGCTTCCCTGGCTCAGTTTCATCTCTTGCTGACTTTCGTTGGTGACGACAGCAACAATTTCAAAGCCTGCGTCAGTTTTGATATGTACCGTGGCGTTGACTGCGCCTTCGGTGACCTGGGAAACACTGCCAGCAAACTGGTTGCGGGCAGAGAACTTCAGACCGCAGTCTTCAGTTGCCAGCGTCACCCATGGCGCTTTAATCAGGGCAATAGCTTCTTTCCCTTTCGCCAGACCCAGCGCCTGCTGGCTGCTATGGGTTACAATCGCGACCAGTTTCGCGCCGCCATCCAGCGTCAGTTCAACTTCATCATTCACTGCGCCTGTAGCGACTGCGCTCACCGTACCGGTTAATTGATTACGTGCTGATACCGCCATACTGCCTCCTTTCGTTGAGATATCACCCAGTATAGCCACACTAGCTAAACCAGTGCATCCTTATCAATACCCAATCTCTTCATGCGTGAGAGTAACGTGGTACGTTTCAGCCCCAGCCTTTGTGCCGCGCCTTTGGGACCGGCAACCACCCCGTTGGTTTCTTTCAGTACGCGCATAATCAACTGGTATTCATCTTCACCGTCCTGTGCAACTTCGGTTGCCACCGGAGGCGTAGACGGCGTCAAAGGGGCAATATCCGGAAGGGACAGTTGCAGTACGTTGCCCCGGGTAAGCAGAACCGCACGTTCCACCACGTTTTCCAGCTCACGCACGTTACCCGGCCATTCCATACAGCTCAGCGTGCGCAGAGCCTCGGCGGGAATACTGTCGATATTGCGTCCCATCCGACGAGCAATTTTAAAGGTGAAGGCTTTTACCAGCAGCGGAATATCTTCCGGGCGCTCACGCAGCGGCGGCAGATGGATCGGGAAGACGTTCAGTCGGTAATACAGATCGTTACGAAATTCGCGATCGGCAACCATCTTCTTCAGATCGCGGTTGGTCGCGGCGATCAAGCGCACGTCGGTCTGGATCAGCTTATTACTGCCCAGGCGTTCAAATTCCTGCTCTTGCAGAACCCGCAGTAGCTTAGGTTGAAGCTCCAGCGGCATATCGCCAACTTCATCGAGGAACAGCGAACTTTTATCTGCCAGCTCGAAACGACCAATCCGCTGCGTGCTGGCACCGGTAAACGCGCCACGCTCGTGACCAAACAGATCGCTTTCCAGTAATCCGGCAGGCATTGCCGCGCAGTTCATCTTCACCATCCGACGGGCGTTACGTCCGCTCAGGTTGTGAATGGCTCGTGCGATCAGCTCTTTACCCGTTCCGGTCTCACCCAGAATCAAGACGGTGCTGTCGCTTTGCGCCACCATTTCGACCTGCTTGAGTACGCTGTACATCGCTTCGCTGCGACCAATGATTTCGCCGAACTCACTCTCTACGTTGTTGAGTTGTTCAGTCAACGCCAGGTTTTCATCGACCAGACGTTCCTTCAGGCGGTGGATCTCCTGATAGGCGAGGGCGTTATCCACGGCAATTGCCACACGCTCGGCAATCTGGCGCAATAGCTTGAGGTTGGCGGTAGTGAAAACTTTCTCTTCGCACTGTGCCAGTTTGAGTACGCCGAGCATAGTATTGCCGGACATCAGCGGTAGCAGACACAGGGTTTGTAGCTGGTTGCCCCAGGTTTCGAACAGCATCCGTTCGTAAGGGGCAAGGATGTCACGTTCGCTCAGGTTAATCAGCAGCATCTCTTTGCTTTTGAAGACCCGTTCAGAGAGCGTGCCCGCTTCGTCCACTTCACTCTGTTCGTGTGCCGGATGATGTTCATCCAGATAGTGGGTGGAATAGATACTGAGTTTATTTTTGCGATCGCTGCGTAACACGATGCTGATGGCATCGATGTCGAAGTAGTGGTGGATCTCTTTGGCGACTTCGCTGACCAGCTCATCAATATCCAGTCGGGAGAGCACGGCATTGGTGATGGCGACCAGGATGCGAAAGTTGTCACGCTCACGACACAGCAGATCGTAATCGACGTTGTTGCTGACTCTGCTTTGAATTTGTTCAGCAACGACGCCGACTATCTGAGTGAAGGTCTGTAGACGGTTATATTCTTTTTCACTCCACGGACGGTCTTCGTTACGGATGAATTCGCAACCGCCAAAGATGCGCCCATCTGCCGCCAGCGGCAGCAGGCAGTAGTGGCCAAATTCAGAATACAGTCCACCTGAAGCCAATTGTGGCCATGTTTCCGTAAACTCATGATAGTTGCAGTGCAACGCATCAGGGCGAGACAAAATACGGCGTACCGGACCATGTGCCAGCACCGTTTCGTCTTCATAATCGATGGGTTTACCATTTTCACGCGTTGCAAAATAACGCGCACGTTGCGTTTGTGCCTGCCATAAGACAATAGCCGCGCAGTCGGCCAGCGCTGAACGCTTGACCAGCTGCGAAAGCGCCTCGCTAAGAGACGGGAGATCGGGCTGCTGTAATAATGTACGAGTAATATCGAACAGGCCTTGCTGTCCGAGGTCACTCATCGGTGTATACGACATATTGCTTTTCCAGGGAAAGCACCGCAGAACGGTGCGAAAACGGTAAATGAATTATAGGTATAAGTCGTAAATTATTGCCGGATGGCCTGCCACTGAACTGGCCAGGATATACAATCCGTTGGCCCGATCAGCAAAGCGGTATCAGGCATAATGCAGCATTAACGCCGGATGTTGACGCTAATGCGTCTTATCCGGCCTACAGCATGCTGCCAACCGGCTGCTAGCATATACGAGGTAATGGTTCGGCGTGTGGTAAATCGAGGGTTCGTTTCACGCCGTAGAGTCCGGCAAGACGAACACCTTTGCGTTCGACCACTTCACCAATCATTGCAGCATCGCACCCTAAAGGATGCGCGCGCAGCGCGGCAAGTACGGTTTCAGCAGCCTGGCGTTCAACGGCAATCACCAGTTTGCCTTCGTTAGCAAAGTTGAGCGCATCCAGACCCAGCAGCTCGCAAACGCCACGCACCGCAGGCTTCACGGGCAGGGCAGCTTCAGACAGCTCAATACCAAATCCGCATGCAGCGGCAAATTCATGCGTGACCGCATTCACGCCGCCACGGGTGGCGTCACGTAGCGCCTTCACGCCAGGAATATCACGCAGCGTCTGGATAAGCGGCGTTAATACCGCGCAATCGCTGACCAGTTCGCCATCCAGACCTAGCTGTTCACGTAGGTTAAGGATAGTTGCGCCGTGATCGCCAAGAGAGCCACTTACCAGCAGCACATCACCCACGCTGAGAGTCTGTGCACCCCAGTGAATGTTGGCGGGAATTGCCCCCATTCCGGCAGTGTTAATGAACAGCTTGTCTGCTGCACCACGCTGCACGACTTTGGTATCGCCAGTCACGATGGCGATACCTGCTTCGCGTGCGGTTGCTGCCATGCTGTTAACAACGGTTTTCAGTGTCTCCATCGGCAGGCCCTCTTCGAGGATAAAACCGCAGGAGAGGTAGCGTGGAATAGCTCCGCTGACCGCCACGTCGTTAGCCGTACCGCAGATGGCCAGCTTGCCGATATTGCCGCCGGGGAAGAACAATGGATCGATAACGTAGCTGTCAGTTGAAAACGCCAGACGGTCGCCTTCTGCCACCAGTTGTGCCAGTTCCAGACGCGCTTGATCTTCTTGTTCCGCCAGCCACGGATTCGCGAAAGCCTCCATAAACAGACTGTTGATCAACTGCTGCATAGCCTGACCGCCGCTACCGTGGGCGAGTTGTACGCTGTTCATGCTTCACACTCCTGCTGACGATACTGATACCAGGCGGCACATGCGCCTTCTGAGGAGACCATCAGGGCGCCAAACGCGGTCTCCGGGTTACACGTTTTGCCAAATAACGGGCACTGATGTGGTTTACATCTGCCCGTCAGCACTTCCCCACAACGCGCGCGCGGATCGTCATACACCTGCTGCGGCGCTGGCTGGAAATGTGCTTCGGCATCAAAGCGCTGATAGTCCGGCGTCAGGTGAACGCCAGAGGATTCGATAACGCCCAGACCGCGCCATTCGCTGTCACCATTGACGCAGAACACCTCGGCAATGGCCTGTTGCGCTAACGCGTTACCGGCATCCGGTACCACGCGGCGGTACTGGTTTTCTACTTGGCTTTGGGCTGCAATTTTCTGCTCAATTAACATCACTACGCCTTGCAGGAGATCAAGCGGTTCGAAACCGGCGACCACCAGCGGGCGATGGAAATCTGAAGCAATGAAGTTGTAGGCGTCGGTGCCAATCACCATGCTGACGTGGCCCGGTGCTAAAAAGGCGTCGATACCGTTGTCCGGCTGTTCCAGCAGGCTACGCAGCGTAGGGATAAGCGTGATGTGCTGGCAGAAAAAGTAAAAGTTCTGCACGTCACGCTGCTTTGCCTGTTGCAGGGTGATAGCGGTCGTTGGCATTGTGGTTTCAAAACCCAGGCCAAAGAACACCACTTTACGCGTTGGGTTTTCCTGCGCCAGCTTCAGTGCATCCATCGGTGAATAGACAATACGGATATCCGCACCGCGCGCCTTGGCTTGCAGCAGAGAGCCTTGCTTACCCGGGACGCGCATAGCGTCGCCAAAGGTGCAGAAAATCACTTCTGGATGGCTGGCAATTTCTACACAGCTGTCGATTCTGCCCATCGGCAGAACGCAAACCGGGCAACCCGGACCATGAATAAACTCCACGTTTTCCGGTAACAACTGGTCGAGCCCGAATTTGAAGATAGCGTGGGTATGACCACCACAAACTTCCATGATTCGCAGCGGGCGTTCAGCCGTGTAGGAGAGGTGGGCGGCACGTTCACACAGGTGCTCTATCAACTGCATCACCTGCTCTGGTGCGCGGTATTCGTCAACAAAACGCATTTATTTTTCCTCGCCGTACAGCAACGCGCCGACATCCGGCTCAACGTCAAACATGTTTTGCAGCGCGTCGAGCGTATCGCGCGCTTCAGCTTCATTAATGATGCTCATGGCAAAACCGACGTGGACCAGCACCCACTGGCCGAGGCGCGGTTGGCCATGTTCATCACAGCTACCGACCAGCGTCAGGTCAACGTCGCGCTGAATACCGCAAACGTCGACTTTGGCCTGGTTGCCATCAATGGTGCGGATTTGACCCGGAACACCTATGCACATCGCTGCGTCTCCAGCCAGGAGAGCCATTGATCCATCCCTTCACCACTGGTGGCGGAAATTAGGATAATCTCAATCCCCGGGTTCACTTCCCGGGCGCTGGCGATGCATTTTTCAACGTCAAAATTGAGGTACGGCAGTAGATCCACTTTGTTGAGCAGCATCAGCGATGCGGCGGCAAACATATGCGGGTATTTCAGCGGTTTGTCTTCACCTTCGGTTACTGAAAGCACGGCCACTTTATGGCGCTCGCCGAGGTCGAAGCTGGCCGGGCAGACCAGGTTGCCGACGTTTTCAATGAACAGAATACCGTTATCGTCAAGCGGCAAACGCGGCGCGGCGTCGGCAATCATTTGTGCGTCAAGGTGGCAACCTTTACCGGTGTTGACCTGAATGGCGGGTGTGCCAGTGGCGCGAATACGGGCGGCATCGTTCACCGTCTGCTGGTCACCTTCAATAACGGCGCACGGCACGCTATCTTTCAGCTTCATCAGCGTTTCGGTCAGCAGGGTGGTTTTACCAGAGCCCGGGCTTGAAACAAGGTTCAGTACCAGATGCTGACGGGCCGCAAAGCGGGCACGGTTGCGCTCGGCGAGGCGGTTGTTTTTGTCCAGTACGTCAATTTCCACTTCCAGCATACGGCGTTGGCTCATACCTGGTGCGTGGGTTCCTGCCTCACCGTGACCGTAGTGCAAATCGCCTTCTTCGGTCTGGCTCGGTGTGAAATTTGAGGTCTTCACACCGGTAATATTCAGCGCCGGACGAGCCGCTGGGGCAAATGGCGCGCTGCGAAACGCCGAGTGGGGATTATGCTCATCACCCTCTATATACAGGTTGCCTTCAGCGCAACCACATGTCGTACACATCGCTCACTCCTGATCTTTTTACTTGCGATACATCTGTTGCCGGATGGCTGCGTTGCCTTATCCGGCCTACAAACGAGCTCTTTCTGTAGGCTGGATAAGACGCTTAGGCGTCGCCATCCGGCGCTGGAGTTTCATCTATTTCAATACGTCGAATCTGTAAGCCGTCATCGGCCACAATTCTCAGCATATCGCTGTTGCATTGCGGACATCGGCGCACGCGTTGCGTCAGTAACGTGACGTATTGCTGACAAGATTCGCACCAACATTCGGCTTCTTGTTCTTCGAGGTGGAGTTTACAACCTTCTGCAAGGGTCCCGCGGCATACCAGATCAAAACAAAAGGAGAGAGCGCTGGTTTCTACGCAAGAAAATGCGCCAATTTTGAGCCAGACCCCAGTTACTCGCTGAGCACCGTGTTGCGTGGCCTGTTGTTCAATCAATTCCAGTGCCCGTTGGCAGAGGGTTATTTCGTGCATACCGCCTCCTGTGAAGTTGCCGTATTAAAAGCAATAAGCATGCCAGGTTGATTTTTTTCATTTGTGACAATGACGACGATGACGAAATGACATGTCGTCACCCGCCTTTGATTTTTTATCTATATGAAAATTAATTGATTTAATTTTGGCATGAAATGTGCTTAAGGCTGTTCATCTCTGCTAAACGGGTAACCTGACATGACTATTTGGGAAATAAGCGAAAAAGCCGATTACATCGCTGAACGGCATCGTCGCCTACAGGACCAGTGGCGTATTTACTGCAACTCGCTGGTTCAGGGGATCACCCTGTCAAAAGCGCGTTTGCATCATGCGATGAGCTGCGCGCCGGACAAGGATCTCTGCTTCGTCCTTTTTGAACACTTCACTATCTACGTCACGCTGGCGGACGGCTTTAACAGCCATACCATCGAATACTACGTCGAAACGAAAGACGGTGATGATAAACAGCTGATTGCACAGGCAGAATTGACTATCGACGGTAAGGTCGATGAGCGTATTAGCAACCGCGATCGCGAGCAGGTGCTGGATCACTATCTCGAAAAAATCGCCACCGTCTACGACAGCCTGTACACCGCGGTTGAGAACAATATGCCGGTGAATTTAAGCCAGCTGGTTGAGGGACATAGCCCGGCTTAAGCCTCGGGTGCTGCCCACTTTGTCATGGTGCGGTCTACATACTGCATCACGACGTTTTAGGGAATGGGCATGTCGAAAAATGTCGAAATGACATTTGGTAGACATGTTTTCGTCAAAAATGACTATCACCTGAGGAATGCCTGGTGAATCGTTTTGTAATTGCTGACTCCACTCTTTGTATTGGCTGCCACACCTGTGAAGCCGCCTGCTCAGAGACACATCGCCAGCATGGCCTGCAGTCAATGCCGCGCCTGAAAGTGATGTTAAATGAAAAAGAATCCGCGCCGCAGCTTTGCCACCAGTGTGAAGATGCGCCTTGCGCCACCGTGTGTCCGGTTAATGCCATTAACCGCGTTGATGGCGCCGTACAGCTGAATGAAAGCCTGTGCGTAAGCTGCAAACTGTGCGGGATCGCTTGTCCGTTTGGCGCGATAGAGTTTTCCGGTAGCCGTCCGCTACACATTCCGGCAAACGCCAATACGCCAAAAGCGCCTCCGGCTCCGCCAGCGCCTGCTCGCGTGAGTTCGCTGTTGGACTGGGTTCCCGGCATTCGTGCCATCGCGGTGAAATGCGATCTGTGTAGTTTTGACGAGCAAGGTCCGGCCTGCGTGCGCATGTGTCCGACCAAAGCCCTGCACCTGGTGAGCAACATGGATATCGCCCGCGCCAGCAAACGTAAGCGTGAGCTGACTTTCAATACCGATTTCGGCGATCTCACCTTGTTTCAGCAGGCTCAGAGTGGGGATGCAAAATGAGCGCAATTTCACTGATTAACAGCGGCGTGGCCTGGTTTACAGCGGCTGCGGTTCTGGCATTTCTGTTTTCATTTCATAAATCGCTGAGCGGCTGGATTGCTGGCGTTGGCGGTGCGGTCGGCAGCCTGTGTACGGCAGCCGCTGGTTTTACCGTTCTGACTAATGTGCTGGCGGTGAGCGGCGTGATGCCGTTTATCGGCCACAGTCTGCAAGTGACGCCGCTGAATGCTATCTGGCTGATTACGCTGGGCCTGTGTGGCCTGTTTGTCAGCCTGTACAACATTGACTGGCATCGTCATCCGCAGGTGAAAGCTAACGGCCTGCTGGTGAATCTGCTGATGGCCGCGGCGGTATGTGCGGTGGTCGCCAGCAACCTCGGTACGCTGGTGGTGATGGCGGAAATCATGGCGCTATGTGCCGTGTTCCTCACCGGATGCAGTAAAGAAGGCAAACTGTGGTTTGCACTGGGGCGTATTGGTACGCTACTGCTGGCGGTCGCCTGCTACCTGGTGTGGCAACGTTACGGCACTCTGGAGCTGCGTCTTCTTGACCTGCGCACCCAGGAGCTGCCGCTCCGGTCTGACATCTGGCTGCTGGGCGTGGCAGGTTTTGGCCTGCTGGCCGGCATTATTCCGCTGCACGGTTGGGTGCCACAGGCACACGCCAATGCCAGCGCACCGGCTGCGGCGCTGTTCTCTACCGTCGTCATGAAGGTTGGTCTGCTGGGTATTCTCTCCCTGTCGCTGCTGGGCGGTAATGCGCCGCTGTGGTGGGGTGTTACGCTGCTGGTGCTGGGCATGATCACCGCGTTTGTTGGCGGTCTGTATGCGCTGATGGAGCACAACATCCAGCGTTTGCTGGCGTACCACACGCTGGAAAACATCGGCATTATTCTGCTGGGTCTGGGTGCTGGCGTGACCGGAATTTCCCTGAATCAACCGGCGCTGATTGCGCTGGGTTTGACCGGCGGTCTGTATCATCTGGTTAACCACAGCCTGTTCAAAAGCGTTCTGTTCCTGGGTGCTGGTAGTATCTGGTTCCGTACCGGTCATCGTGATATCGAAAAACTGGGCGGTATCGGTAAACGTATGCCGGTTATCTCGCTGGCGATGCTGGTTGGTCTGATGGCGATGGCCGCGCTGCCGCCGCTGAACGGTTTTGCCGGTGAGTGGGTTATCTACCAATCCTTCTTTAAGCTCGGCAATAGCGGCGCATTTGTCGGTAGCCTGTTAGGACCGTTGCTGGCGGTAGGGCTGGCAATTACCGGCGCGCTGGCGGTGATGTGTATGGCGAAAGTCTATGGCGTTACGTTCCTTGGCGCACCGCGCACGAAGGAAGCTGAAAATGCCTGCTGCGCGCCAATCCTGATGGGGGGGAGCGTCGTCGCGCTGGCTATCTGCTGCGTGATTGGCGGCGTTGCTGCGCCGTGGCTGCTGCCGATGATCTCCTCTGCCGTTCCGCTGCCGTTGGAAACCGCGAACACCACCGTTTCTCAGCCAATGATCACGCTGCTGCTGATCGCGTGTCCGCTGCTGCCGTTCATCATCATGGCCATTTTCAAAGGCAACCGTCTGCCGTCGCGTTCACGCGGTGCGGCGTGGGTGTGTGGTTACGATCACGAGCAGTCAATGGTGATTACCGCGCACGGTTTTGCCATGCCGGTGAAAGAAGCCTTTGCCCCGGTACTCAAACTGCGTAAATGGCTGAACCCGGTATCACTGGTTCCGGGCTGGCAGAATGCGGCTGCACCGGTGCTGTTCCGTCGCCTGGCGCTGATTGAGCTGGCGGTGCTGGTGGTGATTGTGGTTTCACGAGGAGCCTGAGAATGAGTGTTTTATATCCGTTAATTCAGGCGCTGGTGCTGTTTGCCGTTGCGCCGCTGCTGTCCGGTGTTACCCGCGTGGCGCGTGCGCGTTTGCACAATCGCCGCGGTCCGGGCGTTTTGCAGGAATACCGCGACATTATCAAACTGCTGGGCCGTCAGAGCATTGCGCCTGCGGATTCCAGCTGGGTTTTCCGCCTGACGCCGTTTGTGATGGTGGGCGTGATGCTGACTATCGCCACTGCGTTGCCGGTAGTGACCGTTGGCTCGCCGCTGCCACAACTGGGCGATCTGATCACCTTAATTTACCTGTTCGCCATCGCCCGTTTCTTCTTCTCTATCGCGGGACTGGATACCGGTAGCCCGTTTACCGCCATTGGCGCCAGCCGTGAAGCGATGCTCGGCGTGCTGGTTGAACCTATTTTGCTGCTGGGACTGTGGGTAGCGGCACAGGTTGCGGGTTCAACCCATATCAGCAATATCGCCGATACCATTTACCACTGGCCTGCTGCGCGCAGCATCCCGCTGATTCTGGCACTGTGCGCCTGTGCTTTCGCCACCTTTATCGAAATGGGCAAACTGCCGTTCGATCTGGCGGAAGCAGAGCAGGAGTTGCAGGAAGGTCCATTGACTGAATACAGCGGCAGCGGTTTTGCCGTGCTGAAATGGGGCATTAGCCTCAAACAGCTGGTCGTTCTGCAAATGTTCGTTGGCGTGTTCCTGCCGTGGGGACAGATGGAAACCTTCACCGCCGGTGGGCTGCTGCTGGCGCTGGTGATTGCCGTCGTCAAGCTGGTCCTCGGCGTGCTAGTCATCGCCCTGTTCGAAAACAGCATGGCGCGTCTGCGTTTTTGCGCCACTTCACGCGTGACCTGGGCCGGTTTTGGGTTTGCGTTTTTAGCGTTCGTCTCCTTGCTGGTGGCGTGATTTAAGAGAGTTTGAGCATGTCTGAAGAAAAATTAGGTCAACAATATCTCGCTGCGCTGCACCAGGCCTTTCCGGGCGTGGTGCTGGATGAAGCCTGGCAGACCAAAGATCAGCTGACGATCACCGTCAAGGTGAACTACCTGCCGGAAGTGGTTGAGTTCCTGTACTACAAACAGGGCGGCTGGTTATCCGTGCTGTTTGGTAACGACGAACGTCAGCTGTGCGGTCATTACGCCGTTTATTACGTGATGTCGATGGAGCAAGGCACCAAGTGCTGGATAACCGTCCGCGTTGAAGTCGATGCCAATAAACTGGAGTTCCCGTCCGTCACGCCGCGCGTTCCAGCAGCGGTCTGGGGCGAGCGTGAAGTGCGCGACATGTACGGTTTGATCCCGGTTGGTTTACCGGATGAGCGCCGTCTGGTGTTACCGGATGACTGGCCGGATGAACTCTATCCGCTGCGTAAAGACAGTATGGATTATCGTCAGCGCCCGGCGCCGACTACCGATGCTGAAACTTACGAGTTCATCAACGAACTGGGCGACAAGAAAAACAACGTGGTGCCGATTGGTCCGTTGCACGTCACCTCCGATGAACCCGGTCACTTCCGCCTGTTCGTTGACGGCGAGAACATTATCGACGCCGATTACCGTCTGTTCTATGTCCACCGCGGCATGGAGAAACTGGCGGAAACCCGTATGGGTTATAACGAAGTGACGTTCCTGTCGGATCGCGTGTGCGGCATCTGCGGCTTTGCGCATAGCACCGCTTATACCACCTCCGTTGAGAATGCGATGGGCATCGTGGTGCCGGAACGTGCGCAGATGATACGCGCCATTCTGCTGGAAGTTGAGCGTCTGCACTCGCACCTGCTCAACCTCGGCCTGGCCTGTCACTTCACCGGTTTTGACTCCGGCTTTATGCAGTTCTTCCGCGTGCGTGAAACGTCGATGAAGATGGCGGAGATCCTCACTGGGGCACGTAAAACCTACGGTTTGAACCTGATCGGCGGTATTCGTCGTGACCTGCTGAAAGAAGATATGATCCAGACCCGTCAACTAGCGCAGCAGATGCGTCGTGACGTGCAGGAACTGGTCGATATGCTGCTCAGCACGCCGAACATGGAACAGCGTACGGTTGGTATTGGTCGTCTGGATCCGGAAATTGCCCGTGACTTCAGTAACGTCGGCCCGATGGTTCGCGCCAGCGGCCACGCACGTGACACCCGCGCCGATCACCCGTTTGTCGGTTATGGTCTGCTGCCGATGGAAGTTCACAGCGAGCAGGGCTGCGACGTTATTTCTCGCCTGAAAGTCCGTATCAATGAAGTCTACACCGCGCTGAATATGATCGACTTTGGTCTGGATAACCTGCCGGGCGGCCCGCTGATGGTGGAAGGCTTTACCTATATTCCTCACCGTTTCGCACTGGGCTTTGCTGAAGCGCCGCGTGGAGATGACATCCACTGGAGCATGACCGGCGACAACCAGAAACTGTATCGCTGGCGCTGCCGTGCGGCGACTTACGCCAACTGGCCGACGCTGCGCTACATGCTGCGTGGCAATACCGTTTCCGATGCCCCGCTGATTATCGGTAGCCTCGATCCTTGCTACTCCTGTACTGACCGTATGACTGTGGTCGATGTGCGTAAGAAGAAGAGCAAAGTCGTGCCGTACAAAGAACTTGAGCGCTACAGCATCGAGCGTAAAAACTCGCCGCTGAAATAAGGAATCGCCATGTTTACCTTTATCAAAAAAGTCATCAAAACCGGGGCGCCGACGTCGTCGTATCCGCTGGAGCCGATTGCGGTCGATAAAAACTTCCGTGGCAAACCGGAACATAATCCGCAGCAGTGCATCGGCTGTGCGGCCTGTGTGAATGCGTGCCCGTCGAACGCGCTGACGGTAGAAACCGATCTGGTCACCAATGAGCTGGCGTGGCAGTTCAACCTTGGGCGCTGCATTTTCTGCGCCCGCTGCGAAGAAGTCTGCCCGACAGCGGCAATCAAGCTGTCGCAGGAGTATGAGCTGGCGGTGTGGAAGAAAGATGATTTCCTGCAGCAGTCTCGTTTTGGGCTGTGCAATTGCCGCGTATGTAACCGTCCGTTTGCGGTGCAAAAAGAGATTGATTACGCCATTGCGCTGCTTAAGCACAACGGTGATACCCGCGCGGAAAATCACCGTGAGAGCTTTGAGACCTGCCCGGACTGTAAGCGCCAGAAATGTCTGGTGCCGTCTGACCGTATTGAACTGACTCGCCATATGAAAGAGGCCAGCTGATGAGCAATTTATTAGGCCCACGTGACGCCAACGGTATTCCGGTACCGATGACGGTGGATGAATCCATTGCCAGCATGAAAGCGTCGCTGCTGAAAAGCATTAAGCGTTCAGCGTATGTTTACCGCGTGGACTGCGGCGGCTGCAACGGTTGCGAAATCGAAATCTTTGCCACGCTTTCTCCGCTGTTTGATGCCGAACGTTTTGGCATCAAAGTCGTACCGTCACCGCGCCATGCGGATATTCTGCTGTTTACCGGCGCGGTAACTCGTGCCATGCGCTCTCCGGCGCTGCGTGCCTGGCAGTCTGCGCCAGATCCGAAAATTTGTATCTCTTACGGTGCCTGCGGTAACAGCGGCGGTATCTTCCACGACTTATACTGCGTATGGGGCGGCACGGACAAAATCGTACCGGTGGACGTGTATATTCCTGGCTGTCCGCCGACGCCTGCGGCAACGCTGTACGGTTTTGCCATGGCGCTGGGTCTGCTGGAGCAAAAAATTCACGCGCGTGCGCCGGGTGAACTGGACGAACAGCCGGCGGAAATTCTGCATCCGGACATGGTTCAGCCGCTGCGCGTGAAAGTGGATCGCGAGGCTCGCCGTCTGGCGGGATACCGCTATGGTCGCCAGATTGCTGATGACTATATGACGCAGTTAGGGCAGGGCGAGCATCAGGTGGCGCGTTGGCTGGAAGCGGAAAACGATCCGCGTCTGACCGAGATCGTCACGCATCTTAACCATGTTGTCGAAGAGGCGCGTATCCGATGAGTGAAACGGTGGTGTTCAGTCAACTGAGCCGTAAGTTTATTGATGAGAACGATGCGACGCCCGCTGAGGCGCAGCAGGTTGTCTATTACAGCCTGGCGATTGGTCACCACCTTGGGATCATCGATTGCCTGGAAGCGGCGTTAACTTGTCCATGGGACGAATATCTGGCATGGATTGCTACCCTTGCTGAGGGAAGCGAAGCCCGCCGGAAAATGGAAGGCGTGCCAAAATACGGCGAGATCGTTATCGATTTCAACCATGTGCAAATGCTGGCGCGTGCGTTCGATGATGCGCGTGCCGTGCAGACCCCGCAGCAGCAGGAGTGGAGCAAGCTGATGCTTAGCATGCTGCACGACATACACCAGGAAAGCGCCATCTATTTGATGGTGAGGAGACACCGTGACTGACGTTTTATTATGTGTGGGTAACAGCATGATGGGCGATGACGGCGCGGGCCCGCTACTGGCTGAAATGTGTGCTGCAAATCCTCAAGGCAACTGGGTTGTCATCGACGGCGGTAGCGCGCCGGAGAACGATATTGTCGCCATCCGCGAGCTGCGCCCGCAACGTTTGTTGATTGTTGATGCCACCGATATGGGGCTGAACCCAGGCGAAATCCGCATTATCGATCCCGATGATATTGCCGAGATGTTCATGATGACCACCCACAACATGCCGCTGAACTACCTGGTAGATCAGCTGAAAGACGATGTTGGTGAGGTAATTTTCCTCGGCATTCAACCGGACATCGTCGGTTTTTACTACCCGATGACACAGCCGATCAAAGATGCGGTTGATACCGTCTATCAGCGATTAGCCGGTTGGGAAGGACACGGTGGATTCTCCGAGCTGGAAGCGCCAGAAGAGTAAGCTGTATCAGTGCCGGATGTGAACGACATCCGGCCTGTTTCCCCTGCGTTCCTCGTCATTCAATTGCCTGCTCAATAATTAATTTCCCCTGCATCACTGATACATTCACTGCCGTACCGGTCGGAAATCCAGCTTGTTCCAGCCAGTCGCCGTTCAGCGTGAGCGAGGCGTGGCGACTGATTCGTCGCGTGTAACCCGTTTTTGGATCTTCATGGCGTTTCCTGACATAGCTGACTTTCAAGCGACGTACCGGTTTGGTGATTACCTCTGCTGATTTGCCCTTTTTATCAAACATGCACGCTTCCTTGTGGTGAACGGCCAGGATTAAAAACTACTGAATAAAATGCCAGTAAAAAAGGATGAGGGCAAACCTGAAACTGGAAGGACGATTCCACATCTGGAATGTAATAAATGAAATGAAAAAATGTACTTCTGCCGGAAGGCTGTAACCCCCTCCGGCAGAGCTTTCATGCCAGATCTGCGCCGTTGCTGGCGATGACTTTTTTGTACCACCAGAATGATTTCTTACGGGTGCGCGCCAGCGTGCCGTTGCCCGCGTCATCGCGGTCCACATACACAAAACCGTAGCGTTTGCTCATCTCACCGGTTGAGGCAGAAACCAGATCGATACAGCCCCAGGTGGTGTAACCCATCAGCGGCACGCCATCTTCAATCGCGTCTGCCATGGCGCGAATATGTTCGCGTAAATAGCTGATGCGATAGTCGTCATTGATCTCACCGTTAGCGTCAATTTCATCCTTCGCCCCCAGCCCGTTTTCAACCAGAAACAGCGGCTTCTGGTAGCGGTCATACATCATATTCATGGTGATGCGCAGGCCGAGCGGATCGATTCCCCAGCCCCATTCGCTGGCGGCAATGTACGGATTCCGCAGCGACTTCACCACGTTGGCAGCACTGGTATTGCCCGTGTTCATTTCAGCGGAGGCGCAGCGCGATGCGTAATAACTGAACGAGACGAAATCGACGGTGTTTTTCAGGATGTCGTCGTCTTCCGGGGCTTTTTCGATTACCACGCCTTTTTCGCGAAACACGCGGGCAGAGTAAGCCGGGTAGGCCCCGCGCGCCTGCACATCAATAAAGAACAGGTTTTCGCGGTCTTTTTCCAGCGCGGTCCACACATCTTCCGGCTTACATGAATAAGGATAAAAATTACCGCCAGCCAGCATACAACCGACCTGGTTTTGCGGATTAATTTCATGGGCTATTTTAGTCGCCAGGGCGCTGGCTATCAGTTCGTGGTGAGCGGCCTGATATTTCACCTGATCCTGATTTTCTCCTTCTTCAAATACCAGCCCGGCGCCTGAAAAGGGGCTGTGCAGCATAATGTTGATTTCGTTGAACGTCAGCCAGTACTTCACCAGACCGTCAAAGGCCTCGAAGCAGGTACGGGCGTAGCGGGTAAAGAACTCCACCATTTTGCGGTTACGCCAGGAGCCGTACTCGGTGACCAGATGCATAGGCACATCGAAGTGACACAGCGTGACTAATGGCTCAATACCGTATTTTTTACACTCGGCAAACACGGCTCGATAAAACGCTATGCCCTCTTCATTCGGCGTCAGCTCATCGCCGTTAGGGTAGAGGCGACTCCAGGCAATGGAAGTACGAAAAACCGTAAACCCCATTTCCGCCATCAGCGCAATATCTTCTTTATAGCGATGATAAAAGTCGATCGCCTGATGGCTGGGATAAAATTCGTCATCCCGCAGTGCAAAGCGCTTTTCCTGACCCAGCTTGACGGGCATGCGGTGTGTGCCGTGGGGGATCATATCGACGGTAGTCAGCCCTTTGCCGCCTTCCCGGTATGCCCCTTCAGACTGGTTGGCGGCCAGTGCGCCGCCCCATAAAAATCCTTGCGGAAAAACAGACATAATTAACCTCAGTTCATACCAGTCAAATGCTGGCTCCATTGATATTGCCCGGCTGTGCGGCCTGGTTTTTTCTGGCCTGCGCGGCTGCATCTTCGACAGGAATATCTTCAAAGCCGAGAATCAGTGTTAATACAAAGGAAAGCACTACCGCCAGCGCCATCACGCCAAATACCCAAACGATGGTCATCGGATTGGCCGGATCGAAAAACTGGACGCTGGTGAACAGGCCTGGAGCCGCCATGGAGTGGCTTGCAAGCCCGGCCATTCCGGCAACGGCACCGCAGATAAAACCGCTGATAAGGCTCGCAATCAGCGGACGTTTCAGGCGGATTGCCACGCCATACAGCGCGGGTTCGGAAATGCCCGCCATGATGGCTGAGGCGGCTGCCGCTAACGCAGTCTGGCGCAGCTCCGGGTTTTTGGTTTTCCATGCCACTGCCAACGATGAACCACCTAACGACAAATTGGCGCCGATTTCCGACGGCATCACCATGCCTTCTTTTCCGGTTTCTGCAATGGTCTGAATAATGGTTGGCGTAAAGACGCGGTGCATACCGGTCATTACCAGCAGCGGCCACAGCGCGCCCATAATGGCCACCGACAGCCAGCCGAGATAGCCGTGAATGGTATAGACCAGCGCTGAAATCGCGCTACCGATCCAGATACCGATCGGGCCAATGATGACGATGGCTAGCGGGGCGGCGATCAGCACGATCAGCATCGGTTTGAGGAAGTTTTTGGTCACCGCCGGAGTTATACGATCGACCCAACGTTCGATGTATGACAAGCACCAGGTCATGACCAGCGCCGGGATCACCGTGTAGGTGTATTTCACCGCCGTCACCGGGATCAGGGCAAACTCAACGTGCTCACCCTGCGCGGCCTTCGCCATCAGGTCGATAAAGCTGGGATGCACCAGTACGCCCGCGATGGCGATAGCCAGCGACATGTTGGTTTTGAATTTGATAGCGGCCGACGCGGCGACCATCAGCGGCAGGAAGAAGAATGCGCCGTCACCGATAACGGTCAGAATGGTGAGCGTGGACGATCCTTTCACCAGCACGCCAGTCATTTCCAGAACCATCGCCAGCAGCTTGAGCATTGATCCGCCGATAATCGCCGGGATCAACGGCGACATAGTGCCGATCAGCGCATCAAGGATCCCCGCGCCAATCCGCTTCAGCGTCAGTTGGGGTTTGATTTGCGGCTCAGCAGGCTGCATGTTGGCAGGCAACAGGCTGACCACTTCACGATACGCCTGCGAAACGGTGTTGCCGATAATCACCTGACACTGGTTCTCGTTACGCACCACGCCGAGCACGCCAGTGAGGGTTTTCAGCGTAGCACTGTCGACCAGCGAGTCATCTTTGAGAACGAAACGCAAACGGGTCATACAGTGGGTCACTGCTGTGATGTTGTCAACGCCTCCCAGAGCCGTCACAACGGAGCGCGCCAGCGCTGCATAATTCTTGGACATCGGATTTAATCCTGTTTTATCAGTAGAGTACGTTATGTTTTATCCGTTTACGTGGGTCGCTTTTCTGAGTTGATGAAACGCAGATAGGAAACCGGTTCCACAAAATCATGTTTAAATTGAATTAAATGATCAAGATTTAATCTTGATCATTTTTTGTAATTGTGACTCCGATCACCAGATGTCAGCGTCTGCGATTTAGCAGCAAGGACAGCGGCAAAACGGTGAAGTACACTGCGTCACATTGAGAGAAAAGGGATGAGTAATATGACCACGATGCTGGAGGTGGCGAAGCGTGCTGGGGTGTCGAAAGCGACGGTTTCCCGGGTGCTTTCCGGGAACGGCTATGTCAGCCAGGAAACCAAAGACCGCGTGTTTCAGGCCATTGAAGAGAGTGGTTACCGCCCAAATTTGCTGGCGCGCAGTCTGGCGGCGAAAACCACGCAGACGCTGGGTCTGGTGGTAACGAATACCCTTTATCACGGCGTCTATTTCAGCGAGCTGCTGTTTCATACCGCGCGGATGGCGGAAGATAAAGGACGCCAGCTGTTACTGGCTGACGGTAAGCACAGCGCAGAGGAAGAGCGCCAGGCGATCCAGTACCTGCTCGACCTGCGCTGTGACGCGATTATGATTTATCCGCGTTTTCTCAGCGTGGATGAGATAGACGATATCATCGATGCCCACAGCCAGCCGATTATGGTGCTTAATCGACGCCTGCGGAAAAACAGTAGCCACAGCGTATGGTGCGATCAAAAGCAGACCAGCTTCAACGCCGTTACTCAGCTCATTGCCGCCGGGCATAAAGAGATTGGTTTTATTACCGGCTCGATGGATTCTCCAACCGGCGTGGAGCGACTTTCAGGCTATAAAGACGCGCTGGCACACCATGGTCTCGCGCTAAATAATGATCTGATTGTTAAAGGGAAATGGACGCCAGCCTGCGGCGCCGCGGGTGTGGATACTTTGCTTTCGCGCAAGGTCAATTTTACCGCATTGGTGGCCAGCAATGACGATATGGCGATCGGCGCGATGAAGCAGTTGCATGAGCATGGCGTGAGCGTTCCCGCACAGGTGTCGGTGATTGGCTTTGATGATATCGCCCTCGCGCCATACACTATTCCGGCGCTTTCCAGCGTTAAAATTCCGGTAACCGAAATGATTCAGGAAACGATTGGGCGCCTGATCTTTATGTTAGGTGACGGGGCGTTTACGCCGCCAAAGACCTTCACCGGTGAACTCATTGCGCGCGACTCAGTTGCGCCGCCCGTTTCGCGCTGACGGCTGTCATGTGTCATCGTCACTAGTGACGATGACACGCTCTTCTTGCGTTCTTCAAAATAAAACTCTTTTAATAACAATAAATTAAATTCTGGCACGATTTGTGTATGTTTCGGCAGATATTCTGTCATTGCTGGAGAAATTGATGAACCGTTTCATCATTGCAGACGCCAATAAATGCATTGGTTGCCGTACCTGTGAAGTGGCCTGCGTGGTATCCCATCAGGATAACCAGGACTGCGCATCGCTGACCCCTGAAACCTTTTTACCCCGCATTCACGTCATCAAAGGCGTTAATGTCTCCACGGCGACGCTGTGCCGCCAGTGTGAAGACGCGCCGTGCGCTAACGTCTGCCCGAACGGTGCGATCAGCCGTGATAAAGGCTTTGTCCACGTAATGCAGGAACGCTGCATTGGCTGTAAAACCTGCGTTGTGGCTTGCCCTTATGGTGCAATGGAAGTGGTTGTGCGTCCGGTTGTGCGTAACAGCGGCGCGGGTCTGAACGTCCGTGCTGAAAAAGCTGAAGCCAATAAGTGCGACCTGTGCCACCATCGTGAGGCCGGTCCTGCCTGTATGGAAGTGTGCCCGACTCACGCGCTGATATATGTGGATCGCAATAAGCTTGAGCAACTTAGCGCGGAAAAACGCCGTCGCGCCGCGCTGGATTCCACCGCATCTTTGCTGTTCTGATATCTGAAAATCCGCGTAAAATACGGTAGTACTTATGCCGGATGGCGACTTCGCCTTATCCGGCCTACTGTTCGCATCCACGTAGGCCTGATAAGCGTAGCGCCATCAGGCAAACCGGGATAAATGACTGCGGGAACGACTTAATGACAATAAACAACCACTCCGGCGTACAGCTGCGTATTCGCGGCAAGGTACAGGGCGTCGGATTTCGCCCCTACGTCTGGCAACTGGCGCAGCGGTTACAACTGCATGGCGATGTGTGTAACGACGGTGACGGTGTGGTTGTGCGCTTACAGGAAGATCCAGCGGAATTTATTGCGCAGTTGCATCAACACTGCCCCCCGCTGGCGCGCATTGACAGCGTTGAGAGCGAACCATTCGCCTGGACGCAGCAGCCTGCCGATTTCTCGATTCGTCAAAGTGCTGGCGGCACGATGAATACGCAAATTGTTCCGGACGCCGCGACCTGTCCCGAATGCCTTGTTGAAATGAACACCCCCGGCGAACGTCGTTACCGATACCCCTTTATCAACTGCACCCACTGTGGTCCGCGTTTTACGATTATCCGCGCCATGCCCTACGATCGTCCGTTTACCGTAATGGCCTCATTCCCTCTCTGCGCGCAATGTGACAAAGAGTATCGCGATCCGTACGACCGTCGCTTCCACGCCCAGCCAGTGGCTTGTCCGGCATGCGGCCCTCATCTGGAGTGGTTCTGTGCGGGTGAGCGGGCGGAGAAAGAAGAGGCGCTGCAGGCGGCGGTATCGCGGCTGAAAGCTGGCGGTATTGTGGCGGTTAAAGGCATTGGTGGGTTTCATCTGGTGTGCGATGCGCGAAATGATAACGCCGTAGCGCTACTCAGACTGCGCAAACATCGTCCGGCGAAACCTCTGGCAGTGATGCTGCCTGGCGATGACGGACTACCTGAACCCGCTCGTTGTTTGCTGACTACCCCTGCTGCGCCGATCGTGCTGGTGCAGAAACGCTATGTCGCTGCATTGAGCGAGAGCATTGCGCCGGGGTTAACGGAGGTTGGCGTCATGCTGCCAGCGAATCCGTTACAGCATTTACTCTTACAAGAGATGAATTGTCCGCTGGTGATGACCTCTGGCAACCTCAGCGGCAGGCCTCCGGCCATTACCAACGCCCAGGCGCTGGAAGATTTACACGACATTGCCGACGGTTTCCTGCTGCATAATCGCGAAATTGTGCAGCGGATGGATGACTCCGTGGTGCGCGACAGTGGGGAAATGCTGCGTCGTTCCCGGGGTTATGTGCCGGATGCGGTTGCACTACCACCAGGATTTCGCGACGTGCCGCCGATGCTGTGCTTAGGGGCGGATCTGAAAAATACTTTCTGTCTGGTCCGTGGTGAACAGGCGGTTATCAGCCAGCATTTGGGCGATCTCAGCGATGACGGCATTCAGCAACAGTGGCGTGATGCGCTACGCCTGATCCAGAACATTTATGACTTTACGCCGCAGCGTATCGTACATGACGCGCATCCTGGCTATGTTTCCAGCCAGTGGGCCAGTGAAATGGAGCTGCCAACTGAAACGGTGCTGCATCACCATGCGCATGCCGCTGCGTGTCTTGCGGAGCACGGCTGGCCGCTCAATGGCGGTGATGTGATTGCTCTGACGCTAGACGGTATCGGTATGGGGGAAAACGGTGCGCTGTGGGGTGGGGAGTGTTTGCGGGTTAACTATCGTGAATGTGAACACCTTGGCGGCTTACCGGCGGTAGCGCTGGCGGGCGGCGATCTGGCGGCAAAACAGCCGTGGCGTAACCTGCTCGCGCAGTGCCTGCGTTTTGTTCCTGACTGGCAGCGTTATCCGGAAACATCAGCGCTGCAACATCAAAACTGGAACGTGCTGGCGCGCGCTATTGAACGGGGAATTAACGCTCCGTTGGCTTCATCGTGCGGACGACTGTTTGATGCCGTTGCCGCCGCGTTGCAATGTGCACCGGAATCGTTGAGTTATGAGGGTGAAGCGGCCTGCGCGCTTGAGGCGATGGCATCGCAATGTGATGGTGTTGATCACCCAGTCACGGTGCCGCTTGATGACACTCAGCTGGACTTAGCGGTTTTTTGGCAACAATGGCTGAACTGGCAGGCCAAACCAGCAGAAAGGGCATGGGCGTTTCACGACGCGCTGGCGTGTGGGTTTGCCACTCTGATGCGAAAGCAGGCCGAAGCGCGCGGGATTAAGACGCTAGTATTCAGTGGTGGCGTGATGCATAACCGCTTATTGTCGGCCCGTCTGGCGTTTTATCTGCGTGATTTTACCTTACTGTTCCCGCAGCGTTTACCGGCGGGCGACGGCGGGTTGTCATTGGGGCAGGGCGTGATTGCCGCGGCGCGAGCGTTGGCGCAAAAATAAAAAAAGCCCCGGGACTGGCGGGGCAAGAAAAACATGTCGGGGCATACCGACAAGTGGCAACGCACATCCATGTACGTGAGGTTAATAAATCAGTAGCAGCGTTGCCGGGCAGGTCGTAGGCCGGATAAAACGCGAAGCGGCGCCATCCGGCATCACAGACTTACACGGGCAACGTTTTCAGTAGTGCAAAGGCCTCTTTCATGCGGTCTTCACTGACGACAAACGCACACAGCTGGCCTTCGTCGTTCATCCCTCTGGCGACCATTCCCTGCGCTTCGGCGGCGATGTGCCAGTTCAGATCGCGGCGCTGGGTTTCCCCGGCCAAATGCAAAGGCAGTTCTGGCGTTTTGACTTTTACCAGCATGGCTGGCAGTTTCAATGGTGCATTGCCGCCGAGCAGATTTTTCGCCAGATACATGGCGCTCAGCTGAATCGGCTGCAGGAACGGGAGCACCTGACCGTTAATCTCCGCACAGTCGCCGAGAGCATAAATGTCCGGGTGGCTGGTTTGCAGGTAGCTATCGACGCAGACACCACGATTGATGTTCAATCCGGCGCGACGCGCCAGCGCGGTCTCCGGGCGTAAGCCGGTTGCAGCGATCACCGCATCGACTTCTACGCTGCGGCTACGATCGAGCGTGGCACGAATACCTGACGCCGTTTTCTCCAGCCCCTGAAGCTGTGATTTCAGCAGCAGGTGTACGCCCATATCGGTCAGACGATGCTGTAAGCGACTGCTGACTTCCGGCGGCATCAGCGAAGCCAGAATGCTGGCGGCGTTGTCGATAAGCGTTACCGCTTTACCGGCACGACAAAAATCCATCGCTAATTCACTGCCAATCAAGCCGCCGCCGACAATCAGCACCCGCTGGGCGTCACGCAGCTGCGTTTCACAAGCGCGATACTCTTGTTGGCTGTTCAACGTGAGCATTAACTCACGTCCGGTAACCGGCGGTACAAAGGCTGAAGCGCCCGTCGCCAGCACCAGCTTGTCGTACTGCCACTGCTGATCCTGGCTTTTCACTACGTGGGCATCAGCATCGATGTCGGTTACCCAGGTGTGCGGGAACAGGCGCAAATTAAACTGTTCGGCAAACTCCCCCGCCGACTGGCGGGTGAGGTCGTCTGCACGCTGTGACTGACTGATAACATGGCTGAGATCGGGCTTGTTGTACTCATCCATGCTGTCCGCAGCAATCAAGGTCAGCGGGACATTTGCATCCTGCTTACGGATATTTTTGACTAACTGGCGGGCGGCGAAGCCCGAACCAATAATGACAATTCCGCGGCTCATTTTGCCTCCGTTGCCAGTACGTCGAAGACGTCTTTACCTAATGAACATTCTGGACACAGGAAGTTATCCGGCACGTCGCTCCACGGTGTACCCGGCGCGACATCCTGCAGCGGTTCACCTTTTGCCGGGTCGTAAATCCACTGGCACACGCTGCACTGCATGCTAGGGCCAAGATCGGCGGCAGCCGCAGCGGCGCAAGCGCACTCTTCTTCTTTGGATGCGGCTTTCACGGTTGTTTCCGGCAGTGGAGCAAGCGCCCACTGACGCGCGATTTCACGGCCGTGCTGGCGGCACAGTTCCAGTGCATCCAGGTCCGGACGCCATTTCGCCTTCAGGCTCAGTGACATTTCGAAACCAGCATCTTGCAAACGCGTGGACAAACGGTCTACTGCACCGCCGCTCCAGCCGTGTGAGCCAAAGGCGCTGGCGCGTTTGTTACGAAAACGCAGGCCGGTCATCTCTTCCACCAAACCGGCGATTTTTGGCATCATCACGTTGTTCATCGTCGAAGTACCGACCAGCACGCCTTTAGAGCGGAATACGTTAGTCAGAACTTCGTTCTTATCGCTACGGGCGACGTTAAAGATTTTCACCGCCACGTTCGGGTCAACTTCGTTGATGCCCTGGGCAATGGCGTCGGCCATCATGCGAGTGTTGTTGGACATGGTGTCGTAGAAAATGGTGATGCGGTCTTCCTGGTAATCCGCTGCCCATTTCAGGTACATTTCCACGATTTGCGTCGGGTTGTCGCGCCATACCACGCCGTGGGAAGTCGCAATCATATCGACAGGCAGGTTAAAGCCGAGGATCTCAGTAATTTTCGGTGTAACCAGACGGCTGAACGGCGTCAGAATATTGGCGTAGTAACGCTGGCACTGTTCGAACAGTTCGGTTTGGTCAACTTCATCGTTAAACAGACGTTCGTCGCAGTAGTGCTGACCGAAGGCGTCGTTACTGAACAGTACCGCGTCGCCGGTCATGTAGGTCATCATGCTGTCAGGCCAGTGCAGCATTGGCGTTTCAACGAAGATCAGCTGTTTGCCGTTACCAATGTCCAGTGAATCACCGGTTTTCACCACGTTGAAATTCCACTCCGGGTGATGGTGATGCCCGTTGATAGAGTCAATGGCGTTGGCTGTGCAGTAAATCGGCGTATCCGGGATGCAGGACATCAGCTCGGTCAGCGCCCCGGCATGGTCTTCTTCCGCGTGGTTAATGATGATGTAGTCGATATCCGCGAGGTCAATTTCACTGCGCAGGTTCTGTACGAATTCACGGCTAAACTTGTGGTCTACTGTATCGATCAGGACATTTTTTTCTTCACGGATGAGATAGCTGTTGTAGCTGCTGCCGCGCAGCGTTTTGTATTCAGTCCCGTGGAAATCACGAACTTCCCAGTCACGTTGGCCAACCCAATGAATGTTATTTTTAACCAGAATAGACATAGCAACCTCAGTAATTAATTCAGAGTTTTTCTAAAAAAGATGTTTTGCTTATTGCAGGTTGCGTGCCAACTTTTTATTTTATTGATTTTAATTGGTTTATTGTTTTCTGCTTATAAAGTGGTAGTCAAAATGACTATTCATTTTATTGTCAATATGACAATATGAATTGTCAAAATGACAATGAGGTAGTCATGAGCTTTTCCGTAGACGTGCTGGCGGGCATCGCCATTGAATTACAAAGCGGTATTGGGCATCAGGACCGTTTTCAACGCCTGATAACCACCTTGCGTCAGGTGCTGGAGTGCGATGCGTCGGCATTGCTGCGCTATGAGTCGCGACAGTTTATTCCGCTGGCGATCGATGGGCTGGCGCAGGATGTTCTCGGCAGGCGCTTTACTCTGGAAGGGCATCCGCGTCTGGAGGCGATTGCCCGCGCCGGAGACGTGGTTCGTTTCCCTGCCGACAGCGATTTGCCAGACCCGTATGATGGTCTGATTCCGGGGCAGGAGAGTCTGAAGGTGCATGCCTGTATTGGGCTACCGTTGTTCGCCGGTCAAAATTTGATTGGTGCGTTAACTCTGGATGGCATGGAGCCCGATCAGTTCGATGTTTTCAGCGATGAGGAGCTTAGGCTGATTGCCGCGCTGGCGGCGGGCGCGCTGAGCAATGCGCTGCTGATTGAACAACTGGAAAGCCAGAATATGCTGCCAGGCTCATCAACGGCTTTTGAGCAGGTGACGGAAGCCCAGATGATTGGCCTGTCGCCCAATATGATGCAGTTGAAAAAAGAAATTGAGATTGTGGCGGGGTCCGATCTCAACGTGCTGATTAGCGGCGAAACAGGGACCGGGAAGGAGCTGGTGGCTAAAGCTATCCATGAAGGTTCGCCGCGCGCGGTGAATCCACTGGTGTATCTGAACTGTGCGGCGTTGCCGGAAACCGTAGCCGAAAGTGAGCTGTTTGGTCACGTAAAAGGCGCATTTACCGGGGCTATCAGCAATCGTAGCGGTAAGTTTGAAATGGCCGACAATGGGACGCTGTTTCTCGACGAGATAGGCGAACTCTCGCTGGCGCTACAGGCTAAGCTGCTGCGCGTATTGCAGTACGGCGATATTCAGCGCGTGGGTGACGATCGCAGCCTGCGCGTGGATGTGCGGGTGCTGGCGGCGACGAACCGTGATTTACGCGAAGAGGTGCTGGCCGGGAATTTCCGCGCGGATTTGTTCCACCGTCTGAGCGTCTTCCCCCTTTCTGTACCGCCTCTTCGCGAGCGCGGCGAAGATGTGGTGCTGCTGGCCGGCTATTTTTGCGAGCAATGCCGACTGCGGCTGGGTCTTTCCCGCGTGGTGCTAAGCCCCGGCGCGCGTAGTCATCTGCTGAATTACGGCTGGCCCGGAAATGTGCGCGAGCTGGAACATGCCATTCACCGGGCGGTTGTTCTGGCAAGGGCTACCAGGGCAGGTGATGAAGTGGTGCTGGAGACGCAGCATTTTGCCCTGCAGGACGAAGGTCCGGCTTCGCAGGCGGCGGAAGTTGTTGCGGAGATCCCGCAACATCACAATCTGCGTGAAGCAACAGAGTCGTTCCAGCGGGAGATGATCCGCCGGGCATTGGTGCAAAATAATCACAGTTGGGCGGCAAGTGCGCGGGCGCTGGAAACAGACGTCGCCAACCTGCACCGGCTGGCGAAACGTCTGGGTCTGAAGGATTAGATAATACCGGCCTGATAAAAATCCTGCAGGTTGATAGCACCGGTGAGTTTACCGTTTTCATCGACCACCGGTGCGGCAGTGATTTTACGCTTCATCAGGATCTCTTTGGCGTCAATCGCGCGGCTCTGCGCCTGTAGCGTAATGCCATTCTGAGTCATAGCTTCGCTAACCTGGGTGGTAAGCGCTCCGCCGCCAACCAGCCAGCGGCGCAGGTCGCCGTCGGTAAAGACCCCTTTCACCAGTGACTGATCGTCGCAGACCGCGACCAGGCCAAGACCCGTGCGGCTGAGTTCCAGCATCGCGTCCATCACGCTGGTGGTGAGCTTCACCTGAGGTATGGCATCGTCACGGCGCATCAGATGATGCACTTTATTCAACAGACGAGCGCCCAGCGCACCTGCCGGATGTGAGCGGGCAAAATCTTCTTCGTTAAAGCCGCGCGCCTGCATTACGGCGATCGCCAGCGCGTCGCCCATCATCAACGTATTTACGGTGCTGGACGTCGGTGCCAGGCGCATCGGACAGGCTTCGCGCTCAACGGAAATATCCAGCACGGCTTTGGCTGCCAGACCCAACGGTGAGGTCGGTTTTCCGGTCATTGCCAGCAGTGCGACGGATTTGTCTTCCAGGCGTGGGATGATGAGGTCCAGCTCTTTCGCACCGCCGGAGTAGGAGATAAACAGCATGACATCACGGCTTTCGATCATCCCTAAGTCGCCGTGCAGCGCTTCCGCCGGATGCACAAAAAAGGCGGGTGTGCCGGTACTGGCGAGGGTCGCCGCAATTTTTTTGCCAATATGACCTGATTTACCAATACCGGAGACAATGACTTTGCCTTCACAGTGGATAATCGTATTGGCGGCGCGGACAAAATCATCGCCCAGGCGTTCTGGCAGTCGGCTGGCTTCCTGTAGTTCCAGCATTAACGTCTGACGGCCCGCGTTCAGTAGTGCATCACTCATTGGTTTCTCCGGTTATGATCACTTCAATCCCTTTTGCTTCCAGCGCCTGACGAAACGCAGGGTCGATGCCCGCATCGGTAATCAGCTTGTCGACGCTTTCCAGACTGCATACAACATTAGGGCTTTTGCGCCCAAATTTTGACGAGTCAGCCATCAGAATCACTTCGCGAGCGGCATTGCACATCGCTTTACTGACGCTAAACACCTCATTAAAGGTGGTCACGCCGGCATTGAGGTCAATGCCGTCGGTGCCCATGAAGAGTTTATCAAAGCTGAACTGCTCAAAGGCGTTTTCTGCCAGCTGACCGTGAAATGACGCAGATTTTTTGCGAAAGGTCCCGCCGGGCATCAGGATAGTTTGCTCGTTGTCCAGCTCCGAAAGGGCGTTAACAATGTGCAGACTGTTGGTCATGACGGTGATGTTGCTAAAGCGCGTGAGCATCGGCACCATCTGCAGTACGGTGCTACCCGCATCCAGAATAATAGAGTCGCCATCGTGTATAAAACGGACGGCGGCTTCGGCAATCTGCTCTTTTTTATGCGTATTGATTAGCGTTTTGTGATCGATTGGCGGGTCGGATTCGTCTTTATTTAATACTACGCCGCCATAGGTACGAATGACGGTTCCGGCATTTTCCAGAATGACCAGGTCTTTGCGAATGGTCGTGCCGGTCGTGTCAAAGTAGTGGGCCAGTTCTTCAACCGAGCATTTTCCCTGCTTTTGCAGATGCTCCAGTATGGCAGCCTGACGCTGACGAGGTTTCATAGGCGTGATTACCCTGACTTAATAAGTTGCAAAATGATAATTTCGCAAGCTATTAGCATTCACAACGAAATTACCCATGTTTCAGTTTAAGCGCCAATGATAGTGCATTCTGCGCTAACGGATCATGGGGAAAGATCACATCAGGCTGTAAATCATCAAGATGTTTGCCGGTTATCGTGGCAATTTTGCCGGGTCTGGCGAATACCGTAACACCTTTCATAAACAACGTATCGGTCACCCGCTGCTGCTCATCCAGCGCGATAGCTACCACCACGCGCGGTTTAAAACGCCCACCGGAGCGACCAACACCAACCCGACCTTGCTGGCAGAGTTGATCAAATGCCCGGTTAAAGCGGGATATTTGCCAGCCACCAAGCGCCAGTTGCAGGCACCAGGCGATAGCGGCGACGGTAATCAGTGCGGAAACCATTATGTACTCCTTTGATTTTGCCGGATAAGCGCAGCCGCCATCCGGCAATTCAACATTAAAACATCACCTGACCGCCGGTCACGTTGATGGACTGCCCGGTGCAGTAAGAGGCTTTTGGACTGGCGTAAAACAGCAGCATGTTCAGTACGTCCTGATAATCGCAGCCGCGCTTGAGCGGAACCTTATCAATGTAATACTGCTCAACTTCGTCTGGCTTAAGGCCAAGCTTGGTCGCATATTGCGGCAATAACGACTGAAACATCGGTGATTTCAGCAGATTACCGAGCATCAGAGAATGTACGGTGATCCCGTATTCCGCCAGATCCAGCGCCAGCGACTGGGTTAGGCCCACGCCGCCAAATTTTGCCGCGCTATAACCTGAGTTGTGTTTACTGCCCACTTTCCCTGATTTGGAGTTGATCTGGATAATGCGTCCCTGCACGCCATCGCGGATCATCAGGCGTGAAAATTCACGTGCACAGAGGAAGTAGCCGACCAGATTGACCTGCAGCGAGCGGTCGAAATCCCCAAGCTGAAAGTCGCTGATAAACGCGGCTTTAGCGATACCCGCGCTGTAAACCAGAAGATCGACACGACCGAATATTTCATCCACTCCGCGCGACAGCGCCAGCACGCTCTGTTCGCTGGTGGCATCTGCGCCAAAACCGTACGCGGTACCTTCGCCAAACTCGGCGTTAATTTCTTGCGCGACGTTGGCAGCTTTATCGCTTTGAATATCCACTACCGCGACGCGGTATCCTTCTGTCGCAAGCCCACGGCAAAGGAATGCCCCCAGGGTCTGGCCTCCACCAATGACAACGGCAACCTGATTCATTTTTATCTCCTTCAATCTTAAGCAACAAACTTCAAAATACAGCCCGGGGCGATACCGTCCGGGACGGGGCCCGCAACGTGTACAGTGCCGGGGAATTCCGCTTCGCTCTGCCCGTCAAAGCGCAGGGTTATATGCCCGAGTTCACGTAAGTTTTGTTCCGCAACGCTGCCAACGGCGGTGACCGGGTAGTGGTGCTGGCCCAGTTCAAACTGGATCCCGGCTTGCAAAGAGCCGTTCAGCTCCCCGTGGCAATGGATGAAACAAAACTCTTCGATATCCGCTGGTGCACCTTCACGAAAGGTAATCAGCATCTGGTCGCACAGTGCATCCGGGGCGCTCTGGCCGATACGGGTAATGGTGGTTTGATAAATTACGGTCATTTTTGAGTGCCCCTTATTGGTAAATAAAGCCAGAAACAAACCAGGCGATGAGAACGGTAGGCGCGCCGGTCAGAAAACGGCTCACCAGTACGGATGGCACGCCGACGCGGACCGTGTCCTGACGCGCTTCGGCCAGCGACAACCCAACCGGAATAAAGTCACATGCAGCCTGGGCGTTAATGGCGAACAGGGCAGGTAGCGCCAGATGCGGAGGAATGTTCCCCAGACCAATCTGTACACCGATCAGCACGCCGATAACCTGGGCGATAACCGCACCGGGGCCGAGGAAAGGCGACAGCAGCGGGAAAGAGCAGATCAGCGCCAGAGTAACCAGTCCCAACGGATGGCTGGCCAGCGGCGCGAGTCCATGGGCAATCCAGTCTCCCAGACCCGAAGCCATAATGATGCCGATCAGTGCCGAGACGAACGCCATAAATGGCAGAATAGTTTTCAGGACGGTATCGATGGTGTCGCGCCCGGACTGGAACAGAACCGCAACGGCTGAACCCATGCCCATTCCCACTTTTGCCAACAGGCCGTCGCTTTGTTCGGTAATCTTTTTACTGGTGTCGTAATCGCGACCGATAGTGCTGCTTGCAGGTTGCGGCGCAGCGGATGCCTCGCCGACAACGGTAATGTTTTCTTCTTTCACGCCAGAGACATAGATATCTTCGACAATGTACTGAGCCAGCGGGCCGGATTTACCAGTAGCGTGAATATTCACCGTCGGTATACGGCGTTTGGGATAGATCCCACAGCGCAGCGTGCCGCCGCAGTCGATGATCGCCACACCAATTTCGTTCTCCGGCGGCTCGCCTTCTTTGAAGCCATCAATAGCCTGCCAACCGGTCAGGCTTGCTATCCTGTCGACTATTGCGGGGCGAGTTCCGGCGGTGATATAGACAATGTTCTTGCCCGGTTCGGCATCTAGTTCAAGCGGGCCGCCCCAGCCGCCGGTGCCTTTTTCAATACGAATACGCGTCATGATGTTGCTCCCGCCAGATGCACTTTCTGCTCAAGTTGAATGCCCATTTTTTTCTCAAAGATGGCGGTGGTGAAATCAGTCACCCAGCCGCGGAAGAAGTTGGTCACCAGACCGACCAGCAAATAGCTCACCGCTAGCGGGCCAAGCGGAAGCCCCAGCGTGGTCAGTCCGCTGGCGATCCCCAGATAGACGAACAGTTCACCAGGGTTGATGTGTGGGAATAAGCCGTTCATGGAATGGCAACTGTATGAGGCGGCGGCGTAGTAGCTGGGCTTGTACTTTTCTGGCATAAAGCGGCCCAGGCTCAGCGTCATTGGGTTACAAAACACAAATGTGCCGATGCACGGCAGCAGCAGATAGCGGGACAGCGGGTTTCCGGCGCAGCGCTGGGCAAAACGTTCAATGCGCTGCTGACCGATAAAGTTAATTAGCGCATTCATGATGACCAGCAGACTGATCAGCAGAGGCAGAATACCGGTTACCATGCCGGTAAAGACCTCTCCGCCTTTCTGGAACAACCCGATAAACCACTCAGCACCGAGTGTGATGGTGTCGATCATTATTCTCTCCTGTAGGGTTTTTAGTTATCTTGCCAAACGGTAACTAATTTTAATCAGATCGAAAGATTTAAAAGTGTTATTTTGATCTCAAAATGAAAGATAAATATTTTAATTTGAAAGATTGTGCGTAAGAGATCGCAAATGTGCCGGCCGGGGGGGCAAGAGGGGGGAAATTCTGTGAAGGAGAGTGACTACTACTTCCTTGTATGGAGGAGGATGCTTTACCATACTTCTCCCAGGCTGAATTTGTTTAATGGATGTCTCATGTTCAAGCGTCGTTATGTAGCGTTACTCCCCCTTTTCGTACTGCTCGCTGCCTGTAGCAGCAAACCTAAACCTTCAGAGACTCAAACGACTACGGGGGCGCCATCCGGCGGCTTCCTGCTTGAGCCACAGCACAACGTCATGCAAACGGGCGGTGATTTTGCCAATAATCCGAACGCGCAGCAGTTCATCGAGAAAATGGTGAACAAGCACGGCTTTGACCGCCAGCAGTTGCAGGAGATCCTGTCGCAGGCCAAGCGTCTGGACTCGGTATTGCGTTTGATGGACCGCCAGGCACCGACGACTCAACCGCCAGCCGGTCCTAACGGCGCATGGCTGCGCTACCGCAAACAGTTCATCACGCCTGACAACGTGCAAAATGGCGTAGCCTTCTGGAATCAATATGAAGATGCGCTGAACCGTGCGTGGCAGGTATATGGTGTTCCGCCGGAAATTATCGTTGGCATTATCGGCGTTGAAACGCGTTGGGGCCGCGTGATGGGCAAAACCCGTATTCTGGATGCGCTGGCGACGCTGTCGTTTAACTATCCTCGTCGTGCGGAATACTTCTCTGGTGAACTGGAAACCTTCCTGCTGATGGCGCGAGATGAAAGCGACGATCCGCTCGATTTGAAAGGTTCTTTTGCCGGCGCGATGGGTTACGGCCAGTTTATGCCGTCTTCCTATAAACAATATGCCGTTGATTTTAATGGTGATGGCCACATTAACCTGTGGGATCCGGTTGATGCCATCGGTAGCGTGGCGAACTATTTCAAGGGCCACGGCTGGGTGAAAGGCGATACGGTCGCGGTTCCGGCAAATGGTCAGGCACCAGGGCTGGCGAACGGCTTTAAAACCCAGTACAGCATTTCTCAGCTTGCTGCCGCGGGTCTGACGCCACAGCAGTCGTTGGGTAATCATCAGCAGGCCAGCCTGCTGCGCCTGGATATTGGTACCGGCTATCAGTACTGGTATGGATTGCCGAACTTCTACACCATCACCCGCTACAACCACAGTACCCACTACGCGATGGCCGTGTGGCAACTGGGTCAGGCGGTCGCGCTGGCGCGCGTGCAGTAACCGCTCCACCGGCCTACAGGACGATATCGCTTGTAGGCCGGATAAGATGCCCTGACATCGTCATCCGGCAGGTCTTATTTCTGCAACGGAGCAATTTTTGGAATCCCCCTCGTAAAACGTTCTCTCCATCCCCACATTGGTTATGAAAGTGCTATCTTGTCCGGCATATTTTTTAACTGACAGAGGCTGAAATGACTGACAGTGAACTGATGCAGTTAAGCGAGCAGGTTGGCCTGGCGCTGAAAGCGCGTGGGGCGACCGTTACGACGGCGGAATCCTGCACCGGCGGCTGGGTGGCTAAAGCGATTACGGATATTGCCGGAAGCTCCGCCTGGTTTGAACGTGGGTTTGTGACCTACAGCAACGAAGCTAAAGCACAGATGATTGGCGTGCGCGAAGAGACGCTGGCCCAGCATGGGGCGGTGAGCGAGCCTGTAGTGGTGGAGATGGCGATTGGCGCGCTAAAAGCTGCCCGCGCGCATTTCGCTGTTTCGATAAGCGGTATTGCGGGACCGGATGGTGGCAGTGAAGAAAAGCCCGTGGGTACCGTATGGTTCGCCTTTGCCAGCGCGAACGGCGAGGGGATTACGCGTCGGGAATGCTTCAGCGGCGATCGCGACGCGGTACGTCGGCAGGCGACCGTCTACGCGTTACAAACCCTGTGGCAACAATTTCTACAAAATACTTGATACTGTATGAGCATACAGTATAATTGCCTCAACAGAACATTATCTATCACGTTTCGCGGTTTAACCCGAAAGCGGCATGACAGGAGTAATTAATGGCTATCGACGAAAACAAACAGAAAGCGTTGGCGGCAGCGCTGGGTCAGATCGAAAAGCAATTCGGTAAAGGCTCCATCATGCGCCTGGGTGAAGACCGTTCCATGGATGTGGAAACTATCTCCACCGGTTCGCTTTCTCTGGATATCGCATTGGGCGCGGGCGGTTTGCCAATGGGCCGTATCGTCGAAATCTACGGGCCTGAATCCTCCGGTAAAACAACGCTGACCCTGCAGGTTATTGCCGCTGCGCAGCGTGAAGGTAAAACCTGTGCATTTATCGATGCGGAACACGCGCTGGATCCGGTCTATGCCCGTAAGCTTGGCGTTGATATCGACAACCTGCTGTGTTCTCAGCCGGATACCGGTGAACAAGCGCTGGAAATCTGTGATGCGCTGGCGCGCTCCGGTGCGGTTGACGTTATCGTTGTCGACTCCGTTGCCGCATTGACGCCGAAGGCAGAAATCGAAGGCGAGATTGGCGACTCTCACATGGGCCTTGCGGCGCGTATGATGAGCCAGGCGATGCGTAAGCTGGCCGGTAACCTGAAGCAGTCCAACACGCTGCTGATTTTCATCAACCAGATCCGTATGAAGATTGGCGTTATGTTCGGTAACCCGGAAACCACCACCGGTGGTAACGCCCTGAAATTCTATGCGTCTGTTCGTCTGGATATCCGTCGTATTGGCGCGGTGAAAGAAGGCGACAACGTGGTCGGCAGCGAAACTCGCGTTAAGGTTGTGAAAAACAAAATTGCAGCGCCGTTCAAACAGGCTGAATTCCAGATCCTTTACGGTGAAGGCATCAACTTCTACGGCGAACTGGTTGACCTGGGCGTGAAAGAGAAGCTGATTGAAAAAGCCGGTGCATGGTACAGCTATAACGGTGAGAAAATCGGTCAGGGTAAAGCGAATGCGACCAACTGGCTGAAAGAGAACCCGGCAACTGCGAAAGAAATTGAGAAGAAATTACGTGAGTTACTGCTCAATAACCAGGATTCAACGCCTGATTTCTCCGTTGATGACAGCGGCGAAGACGTAAAAGAAACGAACGAAGATTTCTGATAATCTGTTTTGAATCGCATGTTGTGAATCACATATAGTAAAGGGCTGCATATCATGCAGCCCTTTTTCATTTCTGAAGGCTTACTATGACAGAAGCAACTTCCCGCCGTTCTGCTTATTCCCGACTGCTTGACCGCGCCGTACGTATTCTGGCGATGCGCGACCACAGCGAGCAGGAACTGCGGCGCAAGCTGGCCGCTCCGGTGATGGGGAAAAATGGACCAGAAGAAATTGATGCCACGCCGGAGGATTACGACAAGGTCATCGCCTGGTGTATTGAAAGCCGTTATCTGGATGATGATCGTTTCGTGCGGCAGTTTATCGCCAGCCGTAGCCGCAAAGGTTATGGACCAGCCCGAGTGCGCCAGGAATTAAACCAAAAAGGGATCGCACGTGAAGCTATCGAGCGGGCCATGCGTGAGTGCGAAGTTGACTGGGCAGTGCTTGCACGCGAGCAGGCCATTCGGAAGTACGGTGAACCTTTACCTGTCGATTTTTCAGATAAGATAAAGGTCCAGCGTTTTTTGCTCTATCGCGGCTATCTGATGGAAGATATTCAGGCAATATGGCGAAATTTTGACGATTGACCGCATACGGGATTTTACTTCCCAGTAAAGAAAACTTATCTTATTCCCACTTTTCGATTGCCAGAGGCGCAGTTTGCGTGCCGATGCTGGTAATGACATTTCGTTAGCTTGATTTCTTCAGGATAATTATGAGCAAGAGCACCGCTGAGATCCGTCAGGCGTTTCTCGATTTTTTCCATAGTAAAGGACACCAGGTAGTTGCCAGCAGCTCCCTGGTACCGAACAATGACCCTACTTTGTTGTTTACCAACGCCGGGATGAACCAGTTCAAGGATGTTTTCCTTGGCCTCGACAAGCGTAATTATTCCCGCGCAACCACCTCGCAGCGTTGTGTACGTGCGGGCGGTAAGCACAATGACCTGGAAAACGTCGGTTACACTGCACGTCACCACACTTTCTTCGAAATGCTGGGCAACTTCAGCTTCGGCGATTACTTCAAACACGACGCTATTCAATATGCATGGGAACTACTGACCGGTGAAAACTGGTTTGCCCTGCCAAAAGAGCGTCTGTGGGTAACCGTCTATGAAACTGACGATGAAGCCTATGAAATCTGGGAAAAAGAAGTCGGTATTCCGCGCGAACGTATCATCCGTATCGGTGATAACAAAGGTGCGGCTTATGCTTCAGACAACTTCTGGCAGATGGGTGATACCGGTCCTTGCGGTCCATGCACAGAAATTTTCTACGACCACGGCGACCATATCTGGGGTGGACCTCCGGGAAGCGCAGAAGAAGATGGGGATCGCTACATTGAGATCTGGAACATCGTCTTCATGCAGTTCAACCGTCAGGCTGACGGCACCATGGAACCGCTGCCGAAACCGTCCGTGGATACCGGTATGGGTCTGGAGCGTATTGCGGCCGTGCTGCAACACGTTAACTCCAACTATGAAATCGACCTGTTCCGCTCATTGATCGAATCCGTGGCGAAAGTCACTGGCGCAACCGATCTGAGCAACAAGTCTCTGCGTGTTATCGCCGACCATATCCGTTCTTGTGCATTCCTGATTGCCGATGGCGTTGTGCCGTCGAATGAAAACCGTGGCTATGTGCTGCGCCGTATCATTCGTCGCGCGGTACGTCATGGCAACATGCTGGGCGCGAAGGATACCTTCTTCTACAAGCTGGTTGGTCCGTTGGTGGACGTCATGGGCTCTGCAGGTGAAGAACTGAAGCGTCAGCAGGCTATGGTTGAACAGGTTCTGAAAACCGAAGAAGAGCAGTTTGCGCGTACTCTGGAGCGTGGTCTGGCGCTGCTGGACGAAGAACTGGCAAAACTGTCTGGCGATACGCTGGATGGCGAAACCGCATTCCGTTTGTATGACACCTACGGTTTCCCGGTTGACCTGACGGCAGACGTTTGCCGCGAGCGTAACATCAAGGTTGACGAAGCGGGCTTTGAAGCTGCAATGGAAGAACAGCGCCGTCGTGCGCGTGAAGCCAGCGGTTTTGGCGCAGACTACAATGCAATGATTCGCGTTGATGGCGCCTCAGAATTTAAAGGCTACGAGCACCTGGAACTGAACGGCAAAGTGACCGCGCTGTTTGTTGATGGTAAAGCGGTAGACGCAATTAACGCAGGTCAGGATGCCGTTGTCGTACTGGATCAGACTCCGTTCTATGCGGAATCTGGTGGTCAGGTTGGCGACAAGGGTGAGCTGAAAGGCGCAGGCTTCGCGTTTGCCGTTAGCGACACGCAGAAATATGGCCAGGCCATTGGTCACATCGGCAAGTTGTCTGCGGGTTCTCTGAAAATTGGTGATGCGGTACAGGCTGATGTGGATGAAGCCCGTCGTGCGCGTATTCGTTTGAACCACTCCGCAACGCACCTGATGCACGCGGCGCTGCGCCAGGTTCTGGGCACACATGTGGCACAGAAAGGTTCGTTGGTTAACGATAAACTGCTGCGCTTCGACTTCTCTCATACCGAAGCAATGAAGCCTGCTGAAATCCGTGCCGTTGAAGATCTGGTGAACGCGCAAATCCGTCGCAACTTGCCGATTGAAACGAACATCATGGATCTCGAAGCGGCAAAAGCCAAAGGCGCAATGGCACTGTTTGGCGAGAAATATGACGACCATGTGCGCGTTCTGAGCATGGGTGATTTCTCTACCGAACTGTGTGGCGGTACTCACGCCAGCCGTACAGGTGATATCGGTCTGTTCCGCATTGTGTCCGAGTCAGGTACTGCGGCAGGCGTTCGTCGTATTGAAGCCGTAACCGGTGAAGGTGCTATCCAAACCGTGCATGCTGAGAGCGATCGCTTAAGCGATATTGCGCAGCTGCTGAAAGGCGATAGCCAGAATATCGGTGACAAAGTTCGTTCCGTGCTGGAGCGTACACGTCAACTGGAAAAAGAATTGCAGCAATTGAAGGAACAGGCTGCGGCGCAGGAGAGTGCAAATCTTTCCAGCAAAGCGGTTGATATCAACGGCGTGAAGCTGCTGGTCAGCGAACTCGCGGACGTTGAGCCGAAAATGTTGCGTACCATGGTTGATGATCTGAAAAATCAGCTGGGGTCTACCGTTATCGTTCTGGCAACGGTAGTGGAAGGTAAGGTTTCTCTGATTGCGGGGGTGTCTAAGGACGTGACAGATCGCGTGAAAGCAGGGGAACTGGTTGGAATGGTCGCTCAGCAGGTCGGCGGCAAGGGTGGCGGTCGTCCGGACATGGCGCAAGCCGGTGGTACGGATGCAGCGGCTCTGCCTGCAGCGTTAGCCAGTGTGAAAGGCTGGGTCAGCGCAAAACTGTAATAATTATAAGCGTAAGTCGACGCTGCGGACTTCAATCCGCAGCGTTTGTATCAACGCTATCGACAACGATAAAGTCAGGTTGAAGTTGTGTATATCGGCTAAACTTAGGTTTAACAGAATGTGATGCCGTGACTGCTTACACTTAGGTGTTTGTCATCGCTTACTTTTTGGCGTTATATGATGGATAATGCCGGGATACAGAGAGACCCGACTCTTTTAATCTTTCAAGGAGCAAAGAATGCTGATTCTGACTCGTCGAGTTGGTGAGACCCTCATGATAGGCGATGAGGTCACCGTGACAGTTTTAGGGGTGAAGGGCAACCAGGTGCGCATTGGCGTAAACGCCCCGAAAGAAGTATCTGTCCATCGTGAAGAGATCTACCAGCGTATCCAGGCTGAAAAATCCCAGCAGTCCAGTTACTAAGGTTTTCGCGTCTCACCTTTCTGGTGAGGCGCAACCTGATTGAGTGACCCTTTTTCTTCTCTTTTCTTCTTCGTCTTCCCCATTTTTTCGATTCCACTGCGCGTAATGCCTTTTCCTGCGAAGTTTCCGTTTGTTCACTGCTCCAGGAAATTGCCAATTTATCTGTTGATAAAACACTCTTTTTGCCGTTTTTGCAGACTAATTGCGCGTGAAATGTGCAAACGATAAAAGCTCTGGAAAAATTGTTTGACTTATAAGTCCCAGAAAGTAATATGTGCGCCACGCAGCGACGATGAGCAGAAACAAGTTCTTCGAAGCACTCGCAAGAGGCGTGTTGGTGAGGTGGCCGAGAGGCTGAAGGCGCTCCCCTGCTAAGGGAGTATGCGGTCAAAAGCTGCATCCGGGGTTCGAATCCCCGCCTCACCGCCATTTGCATCCGTAGCTCAGCTGGATAGAGTACTCGGCTACGAACCGAGCGGTCGGAGGTTCGAATCCTCCCGGATGCACCATATTAATTGATAGCGCTTTAGCAGCGACATCAAATCTGCAGTAAAGTAAGTTTCCCTGATGCATCCGTAGCTCAGCTGGATAGAGTACTCGGCTACGAACCGAGCGGTCGGAGGTTCGAATCCTCCCGGATGCACCATCTTCTCCGAGATAACAGCAAAACTGTTGTTTCATGGTCTGCGAGATAATCGCGAGCACCAGGGAGGATAACGTTGCTTTAGCAACGGCCCGCAGGGCGAGGCGCAGCCGAGTAATCCTCCCGGATGCACCATCTCTTACTTGATATCGCTTGTCATGATATCAATATCGGCAGTAAAGCAAGTTTTCCGATGCATCCGTAGCTCAGCTGGATAGAGTACTCGGCTACGAACCGAGCGGTCGGAGGTTCGAATCCTCCCGGATGCAC
>NZ_JAOWGT010000073.1:0-41261 GCF_030333005.1 Citrobacter sp. Cpo030 | reverse complement strand
GCATCCGTAGCTCAGCTGGATAGAGTACTCGGCTACGAACCGAGCGGTCGGAGGTTCGAATCCTCCCGGATGCACCATCTCTTACTTGATATCGCTTATCACGGTATCAGTATCGGCAGTAAAGCAAGTTTCCCGATGCATCCGTAGCTCAGCTGGATAGAGTACTCGGCTACGAACCGAGCGGTCGGAGGTTCGAATCCTCCCGGATGCACCATCTTCTCCTAAATAACAGCGAAACTGTTGTTTCATGGTCTGCGAGATAATCGCGAGCACCAGGGAGGATAACGTTGCTTTAGCAACGGCCCGCAGGGCGAACACGAGTGAGTAATCCTCCCGGATGCACCATCTTCTCCCTCCCTCTAAATCATTTCCACATACTCTCTGAACACCCCTCAATTCGCTGTCAGCGACAAAATCAATCAATTACGATAAAATAACGTCTGGTCACTCGGCTTGTGAGAAGACGATGTACGAACGTTATGCGGGTTTGATTTTTGATATGGATGGTACCATCCTGGATACCGAGCCTACGCATCGTAAGGCGTGGCATGAGGTATTGGGGCATTATGGACTACGGTTTGATGAACATGCCATGGTCGCCCTCAATGGCTCCCCAACGTGGCGTATTGCGCAGTCGGTAATTGAATTGAACCATGCCGATCTTGATCCTCATGCACTGGCACGTGAAAAAACCGACAAGGTGAGAAGCATGCTGCTGGATAGCGTCCAGCCTTTGCCGTTGGTTGATGTCGTGAAAGCCTGGCATGGTCGTCGTCCTATGTCGGTAGGTACGGGTAGTGAAAGCGCAATTGCAGAAGCGCTGCTCGCTCACCTTGGTCTGCGTCGCTATTTTGATGCTGTAGTCGCAGCCGATCACGTACAGCACCATAAACCGGCTCCTGATACGTTTTTGCTTTGTGCCGAACGTATGGGGGTTGTTCCGGCTCGTTGCGTCGTGTTTGAAGATGCCGATTTTGGAATACAGGCGGCGCATGCCGCGGGAATGGATGCCGTGGATGTCCGGTTATTGTGAGTGATGGACTGTCGCTCCTGTCACTGTTTGCCAGCAGTTTTCTCAGTGCCACGCTATTACCCGGTAATTCGGAAGTTGTTCTGGTTGCTTTGTTGGTCTCCGGGGTCAGTCATCCCTGGGTCTTAGTCTTAACAGCAACAATGGGTAATAGCCTTGGAGGGTTAACTAACGTTATCCTTGGGCGTTTCTTTCCATTGCGTAAAACATCGCGCTGGCAAGAAAAAGCCACTGGCTGGCTGCGGCGCTATGGCGCTGTCACACTATTATTAAGCTGGATGCCGGTTGTGGGGGATTTGCTGTGCCTGTTAGCCGGGTGGATGCGCATCTCGTGGGGCCCAGTTCTCTTTTTCTTATGCCTTGGCAAGGCGCTGCGCTATGTTGTTGTCGCAGCGGTTACGACACAAGGCATTATGTGGTGGCACTAATTGTGTTGTGGGATAGCCTTCAGGGTAACCAATACCATTATGCTAATTAAAACGATTTTGACAGGCGGGAGGTCAATTTGATCCCGGACGTATCACAGGCGCTGGCCTGGCTGGAAAACCATCCTCAGGCATTAAAGGGGATTCAACGTGGTCTGGAGCGCGAAACGCTGCGTGTTAATGCAGATGGGTCATTAGCAACGACAGGCCATCCTGAGGTGTTAGGCTCAGCGCTAACGCATAAGTGGATAACCACTGACTTTGCCGAAGCATTGTTGGAGTTCATTACTCCACCCGGTGACGACATTGAGAAAATGCTCACGTTCATGCGCGACTTACATCGTTATACCGCCAGAAACCTTGGCGACGAGCGTATGTGGCCGTTGAGCATGCCTTGCTATATTGCCGAAGGTCAGGATATCGAACTGGCGCAGTATGGTTCGTCGAATACCGGTCGCCTGAAGACGCTGTACCGTGAAGGCCTCAAAAACCGCTATGGCGCGTTGATGCAGACAATCTCGGGCGTCCACTACAACTTCTCGCTGCCTATGGCTTTCTGGCAGGCGAAATGCGGTGTAACCGAAGGTGAGGATGCTAAAGAGAAGATCTCCGCGGGCTACTTCCGTCTGATCCGCAACTACTACCGTTTTGGTTGGGTGATCCCGTATTTGTTTGGTGCCTCTCCGGCCATTTGTTCCTCATTCCTGCAAGGAAAACCAACAACTCTGCCGTTTGAAAAAACCGACTGTGGGATGTATTACCTGCCGTACGCAACGTCGCTGCGCCTGAGTGACTTGGGCTATACCAATAAGTCGCAAAGCAATCTCGGAATTACGTTTAACGATTTGCATGAGTATGTGGCAGGATTAAAGCGCGCGATTAAGACGCCTTCCGAGGAGTACGCGGCGATCGGTCTGGAGAAAGACGGTAAGCGTCTGCAAATCAACAGCAACGTTCTGCAGATTGAAAATGAGCTGTATGCGCCTATTCGCCCGAAACGCGTCACTCGTCGTGGAGAAACGCCATCAGATGCGCTTCTGCGTGGCGGTATCGAGTACATCGAAGTACGCTCGCTGGATATCAACCCGTTCTCGCCTATCGGCGTGGACGAGCAGCAGGTGCGCTTCCTCGATCTGTTTATGGTCTGGTGTGCGCTGGCTGATGCCCCGGAAATGAGTAGCGATGAATTGCTGTGTACGCGTAAAAACTGGAATCGCGTGATTCTCGAAGGGCGTAAGCCTGGGCTGACGTTAGGTATTGGCTGTGAAACAGCCCAGTTCCCGCTGCCTAAGGTTGGGAAAGATTTGTTCCGCGATCTGAAACGCGTGGCACAAACGCTGGACAGCATCGATGGGGGAGAGGAGTATCAGAAGGTCTGTGATGAACTGGTTGCCTGTTTTGACAATCCTGAACTGACTTTCTCTGCCCGGATCCTACGGTCTATGATTGATGAAGGCATTGGCGGCACGGGCAAAGCGCTGGGTGAGGCTTACCGAAATCTGCTGCGTGAAGAGCCGTTAGAAATAGTGCAGGAAGCTGAATTTATTGCTGAAACCGAGGCTTCAAAGCGTCGTCAGCAGGAGATCGAAGCGGCTGATACTGAGCCGTTTAGTGTGTGGCTGGAAAAGCACGCTTGATACAAAAGAAAAAGGCCACTCGGGAGTGGCCAAAATTTCATCTCTGAAAACAGGGATGATGATAACAAATGCGCGTCTTTCATATACTCAGACTCGCCCCGGAACAAAGAGTTCAGATTATTTTTAAAAAATTTATCGGAGGTGGCTAAATGCCGTTGTTAGATAGTTTTACTGTCGATCACACCCGGATGGAAGCTCCCGCGGTCCGGGTTGCAAAAACGATGAACACCCCGCATGGCGACGCAATCACCGTGTTTGATCTGCGTTTCTGCATTCCGAACAAAGAAGTGATGCCTGAGAAAGGTATCCATACGCTGGAACACCTGTTTGCAGGTTTTATGCGTAACCACCTTAACGGTAACGGCGTTGAGATTATCGATATCTCTCCGATGGGATGCCGTACCGGCTTCTACATGAGCCTGATTGGTACGCCGGACGAACAGCGTGTAGCCGACGCGTGGAAAGCGGCAATGGCGGACGTGCTGAAAGTACAGGATCAGAACCAGATCCCGGAGCTGAACGTTTACCAGTGCGGTACGTATCAGATGCACTCTCTTAGCGAAGCACAGGATATCGCGCGTCATATTCTGGAGCGTGATGTACGCGTGAACAGCAATGAAGAGCTGGCGCTACCGAAAGAGAAACTGCAGGAACTGCATATTTAGTCTTATTGATTAGCTGTTCTAGTATTTATATTAACCCCGGTTTATGTCCGGGGTTTTTTATTGCTTAATATAATGTGTGCTTATTATATTTGCGGCGAGAATACATTTTAATTTAAGTGATGCCTGACCTGTCGAATAATAAAGTGTGATCTGGTAAACAGAAAGAGGCGGGTAATTAACGATGCCAGAGTGTATTGATCACATAAACTAAAAAACATAAATAATTAATAGAAAAACATAATGGAATGTGCCAGATATCCGGGTAATAACAAGACTCTTTTAATAGCCGGTAGATAGGGCTTTTATCAAATCTTATCTGGTATACATTAAACTTTAGGGATGAAAATGAAGGCTAAATATTTGGCGCTGATGATCGGTGCTTGCTTTTCTCATAACCTTTGGGCAGCAAATAATATCACTATTGAGCAGCGTCTGGCTGAACTGGAGCAACGTGTTGTTAATGCCGAAAAACGGGCATCCGATGCTGAGGCGCAAATTCGCTCGCTGAAGCAGCAGCAGGTCGCTGCTGCGCCGACGGTGAATGTCCAGTCTGCCGAGCCGATTGCAGCAGGTGAAACTCCGCCTAAGCTGACATTATCTGGCTTCAGCGATATTAAGTTCTATGGCGATGTCGAATTTAATATGGATGCGGCAAGCCGTTCCGGTAGCCTGACATCGACGAGAACATCAGCGAATAAAGATTGGGCACCAGGAACCAATGAACGCTGGGATATTAACGGACGCCTGTTGCTGGGCTTTGATGGTTACCAGCGGCGGGACAACGGTAATTTTGCAGGGTTCTCGGTACAGCCTCTGGCGGACCTGACCGGAAAAATGAACCTCGATGATGCCGTTTTCTTCTTTGGTCGTGAGAATGACTGGAAAATTAAGGTTGGTCGTTTTGAAGCCTACGATATGTTCCCGCTGAATCAGGATACGTTTGTTGAATATTCGGGGAATACAGCGAACGATCTCTACAGTGACGGTTACGGCTATATCTATATGATGAAAGAAGGACGGGGACGTAGCGACAGCGGGGGTAACTTCCTGCTGAGCAAAACCATCGACAACTGGTATTTCGAAGTTAACACATTGCTGGAAAATGGCAGTGCGTTATATACCGAGAAGCAGTACCACGGAATGGATTTAACCAACGATAAAAACGTGGCTTACGTCCGTCCGGTTATCGCCTGGCAAAACGGGCGTTTTTCAACGGCGATAGCGATGGAAAGTAACGTCGTTAACAACGCCTACGGCTATTACCAAAATGGGACGTGGATCGATCAGTCAGATCGTACGGGCTATGGTTTTACCATGACCTGGAATGGTAAAAAAACGGACCCGGAAGATGGCGCAGTGATTAACCTGAATACCGCCTATATGGATGCGACCGATGAGACAGATTTTACCGCTGGGGTGAATGCGTTGTGGCATCGATTTGAACTGGGTTATATCTATGCGCATAACAAAATCGAAGCCTTCAATGCTACCAATATCGATACCGTTTGTGAGGACGATTGCTGGATCACCGATCCCGGCAATTATGACATTCACACTATTCATGCCTCATATTTATTCCCCAATGTGATGGATATGAAAAACTTTAACATCTATCTCGGTGCCTATGCTTCATGGGTAGAGGCCAATCCGACTAATGGTGATAACAGCGAAGATGCGCGTTACGGCGGGCGTCTGAGATTCAAATATTACTTCTGATTGTAGGTCTAATAAAAAAGGGATCCGCAGATCCCTTTTATCAGATAATTAGTGTGCGCCACCACCACCGCCGCCCGCACCGAAGGGCGGTTTGGCGAACCACACCAGGCCAAGCAGGACCAGGAATATCCCCGCCGACATCCAGAAGATTTCGTTAGCGGAAATAATCAGCCCCTGATTGGTGATCTGCTGAGCTATCCAACCTGAAGCCTGCTGGTGCGTCATCCCTAAATCCTGCAGCTTATCGTACATAGCCTGTGCATTTGGGTTGTAGGGGTTAACAGATTCCGTTAGCTGAGCATGGTGCAGCGACTCGCGGTTCGTCCACATTGTCGTCGTAATCGATGTACCGATGGAACCTGCCAGCGTTCGCGTAAAGTTCGACAAGCTGGATGCCGCCGCCAGACGTTCAGGCGGTAAACCGGACAGCGTAATGGTGGTTAGCGGCATAAAGAAGCAGGCTACCGCGAACCCCTGAATAAACTGCGGCCAGGCCGATGCGCCAAAGTCCATACCCGGCTCGAACGTCCACGCACGCCAGTAGAAACAGACGGCGTACATAATAAAACTGAACGTCACCAGCCGACGCATATCCAGCTTGTGCGCGAAGCGGCCGATAATCGGCGACAGGATCACCGGAATCACCCCAACCGGCGCTGACGCCAGACCAGCCCAGGTTGCCGTATAGCCGTATACCTCCTGCAACAGCTGCGGCAGCAGGACGATTGCGCCGAAGTAGAGCATATAGGCCAGACTGATACACAGACAGCCGATGGTAAAGTTGCGCGACTTAAACAGCGAAAGATCGACAATGGGGTGCTCGTCGGTAAGCTCCCAGACGATCAGGAAGCTGATAGCAACCACGGCGACCACCGTCAGGATGATAATCTCCTGCGAGGCGAACCAGTCCAGCTCTTTGCCGCGGTCGAGCATAATCTGCAAACTGCCGATACCGATGACCAGCAGTGCCAGACCAATGGCGTCAATGCGCCGTTGCTCGGTTTTGGTTTCCCGACCGCGCAGGGTTTGCAGGGTCATCAAAACCACCACAGCCCCGATTGGCACGTTGATGAAAAATATCCAGCCCCAGTGATAGTTGTCGCTGATATAGCCCCCAAGAATAGGACCACATATCGGGGCAACAATCACCGTCATCGACCATAACGCGAGGGCGATGGAACGCTTGGCAGGTGGATAGTTATTCAGCAACAGGCTCTGTGACAGCGGAATTAATGGACCGGCAACAATACCCTGGATTACGCGGAAGAAAATCAGCATGTTCAGGCTGGTGGACATCCCGCATGCCCATGACGCAATGACGAAGGCGATAGTTGACCACATAAAGAGTCTTACTTCGCCAAAGCGTTTTGCCAGCCAGCCGGTGATCGGAATAGAGATAGCGTTCGCCACCCCGAATGAGGTGATCACCCAGGTTCCCTGGCTCAGTGAAGAGCCGAGGTTCCCGGCGATAGTGGGGATCGCCACGTTAGCAATGGTGGAGTCCAGCACCTGCATGAATGTCGCCAGGGACAGCGCGATCGTCATAATGACGAGCTGCGCGCCTTCCAGCGGTTTTTGCTGTTGCATCACACGCACCTTTGAATTAGCCCGCGTTGGCCCGCACGATCTCTTCGATCATCTTATTGACCGGAGCAAGGTTGATTTCACGTGCATTACTTTCTGATACCGGCGTGGTACGAACCTGGCTTGCCAGAATTTGTCCGTCACGATTTGAGGTATCTACCGTAACCAGCGTAGACAAACCAATACGTAATGGATGCTGTGCCAGTTGCTGCGCATCCAGTTCGATACGTACCGGCAGACGCTGGACGACTTTGATCCAGTTGCCGGTTGCGTTCTGCGCTGGCAGCAGGGAGAAAGCGCTGCCCGTACCCATATCGAGACCGACAACTTTACCGGTATATTTTACGTCATCGCCGTAAATATCGCTGATAACGGTCGCCGGTTGGCCGATACGCATGTGCGCGAGCTGTGTTTCTTTGAAGTTGGCATCTACCCACAGGTTAGTGGCCGGAACAACCGCCATCAGCGGCGTGGTTGGGCTAATTTGTGCACCAGGCTGTACGGCGCGACGGGATACATAACCGGTCATTGGGCTGACAATTCTGGTACGTTCCAGCGCCAGCCAGGCATTGCGCACTTCGGTAGCAGCCTGTTGCACAGCGGGTTGATCTTCCAGCTTGCTACCCAGAATCATCGCCTGGTTAGCATTATATTGTTGGATCGCGACATCAAGCTGGGCCTGAGCGCTGGCGACGGCATCACGAGCGTGTTGCAGCTCTTCGCGGCCAATCAGGTTGGCATTGCCCAGCGGAACTCGGCGATTAAAGTCGCTTTGTGCCTGCGCCAGTGCGGTTTTCTGCACTTCAATGCTTGCCTGTAACTGCTTGCTGTTGATCATCAACTGGTGCGTCTGACGCACGCTGGAAGCCAGCGCAGTTTTGGCTTTTTCAAATGCCTGCTTTGCGTCTGTCTGGTCGAGGGTGACCAGCACATCGCCTTGTTTTACAAAGTCAGTGTTATCAGCCCAGACTTTCGTCACGCTGCCTGATACCTGAGCCATGATTTGAACCTGGTTCCCTGCCACGTACGCATCGTCTGTCTCTTCGACATGACGAAGTACTAAAAACCAATAAATCCCATATGCCACGGCAATGATAATAAAGAGCAAGGTCAGAAGGAGCAGCATACTTTTACGTTTGCCATTCTTCTTGACCGGTTGCTGCGGGGTTTGAGTCTCCGCATTTGCGCTCATGTTGTTCTCCACGATCTTATTTTTTTCACATCGGCTGAGCCGACCTGTTTATCAGACAGGCCAGCAGTATGCGTGCTGGCCTGTCGGTTTTTTCATTTATAAATCTGGATTTCTGAGCGAGTCGGCGCGTTAGCGCAGCGCTTCTAACACCGCGCCATCCTGCTCCATCTGATCAAGACGGGTCAGAAGTTTACGGGTAATTTGCTCAAGCTGATCTTTTTCGGTGGTGCTAAGAGACGACCAGAGCTGATGCAGGCAGTTATGCTGAGGCGGTAACACCTCTTGCAAAAAAGCATGGCCTTTCTCGGTCAATTGCAGATGCAGACAGCGGCGATCGTTATCGCTTTCACGACGTTCGATCCAGCCACGTTTTTCTAACTCATCCGCAATGCGGGTAGCGTTAGTGCGTGACGAGCCAAGCGCGCAACTCAGTTCAGAAGGCTGAATACTGTGGTTTTCCTGAGACTCCAGCGTAATCAACGCCATAAACAACGTCTCGTTAATCCCTTGAGCTTTCAGCATCTTATTGCGGTTTTCCAGCAGCTTGCCCTGCATGTGCATGCATAGGCGAGTCAGAAGCACTTCCTGATAAGGGAACTCTTCGTAGCGGCTGGCGCGAAATTTTAGCATTTGTTCAATGGGCGTAAACGAACTATCCATTTGGGTATAACCTCATTAATTTCAGCCGATATAGTAACGACAGTGACAAATAAAGTAAATGTATTATTTCTTTAAAATGATTGTTTTTATCTATAAGCCAACAAGCATTTTCCAGGCTAATCCATAGCCCAGAGCACTCAGTAACGTTGGAATGATGATGCTGCGGGTCTTATAGAAGCTTGCGCCCAGTATGACAAACCCCACCAGCGTAGGCACGAACCGACGAGCGTCGTGCATAACTTCTGGCGCGGTAGACACCACCAGCAGGGCGCAAATAGATGCAATGCCAATAGTGTCGAGTAATATGCCCGTCGCGCCGCGCTTCGTCGGGCGAACATTGCCGACCCCAAGACGGAGTGGCAAATAGCGAAAACAGTAATTAACGCAGCCGACCAACAGGCCAAGTAGCAGAACCTCATAGCTCATCAGGACCTCCCTGCCAAAATGACTGGATGAGCGCCGTCAGGCATCCGCAGACAATACCTGCAAGGATAGCGGCAGGTATGGAAAACAGCATGACGCCAGCCAGCGCCCCGGCCAGGGAGGCAGTCACGCAGAGCGCTTGTTTACGTTGGAATGACGCGAGCAGGAAGCTCATAAACAGCGCCGGGAGCATGAATCCCAGTGCCGCTTCAACCGCCGGGTAATCCTTGAGTAAACCACTGCCGGAAAACGCGCCGATCACCGTACCAAACACCCAGGAGGCCCAGGAGCACAGTGCGATGCCGATCATCCAGTTTTCACTCCAGCGCCGATTATCCCGGACCAGTTTTGCCGTTGCGGCGGCAAAGACTTCATCGGTAAGGCCAAAAGCCCACAGTGCACTTTTGGGTTTACTCAGTCGCTGGGCTATTCGGCTGCGCAGGGAAGGGCCGTACAAAACATGGCGGACATCCATGGCCATGACGGTCAGCGCGGCGACCCACAGCGAACTGCCTGCGGCGAGCATGGTGGTAATGACAAACTGGCTGGCCCCCGCATAGATAATGCAGGAGAAAAAGACGCTTTCAACCGGCGTGAAGCCAAGGCGAGTGGCATTGAGACCAAATGCAAAAGCGACCGGAATATAGCTGATGACTATTGGCAGGCTGTCTTTGAATCCTTCCGTTAACGTTGCCGAACTGGATTCAGACTGGGGTACAGGGTGTTCCATAGGGTTATAGGTTTCATTACCGAAATTAATATAACTTGGTTCAATGAGTTATAACCTTAGCAGACTGATGGGCTCCTTAACACCCTGTGGAGCCCAATCAGCGGTAAACATGCGCTATACGCTTAATTTACGGCTTCCTGACGGTGAAAACCTCGCCACCAGACCAACAGGTTGAGTATGGCAACGGTCGTACCCGCCAGGCAAACGCCAGCCCACCCGGCATGCTGCCAGGCGGAGGCTGAAATCAGTGAACCTGCCGCTCCGCCAATAAAATAGCTGGTCATGTATCCGGCGGTCAGGCGATTACGCGCGTCAGGATGGATGCGATAGATAACCGTCTGGTTGGTGATGTGTACTCCCTGAACGGTGAGGTCCAGCACCAGAATACCGATAATCAGCATGGGGACGGAAGCGTGCCCAAGCCAAATAGCAAGCCAGGAGAGCAGCAGTAATAGCAGCCCCATAGTTGTGGTCAGGTGGGATTTACCCTTATCGGCAAAACCGCCTGCCGGACGTGCGCCTAATGCACCTGCGGCACCCGCCAGACCGAACAGACCAATCATTCCTTCTGAATAGTTAAACGGCGGCGCGGCGAGTAAAAACGCCATCGAGGTCCACAGAATACTGAAATTGGCAAACGTCAGGCAGCCCAGCATCGCGCGGGTACGCAGCAATTTATCGTGAATAAACAGGCTGAATACGGAGCCTAACAGCTGCGGATAGTTAAGATGAGTATCGGATTTCATCTTCGGCAGGCCGCGCCACAGCGCAATCGCCATCAGCGCCATTAATACCGATGCCACCCAAAACACGGTGCGCCAGCCGCCCAAATTGGCCAGTAATCCCGCTACGGTGCGTGCCAGCAGAATGCCCAACAGCAGGCCGCTCATAATCGTGCCGACAACTTTACCGCGCTTGTCTGGCGTGGCAAGTGTCGCCGCCAGCGGAACTAAAATCTGTGCGACTACCGAGAACAGTCCGGTCAGAGCGGTGCCGAGGATCAGCATACCCAGTGACTGACTGCTGGCGGTAATCAGCATGCCACCAGCCGCGAGCAACGTCATGGAGACGATCAGCATCCGACGTTCGAACATATCGCCAAGCGGGACTAAAAACAGCAGACCGGCGGCATAGCCGAGTTGGGCCGCGGTGACGATAAACCCTGCGGTACTGGCAGATAGCGAAAAGTTGCGCGCGATGGTGTCGAGCAGCGGCTGCGCATAATAGTTACTGGCGACGGCGAGGCCGGTGGCAATAGACATTAACAGGATCAGCGAAGGGCTAAGTCCCTGAGTAGTTTTCGTCATTGTTTTCAACTGAGTAATGGGTTGCAGAAAACAATCATAACGGAAGTGATTAAATGTTGCTGATTTGTTGAGTGATGGATTGTGCGATTGGGGGAGGGAGGATAGGCCGGATTAGGTGCATCGCGCCACCATCCGGCATTTATGCGGTTACAGGCCTGATGGCGCTACACTCATCAGGCCTGTGAGTGGATTATTTCTGCGCGGCCAGCGCTTCGTTCACCCAGCCGTCAAACTGCTGCTGGTGGGCTTTGATCCAGCCGTCAACGTGACCCTGCACGTCGGCTTCAGACGCTTTCCCGTCGTGCATCATTGCGTTCTGCGCGTTGATATCCGCCAGCGGCAGCTTCATGATGGCAAACAGTTTCGCCGCAGCCGGGTTTTTCTCCGCCCAGGCTTTATTGGCGACAATATGCATAGTGTTCACCGGGAAGCCGTAGTTGGCACCGTTTGGCAGTTTGGTATCAATATCTTTCTGCTCACCTGGTAGGGAAGAGAACGGTACCTGCAGCCAGACCACATCTTTACCCGGCTTCATTACGTCGCTGACCCAGTACGGTGTCCAGGTGTAGTAAAGAATGGGTTTACCTTCTTTGAAGCGGGTAATGGTGTCGGCCATCATCGCCGCATAGTTACCGTGGCTGACCTCGACGGTTTTTTCCAGATCGAAAGCTTTGTTCTGGTGGTTGATTACTGCTTCACAGCCCCAGCCCGGTGAACAGCCCATCATATCGGCTTTTCCGTCACCGTTGGTGTCAAAGATTTTGGCGATCTTCGGATCTTTTAACTGGGCGATATTGGTGATTTTATACTGCTCAGCGGTTTTCTTGTCGATCAGATAACCCTGTGCGGCACCTGTAACGAATACCCCCTCGCGATAAAACTTTTTGTCTCCGCCCGCAGCGGCGTACATATCATCATGCAGCGGCTGCCAGTTCACGGCGGTAAAAGTTGCATCGCCAGAGGCAATGGAGGTATAGCCGACGTTGTAGTCAACTTCGCTGGTTTTGTTAACGGTGTAACCCAGTTTCTCCAGCGCACGGGCGACTAATTGCGTCTGGAAGGATTCTTCAGAGATAGTGCTCTGGATTGGCTGTACGGTGATGCCTTTGCCCGGCAGGTCGGCAGCGAAAGTGCTGGTGGAGACAAGGGTGGCAAACGCTGTGGCAATAATTATTTTCTGTCGCATCGTTGTTCCTTAATTATTGGAGGGACGTATAGGCCCGGTAAGCATGCGCCACCGGGCAACGGGTGAATTACTTCGTGAATGGGCGAGTGATAAGCCCAATGGGACCGGTGGTGTACCAGCGACGGTTGCCACGACTACGCGAGTCGCGACCGACGGCCTGCGTCAGGCGATCCAGGATGATGGCGAGGATCACAATCCCAACCCCGCCGACGGTGGCAAGCCCCATATCCAGACGACCGATTCCGCGCAGAACCATCTGGCCCAGTCCGCCGACGGCAATCATCGACGCGATGACGACCATTGAGAGCGCCAGCATCAGCGTCTGGTTAACCCCAGCCATAATGGTGGGCATTGCCAGCGGGAGCTGCACTTTAAACAGCATCTGACGCGGGCTGGCGCCAAACGAGCGTGAGGCTTCAATCAGATCGGCTGGCACCTGGTTAATCCCCAGAATAGTCAGACGCACGATTGGCGGCAGGGCGAAGATAATCGTCACCACTACGCCCGGGACGTTACCAATACCGAAAAGCATGACAATCGGCACCAGATAGACAAACGCGGGTGTGGTTTGCATGGCGTCCAGCAGCGGGCGAACAATTTTTGCTGCTCGTGGACTGCGCGCCAACCAGATCCCCATCGGCAGACCGATCACCACGCAGAACAGCAACGCGGTCAACACCAGCGCCAGGGTTATCATGGCCTGCGACCACGCGCCGATGGCACCGATGGCAATTAAGGAAATCAGCGTAGCAACGCCCATCCCCACGCCGGAAATCTGCCAGGCAATCAGCGCGAACAGGATAATCGCTACCGGGGCTGGCATACCTAACAGCAGCTGTTGAAAGCCGTTGAGAATGTAATCCACCGGGACACGAATGCCCTGGAAGACCGGACGGAAATGGGTAACGACCCAGTCGATCCCCTCTGTGACCCAACTGTCCAGCGGGATCAGCGTTTTATGGAACGGATCCATAATATTGAAATGCTCTGGTGCCGGCGCGGGTGCGCTGGTCAGCCAGTCCGCGCCACCACCGTCAGTGGGTGCGCCTGATGGCGTACTCCAGGCATCAGCATTTTGTGCGGCACTGTCGGCCGCTGGTGTGGTGTCCCACGGATTAGTTTGATCAGCCATTGTTTACCCCCTCACGATCTAAAGCCTGTAACAGCATGCGTTTTGAAATGACGCCCACATACTGCTGTTCCTCATCTACAACCGGCACCGCGCACGGGGCCTGACCGACATGAGAAAGCAACTCGCTGAGAGGGGTTTGTGCATCTACGGCTAACGGCTCATCGATCAATGCCGCTTCAATACCTTGCGCCTGACTTAACGCTGTTTTTAATGAGTCGATAGAGACAACGCCAACGAATTTATTGCCACGTTCAATCACGTAACCATATTCGCGATCTTTGTCCTGCAATAATTGTAGCGCTGAACGTGGACCCACCCCGGGCGTTTTACGAATTAAACCCTCGGGGCTACGGCGTGAAATATCTTTCGCACTGAAGACCTGGCTAATATCAACGCCGCGGAAGAAGGTGCGTACATAATCATTGGCCGGATTATTCAGGATTTCATCCGGCGTGCCGACCTGGACCACTTCACCGTTTTGCATAATGGCAATTCTGTCGCCAATACGCATAGCTTCGTCGAGGTCATGCGATATAAATACCACGGTACGTTGATGCTTCGCCTGTAGTTTTACCAGCTCATCCTGCATCTCAGTACGAATTAATGGGTCGAGGGCTGAGAAGGCCTCATCCATTAATAAGATGTCAGGGTTAATGGCTAATGCGCGGGCGAGGCCTACACGCTGGCGCATCCCTCCGGAAAGTTCATCCGGGTAGCCGTGAGCATAATTCTCCAGACCAACCTGACGCAGCGCATCTAACGCTTTTTCACGACGTTCATCCGCACCAACACCGGCTAATTCCATGCCGAATGCCGTATTGTCCAGGACCGTCATGTGTGGCATCAGGGCAAAGGACTGGAACACCATCGCAATCTTTTTTCTGCGCACCTCGCGAAGCTCAGCATCGGATATCCGGGCGATGTCTACGCCGTCAATCAATACCTGCCCGCGGGTGGGTTCAATCAGGCGATTGAGAAGGCGTACCATTGTGGATTTACCCGAACCGGATAATCCCATGATGACAAATATCTCGCCTTCTTCAATGGCCAGACTGGCGTTCTTAACGCCAAGCGATAGCCCCGTTTTATCCAGAATCTGCTCTTTTGAAAGTCCTTTTTCAATATATTTGAAGGCTCTCTGGGGATGCTCTCCAAATATCTTATAGAGATTTTTAACTTCTAATTTAATTGCCATGCAATAGAATGATTCCTGTTATTTGTTTATATCGATATATTACCTGATGGAAATAGTGACCTTTTTCTACCCTAACATACTGAGAATCTGAGACAACCCTGAATTTGGTTGTGGCATGAATATTGCCAAAGGCCAGATGGCGGGACTTCCCGTGATATAAGGGCTGAGCGCGAATGTGAGCGGGTTAATATTTTTTGTAAATGCCAATGAACAATCGCCTGAATTGCTGGAATGCAGGCGAATAATGCGGCTGATATTGAGTGTAGATCACACAATTATATTTGCACGACAAAAGTGTGATCCTGTTAAAATATTTCCGCGAAAAATGTACGGTATTTCCCGCAGAATTGATTGCTAGAAATTCCAGTCGTCGTCTTCGGTTTCGACCGCTTTTCCCATCACATAGGATGAGCCAGAACCCGAGAAGAAATCGTGGTTTTCGTCAGCGTTGGGCGACAGCGCGGCAAGGATTGCCGGGTTAACCTCCGCCATTTCAGGTGGAAATAGCGCCTCATACCCCAAATTCATCAATGCCTTATTGGCGTTGTAGCAAAGGAAGGCTTTGACGTCATCCACCCAGCCTGTTTCTGCATACAATTCTTCCGTATAGCGCGCTTCGTTATCATACAATTCCATCAGCAGATCGAAGGCAAAGTTCTTTAACTCCTCGCGTGCGGACTCGGAAATATGCTCCAGACCTTTTTGATATTTATAACCAATGTAATACCCATGAACGGCCTCATCACGAATAATCAGGCGAATAAGATCGGCTGTATTGGTCAATTTTCCGCGGCTGGAAAAATACATCGGTAACCAGAAGCCGGAATAGAACAGGAAGGATTCCAGAAACACGCTGGCAATTTTCTTCTTCAACGGTTCGTCGCTGGCGTAATGTGCCAAAACGATCTGCGCCTTGCGCTGGAGTGGGGTATTTTCTTCACTCCAGGCGTAAGCTGCATCCACATCTTTGGTCTGGCAAAGGGTGGAGAAAATAGAGCTGTATGAACGGGCGTGCACCGCCTCCATAAAGCTGATATTCGACAGCACCGCCTCTTCATGCGGTGTTAACGAATCAGCCATTAACGCTGGTGCTCCGGCAACATTCTGAATGGTGTCGAGCAGCGTCAGCCCGGTAAAAACGCGGATTGTTAGCTGCTGTTCGGCGGCGTTCAACGTTTGCCAGGCCGGAATGTCATTGGAGAGCGGGACCTTTTCCGGGAGCCAGAAGTTACTGGTCAGACGGTTCCATACCTCAAGATCTTTATCATCCTCAATCTTGTTCCAGTTGATGGCGCTCACGCGGGATAATGTCATTTTCTCCTCCTTACAGCGCGCATGACACGCAGCCTTCTATTTCGGTGCCTTCCAGCGCCAACTGGCGTAGTCGGATGTAGTACAGGGATTTGATGCCCTTACGCCAGGCGTAAATCTGCGCTTTGTTGATATCGCGCGTGGTGGCGGTATCGGGGAAAAAGAGCGTCAGTGAAAGCCCCTGATCGACATGGCGTGTTGCTTCTGCGTAGGTATCAATGATTTTTTGTGGACCGATCTCATAGGCATCCTGATACAAGGCCAGATTCTCATTGGTCATAAACGGGGCAGGGTAGTAAACGCGCCCGGTTTTGCCCTCTTTGCGAATCTCCACTTTCGACACGATCGGGTGAATGCTTGACGTGGCATGATTGATGTAGGAGATAGAACCGGTGGGGGGAACCGCCTGTAAATTCTGGTTATAAATGCCGTAGCGCATCACATCTTCACGCAGCTGTGACCACATCTCGCGCGTCGGCAGCGTAATGCCGCTGGCGGCAAACAGCGTGCGAACCTTGTCGGTTTTTGGCTGCCAGTCGCCCTGCAGATACTGGTTAAAATATTCGCCGCTGGCGTAGCGCGACTGTTTGAATCCGGCAAAGGTTTGACCGCGCTCGCGGGCGATCTTCATTGACGTATTCAGCGCATGCCAGGTGATGGTGTAGAAATAGAGATTGGTGAAATCCAGCCCTTCCGGCGAACCGTAGGCGATCCCCTCCCGCGCCAGATACCCGTGCAGATTCATCTGCCCAAGACCAATTGCGTGCGACGCGCTGTTTCCGGTCTCAATCGAGGGCACGCTGCGGATATGGCTCATGTCCGAAACGGCGGTTAAGCCACGAACCGCCGTTTCCACGGTACGACCAAAGTCGGGTGAATCCATGGTATGGGCAATGTTTAACGAGCCGAGATTGCAGGAAATATCGTGCCCGGTCTGTGCGTAATTGAGATTTTCATCGTAGGTAGAGGCACTGTTAACCTGCAAAATCTCCGAGCACAGGTTGCTCATATTGATCCGACCGGCAATCGGATTGGCGCGATTCACCGTATCTTCAAACATGATGTAAGGATAGCCAGACTCAAACTGGATCTCGGCCAGCCGCTGGAAGAAATCGCGGGCGTTAATGAATTTTTTGCGCACACGTTCGTCGGCAACCAGTTCGTCATACCGCTCACTCACGGCGATATCACCGAACGGTTTGCCGTAAATCCGTTCCACGTCATACGGTGAGAACAGCGCCATTCGGGCATTTTCTTTCGCCAGTTGAAAGGTAACATCCGGGATCACCACGCCAAGCGAGAGCGTTTTGATGCGGATTTTCTCGTCGGCGTTTTCGCGCTTGGTATCGAGAAAACGTAAAATATCCGGATGGTGTGCGTGCAGATACACCGCCCCCGCACCCTGACGTGCCCCGAGTTGATTCGCATAAGAAAACGCATCTTCCAGCATTTTCATTACCGGTATCACCCCAGATGACTGGTTCTCAATGCGCTTTATGGGCGCTCCTGCCTCGCGCAGGTTGGAGAGTAAAAATGCCACGCCGCCGCCGCGTTTGGAGAGCTGAAGTGCGGAGTTGACCGCCCGACCAATAGACTCCATGTTGTCTTCAATACGCAACAGGAAGCAGGAGACCAGCTCACCGCGTTGCTGTTTTCCGCAGTTTAAAAAGGTTGGTGTGGCGGGCTGAAAGCGCCCGGAAAGCATTTCATCGGTCAGCTGCATCGCGAGCGTTTCATCGCCCTGCGCCAGCGTGAGCGCCACCATTGTGACCCGATCCTCAAAGTCTTCGAGATAGCGCTTACCGTCGAACGTTTTCAGCGTATAGCTGGTGTAGAACTTCCATGCGCCGAGGAACGTCTGGAAACGGAATCCGCTGGCGTGGGCGTGGTTGAATAGCTTCAGCACGAACGCGCGATCGTAGCGGGCTAACACGCTGGCATCGTAATAGCCTTCATCCACCAACGTTTCCAGGCGCTCCTGCTGGCTGGCAAACGCCATCGAGTTTGGGCGGACGTGGGAGGCAAAGAAAGCCTCCACCGCCTGATGGTCTTTGTCGAACTGAATGCGCCCGGCTTTATCGTACAGATTCAGCATGGCGTTCAGGGCGTGATAATCCAGCGTTGGCTGCATTACACGTTCTGCGGTTGTCGTTGCCAAAATTCGCTCACTCCTTTTCGAACGTTGTCGATATCGCTTTGGGTGCCCATCAGCTCAAAGCGATAGAGCCACGGCACGCCGCATTTTTGTGAGATGACATCACCCGCGCGACCGTAGGCGTCACCGAAATTACGATTGCCGGAGGCGATCACTCCACGGATTAACGCCCGGTTGTGCGTATCGTTTAAAAAGCGGATCACCTGTCTTGGGACCGCGCCAGCAGTGCCGCCGCCACCGTAGGACGGCACGATTAATATGTAAGGTTCGTCTACCCGGATCCGCTCGCGTTCGTTAAGCGGAATGCGGATGGCAGGCAGCCCCAGACGCTGAATAAAGCGGTGCGTATTTTCGGAGCTGCTGGAGAAGTAGACGAGCTGACTCATGCGCTGGCCACACGGTGTTCCGGATGCAGACGGTTGATCATGTCCGGGCGAAACCCTGACCAACTGGTTTCACCCGCGACCACGACCGGTAGCTGGCGAAACCCTTGATCGCGCAGGCTATCAGCCAAATCGGGTTGTAAATCGACGTTTACCATCTCAAAGTCAAAACCACGGCTTTCCATTGCCCGTTTGGTGGCGTGGCACTGAACACAGTTATTGCGAGTGTAAATAATAATGCGCATGATTCGTATTTCCATTTAAAAATAAAGGATCGGCGCGATAGAGGGCGTCGGGTTGTGTGTGTCCTGATAGGGAAGATACTAGATGTAGTTTTAAAAAGATTCAACCATACAAGATATGGGAATTCTAGATTGATGATGAGCTGGGTGATGAGCGTGGCGGGGGAAGGCTAACGGGTGATTATAAATTGCCCGATGGCGCTAAGCTTATCGGGCCTACGGGCAACAGGAGAGCACAACGTAGGCCGGATAAGGCATTATGCCGCCATCCGGCAGCGCAGAATCACATGCGCATCCCCACCGCCAGGCGGTTGAAGCAGTTCATCAGGCTAATGGCAAATGTCAGGTCACTAATCTCTTTCGCGCTGAAATGGTCTAGCAGCGGCAGATAAACGTCATCTTCGGCGTGAGTAGTGGCAATCTGGGTGACCGATTCGGCCCACGCCAGCGCCGCACGTTCCTGCTCGCTGAAGTGGTGACTCACCCGCCAGCCTGCCAGTGCGTCCAGTTTGGCCTGCGCAACACCGGATTTGCGCAGTGCTTTACTGTGCATTTCCAGACAAAAGGCGCAGCCGTTGATTTGCGAGACCCGCAGGTAAATCAGTTCCGTCAACGTAGGTTCCAGCGCGCAGTTTTCCAGCGCTTGGCTTGCCTGAACCAGAGCGTTATAGATTTCAGGACTGAGTTCGTAATAGGGCTGGCGTAACATTGTCATGGTATTTCTCCTCGTTTGGATGACCCGCACTGTAGCACTATAATGGACTGCAACAGAGAGCCATATTGTTGCCAAAAAAGCAGACCATAAATGCCACGTTATCAGCAAATCGCCCGTCAGTTAAAAAACGCAATTGAGAAAGGTGAACTCAAGCCCGGTACCAGATTGCCCTCCAGCAGGACCTGGGCCCAGGAGCTGGGAGTATCACGCTCGACGGTGGAAAATGCCTATGCAGAGCTGGTGGCGCAGGGCTGGCTCGCGCGGCGTGGGCAGGCAGGAACGTTTGTCAGTGAGCAACTGCGACCAGAAAGGGCGCCTGCATCGCCTGCCATCTTCGCCGGAGAAAATCCCAGACCGCAACCTTTTCAGATGGGATTACCCGCACTCGATCTTTTTCCACGCGAGGTCTGGGCGCGGGTGATGGGACGGCGTTTACGTACCCAAACGCGTTTTGATCTGGCGGTGGGCGATGTGTGTGGCGAACGGGTGTTACGCCAGGCAATTGTTGATTACCTGCGCGTTTCACGCAGCATTGAATGTCAGCCAGAGCAGATTTTTATCACTTCAGGCTATGCGGCATCAATGACGTTAATCCTGCGTGCTCTGGCGCATCCCGGTGAGGGAATGTGGGTCGAAGATCCCGGTTTTCCGCTGATCCGGCCCGTAGTGGCTCAGGAACGCATTGAGTTGATGCCGGTAGCGGTGGATGCCGATGGTCTGGATGTCAGCGCCGGGATCCGCGACTACCCGCAGGCGTGTTTTGTGCTGCTCACTCCCGCACATCAAAGCCCACTGGGGGTAGCACTGTCTTTGGACCGTCGCCACCAGTTGCTGGAGTGGGCGACTCGCGCGCAGGCGTGGGTAATCGAAGATGACTATGACAGTGAATTTCGTTACCACGGTAAGCCGTTGCCGCCGCTAAAAAGTCTGGATGCGCCTCAGCGGGTGATTTATGCCGGAACGTTCAGTAAATCGATGTTTCCGGCTTTGCGCACGGCGTGGCTGGTGGTGCCTCCGACTCAGGTCGAATATTTTCGTCAGCAGGCGGCGCTAACGGCCTGTAGCGTTCCGGTTTTATGGCAGCAAACGCTGGCAGATTTTATGCAAGATGGCCACTTCTGGCGGCACTTAAAACGTATGCGACAGCATTATGCCGAACGACGACAATGGATGGAAAACGCCCTGACTGAACAAGGGTTTAGCGTCATTCCTCAGGAAGGTGGGATTCAACTGGTGATGAGTGTAGACGGAGATGATATTGCGCTGGTGCGCAAAGCGAATCAGGCCGGGTTAGCGGTTCAGGCGCTAAGCCGCTGGCGAATAACGTCAGAAGGAAAGGGTGGAATATTGCTGTCATTTACCAATATCAGCTCGGCGGAAATGGCGCAACAGGCGGCCTACCAACTGAGGTTGGCGCTGACATAAATCTGTACGGTTCTTAAGATATTCATCTCATCGTGTTCACTCGTTTATGGACTTTTCTGAAAGCGTTGTTAATGCTGAATCAGGTAAGGTAAGCCCGCAGTAAAAGATAACGAGGAAAATAATATGTATTTACGACCTGATGAGGTGGCGCGCGTACTTGAAAAAGTGGGCTTTACCGTTGATGTAGTGACGCAGAAAACGTACGGCTATCGGCGTGGCGAAAATTATGTGTATGTTAATCGTGAAGCTCGCATGGGGCGTACCGCATTAATTATCCATCCCACGTTGAAAGAACGTAGCTCTTCGCTGGCGGAACCGGCAACGGATATTAAAACTTGCGATCATTACCAGCAATTCCCGCTGTATTTAGCCGGAGAGACTCATGAGCATTATGGTATTCCGCACGGCTTTAGCTCGCGTATTGCGCTTGAACGTTATCTGAGCGGGCTGTTTGGCGACGTTAATTCTAACTAATAACGCGACTGGCAGTGCCAGTCGCGAAGAAGCGTGTCAGGCTTTAGCCTGATGATAGCTGCTGACCTTAAACAAGCGGCGGCAATAATCAAGAAAGTAGCCATAGACAGCGCCCATCAGCATTGACACCACGATGTTCGAACTTACTGCAGCTGTAATCTGATGCCAGTCTGCGCCAACCGTCAGCAGAATAATCACATACACCGGCGACTGGAAGGTGACATAAGCCAGCACATCCGCCAGATTTTTTGCCCATCCTGCCTGCGTGGCTTTACGGGCCGCGCGCATGAACAAATCACGATACATGCCGTATGGCCACGCGATCAGTATGTTGACAGGGATAGCGACTAATCTGGAATACAGCGACTGTTCGAAGCTCATTCCAGAAAGGAATATTTCGATCAACATGTTCACGACAGAACAATAAACAACCATCGCGAACGTGTCTGCTACTGCATGACGCAAGCGTGACTGCGGAGAGAACATGTTAATGCTCCTTGTAAAAAGGGGAAAAAAGGTTTTGAATACCTTAACTGCTAGTGATTTGTCTTGCTGCTTTCGCGTTTTAATAGGATATCTGCCTGGATAATAACTAGCAACTAGCTGAAAATTTTTATTTATTGTCTTTTTGTCGATAAAATGCTCTGCAATGGTTTGTTTTTTGTTCGTTTTGGTATTTTCGTTGCTGTATTAATTAAAGTCTTTTTAGATCAAAGAGTTATTGTTGCTTGTTTTTCTGAATTTTTTGCGCTCCTTTTCTGAATGTTGACTGATGTGCAATATGTATACTCGTTGGTTCCACGAGATGCTGTGGCTTGTTTCTTAAGTGGCGCGCTGAGATACCTTGCAGGTATATTCAAAGCTGCAATCAGGGTAATAGAATATATTGTCTGGGCGATAGCAGAATGGATGCTATAAATATCAGAGTTGGCTATTTGTTTAATGATAAACGAATAAATTAGACTGGAAATATAATAATCAGTTGCATACAATATTTAGCGTAATACCGTTTTTATGTTTTACGTTAAAGAGGTTTTGTTAATATGAGTTCAATGTTAAAAAACTTAAATAATATCCGCTCGCTGCGCGCAATGGCTCGTGAATTTTCCGTTGATGTACTGGAAGATATGCTTGAAAAATTCAGGGTAGTGACCAAAGAACGGCGCGATGAAGAAGAACAGCTACAGCGCCAACGTGCAGAACAGCAGGCAAAAATTAATGCCTTGCTGGCGCAGATGCAGGCAGACGGGATCAGCCCGGAGGAGCTGCTGAGCATAACACCTGCGACGGCACGTTCAGTTAAAAAACGCCAACCGCGCCCGGCGAAATATCGTTTTATCGATCTCAATGGTGAAACGAAAACATGGACCGGGCAAGGTCGCACACCGAAGCCAATTGCCCAGGCGCTGGCTGCCGGTAAATCTCTTGATGACTTTTTGATCTAATTGCGAAGGCGGTGAGGAGATCCTCACCGCTTATTTTCAGCAAACGCCGAAATCACCCTCTTCGGTATATCGCGTGACATCAGCTGCTTTCAGCGTGAATTTATCACCGCTTTCATTACTGGCTTGTACCGCCACAATTTGATCGTCATTGACTTCAACAACCTTCAGTTTTGGACCGCCCATACGCGGTTGAACCAGATCGCCAGGTTTAAACATATTGTTGCGCTCCTTTATTTATCATTTATCGCAGAACTCACCATAGATCACGTCAACCGGCGGGTACAGTGCTGTTTCAATGATTACCGCTTAATGAGTACGTCGGTTCCAGGGCATGATGTCCAGTAATCGCGCCATACCGCAAAAGCCGGTCATGCCAGCGAGAATCAGCCCGGCGCCGACAAAACCGCTCAGCAGGAAGAAGGCGCTGCTAACGCTATAGCCCAGAATAACGCCGAGTAGGGCAAGGCTGCCTGCGGCTATCTGCACCTGACGCATCAGCGGTAACGGTTGTGAACTGTCTTTCGCCACCGGCAACCCTGCGGCTTTCCAGCCGTCAATTCCACCTTCCAGCAACCAGACCTGCGCGGGTGCGGCGATGGCGCTCAGTTTTGTTGCCGCATTTTGTGTACGTTTGCCTGACTGGCAGTGAAAAATCACCTGCTCGGCGCGTAAATTCGCTGGCAGCGATCCCTGCTCAAGCGCGGGTAATGGCGCCAGATGTGCCTCAGGAATATGCTCGTGCAGATACTCGTCAGCATCGCGGATATCAATCAGTTTTGCACCCTGCGCGACCAGTGTCTGCGCCTCGCGTGGGGAAATCATCCCAATAGTCATGATGGCTCCTTATGGGCAATACAGTGTTTTTAATGTGGCGATCAACGAATTCACAGCCGCATTTTTAATGGAGTAGAGGATGCGCTGAGCATCGCGCTGGCTTTCTATCAGACCTTCTTCACGCATACGCGCCAGATGCTGGGATGTGGCGGAAGGGCTAAGGCCGGTAACACGGGCTAACTCACCCGCGCTGGTACCGGGTGAACCACAGAGCATGCACAAAATCAGCAACCGTTTCGGGTTACTCATCGCTTTTAGCAGGGCGGCAGCCTGTTCAGCGCTGGCCTGGAGTTGTTCAAGTTCAGTCATATGTATTTAAGCATAATCTAAATTAAGTATATTCTAAAATAAACAACCAACGTACGCCAGCGTAAAGAGCGTAAAGGAGGGTAAAACAGCCGCGGAATGCTGGCAGAGTTGGGTAGAATGGCTACGCTTAGAGATAAAATCTCTTTTTAAACAATGATTAATTTTTTGCTTGTAGGGAGTATGTATGGGTTTCTGGAGAATCGTTTTTACTATTATTCTGCCCCCGCTTGGCGTGCTGCTGGGGAAGGGGTTCGGCTGGGCATTTATCCTCAATATCGTTCTGACGCTGCTGGGCTACATCCCTGGTTTGATCCACGCCTTCTGGATACAGACGCGTAACTAATTCCTTTCTACTACGGCGCTTTGGCGCCGTTTTCTTTGTGCCCCTTTCTCCTCTGCTACACTTTTGGGTGTTGATTGTTAATTACCGAGGTGGATATGGGACTCTTCAATTTTGTAAAAGATGCGGGTGAAAAACTGTGGGATGCGGTCACTGGAAACCATGACACAGCCGATCTGGCAAAAAAAGTGCAGGAACACCTGAACAAAACCGGCATCCCTGATGCAGATAAAGTGGACGTGCAAATTAACGAAGGCAAAGCCACTGTTTCTGGTGATGGATTAAGTCAGGAAGCGAAAGAAAAAATTCTGATCGCGATTGGTAATATCTCCGGTATTGCCAGCGTAGATGATCAGGTTAAAACCTCTGCACCCGCGAGCGAAAGCCAGTTTTATACCGTGAAATCTGGGGATACCCTGAGCGCTATTGCCAAACAGGTTTACGGTAATGCCAACCTGTATAACCAGATATTTGAAGCGAATAAACCAATGCTGAAAAGCCCGGATAAAATCTATCCTGGGCAGGTATTACGTATTCCGGAACAGTAATGTGATTCAGGCTTATTGCGCCAACAATTTGCCGGACATAGCCTGTTGAATAATCGGAATCGGCGTCAGCAAGTGCTGGCGCATTAATTCGCTGGCGCGCGCGGCATCACGTGCCAGAATCGCTTCGGTTAGCGTCTTGTGCTGATCGTGTTTGTCTTCCAGCATTTCAACCGACAGCACCGTTTTACGCAGCCAGATAAACCGGTAGCGCGCCGCCAGAGAGAACAGCCGTTCACGCATTTGCAGCAGATATTGTGAACCACAGCCGGCGACAATCGCCGAGTGAAACGCCTGATGGCGTTGATCCCACTCGTCGAGCATCTGTTCGCTGGCGTCAATGGCTTCAAGCTTACTGAGCATATGTGCGCGCGCCAGAATTTCAGCTTCCCAGGCGTCGTCGCCGCGTTCAATGGCCAGTGCGACCAACATGGCTTCCATATTGGCGCGGGCATCGAAAATATCGAGCAACTCCTGCTCTGACATCGGGGCGACACGATACCCTTTCTGATTAACCACCGTCACTAACCGCTCGGCAACTAACTGCGAAAGCGCTTCGCGCAGCGGTCCCACACCTAGCTCATAGCGTGAGGTTAGCAGGCTCATACGCAGTTTTTCATCAGGCTGATACACACCGCGGATGATGTCGTTCTTCAGCCAGCGGTATCCATCAATGGCCGTCGGTTGGGGAATGGCGGTCATGGTCATACTCCTGAAAGGATTTCCCGGCCTGCGCCGGGAACAGGTTTAATGCGTATTTTGCAATGGTGCTTTTTGCCACGATAGCAGTTTTTTCCAGCGCGACATAATGGGCACGGTGCAAATAATTCCTATGGCTAACAACCCGGTAGAGATAACTTCCAGCTGTTGTGCCGGGCGAAACAGCATGACCACCAGCACAAAGATAATAAACGCGATGACCAGCCAGGTAAGCCACGGATAGAGCCACATTTTCAGTTTAATTTCACCGCCTCGCGCCAGCAGGATTTTGCGCATCCGCAGTTGAGAAACGGCAATGACCAGATAGACCAGCAGCGCGATGGCGCCGGAACTGTCGATCAGGAATTTAAATACCTTGGCCGGGGCGTAATAATTGACGATGACGGTGAGGAACGCGGCACCTGTCGACAGTAGCACCGCCACATAAGGCGTTTTGCTGCGGTTCGTTTTACCCATAAAGGCGGGGGCATCGCCACGGCGGCTCAGGGAGTAGAGCATGCGCGAGGATGTATACAGCGCGGAGTTAAGACAGCTGGTCACCGAAAGCAAAATGACGCAGTCCATGATCAATTTCGCGTGCGGGATATGCAGTAGCTCCAGTACCGAGCGGTAAGAACCCACTTCTTTCAGTCCCGGCATGTTCCACGGGATCAGCGCCACCACCACAAAAATAGAGCACAGATAGAAGATAGAGATACGCCAGATAACCGAGTTGGTGGCGCGAACGATATGTTTATCCGGGGTATCGGATTCGGCGGCGGCGATGGTAACTATCTCCGCGCCCATAAAGGAGAACATGGTGATTAACATCGCGCTGATCACGGCGCCAAAACCGTTGGGCATAAAGCCGCCCTGATCCCACAGGCGTGAAACTCCGCTAACTTCGGCATAAGGGTAGAAACCGCTAATCGCCGCCGCACCGAGGGTAATAAACGCCAGAATGGCAACCACTTTGCACAGCGCCAGCCAGAACTCGAATTCACCGTAATTTTTAACGCTCAGCAAGTTACTGCCGGTTAACGCCAGCGTGATAACCAGAGAAAACAGCCAGATAGGAATGCCCGGTACCCAGGAGTGCAGAATGATGGCGGCAATATTCGCCTCCAGCGGGATAACCAACACCCAGAACCACCAGTACAACCAGCCGATGGTGTAACCCGCCCACGGGCCGATGGCCTTATCGGCGTAAGTGGAAAAAGAACCGGTATCCGGGGTGGCAACGGCCATTTCGGCCAGCATGCGCATAATCATCACCACCAGCAATCCGGCGAACAGATAGGCTAATAATACTGCGGGACCGGCTTCTGCAATCGCCACGCTTGAACCGACGAACAAACTTGCGCCGATTACCCCGGCAATAGACAGCATGGTGACGTGGCGTGATTTCAGCCCGCCCCCTAAATCATGTGATTGTGACACTTGCCCCATCTTTAAACCTCGTTATTGTTATTGACGTCGCTTCCTGCACCTTACCCGTAGGCCCGGTAAGCGTAGCGCCACCGGGCATCACAACATTGCCGGATGGCAGCGCTTACGCTTTATCCGGCCTACAATTTCCCGTTTTTATTCGGGGGTTTAACCCTGTTTTGCCTCGGCAAAACACTGGGCGATAATGTCCAGCCCCTGGCGGATTTGCGCATCTTCAATGGTCAGCGGGACAAGAATGCGCAGCACGTTGTAGTAAGGTCCGCAGGAGAGCAGGATCAGCCCTTTCTCGCGTGCACGCGTCACCACTTCCGCAGTCAGTTTGGCGTCTGGTTTCGTGTGATCGCCATCTTCGAACAGTTCGATAGCAATCATCGCGCCCAGCCCGCGTACGTCGCCAATCTCGCGATGGGTTTCCGCGATAGCCAGCAGGCCTTCGCGCAGGGTTTGTCCCAGCTCGTTGGCTTTTTGCAGCAGATTTTCCTGCTCGAAAATGTTCAGTACCGCCAGCGCGGCGGCACAGGCAATTGGGTTACCTGCATAGGTACCGCCCAGACCGCCCGGTGGGATTGCGTCCATGACTTCGGCGCGTCCGGTCACGCCCGCCAGCGGGAAGCCTCCGGCGATGGATTTGGCGAAGGTGGTGAGATCGGGTGCAACGCCCATCTGCTCCATGGCAAACAGCGTACCGGTACGGCCCGCACCGCTCTGTACTTCATCGGCAATCAGCATGATCCCGTGTTCGTCACAAATGGCGCGCAGTCGTTGCATAAAGGAAGGAGAGGCCGCGTAAAAACCGCCTTCGCCTTGAACGGGTTCAATCACGATGGCGGCGACGTCTTCTGGCGCGGCATCGTTTTTGAAAATGCGGTGAATGCTGGCGATAGCATCGTCGTCACTGATGCCGTGCAGCGGACAAGGATAAAGCGCGCGATACACATGGCCTGGCATCAGCCCCATTCCGGCGGAGTACGGATTGACTTTCCCGGTCAGCGACAGGGTGTAGTGGGTACGACCGTGGTAAGCGCCGCTGAAAGCGATCGTGCCGGTGCGTTTGGTGGCGGCGCGGGCGATTTTCACCGCGTTTTCTACCGCTTCAGAACCGGTGGTCACCAGCAGGGTTTTCTTGGCGAAATCACCCGGCACTTTCTTGTTCATGATTTCACACAGCTCCAGGTACGGCTCATAGGCCAGCACCTGGAAACAGGTATGAGACAGCTTTTTCAACTGCGCTTCTACCGCAGAGACGATCTGCGGGTGCAGGTGGCCGGTGTTCAGCACCGCGATACCGCCAGCAAAGTCGAGGAATTCACGGCCTTCAACGTCCCAAACCCGACAGTTTTCTGCACGCTCGGCAAAAATAGGGTGGATCTGGCCTACGCCACGGGGAACGGCGTTGCTGCGACGTTGCATAAGTTCTTTGTTGGTGCTCATCAGGTGTTCTCCAGTATTTGTTTTATTAAAGGCCGATGCACATATATTTGATTTCTAAGTAGTCTTCGATGCCGTATTTCGATCCTTCACGGCCAAGACCGGAGGCTTTTATCCCCCCAAACGGGGCGACTTCGTTGGAGATAATGCCGGTGTTAATCCCGACGATGCCGTACTCCAGCGCTTCGCCAACGCGGAAGACGCGGCTTAAATCACGGGCGTAGAAATAGGCGGCCAGACCAAACTCGGTGTCGTTGGCCTGAGCGATGACGTCAGCTTCGTCTTTAAAACGAAACAGCGGAGCCAGCGGGCCGAACGTTTCTTCTTTGGCGACCTTCGCGTTATCTGGCACATCCACCAGGATGGTGGGCTGGAAGAAGTTACCGCCGAGCGCGTGAGGTTTACCGCCCGCGATAATGCGCGCGCCTTTATCCAGAGCGTCGGCGATGTGTTCCTGCACTTTGGCAACCGCTTTATCGTCGATCAGCGGTCCGGTGGTGACGTCAGGTTGCAGACCATCGCCGAGATGCAGCTTGCTCACCGCCTGCTGGAGTTTTTCAGCAAAGCGCTCATACACGCCGTCCTGCACGTACAGGCGGTTGGCGCAGACGCAGGTTTGACCAGCGTTACGGAACTTCGATGCCAGCGCGCCTTCCACGGCTTTATCAAGATCGGCATCGTCAAAGACGATAAACGGCGCATTGCCGCCCAGCTCCAGCGATACTTTTTTGATGTCTTTGGCGCACTGCTGCATTAACTGACGGCCGATTTCGGTCGAGCCGGTAAATGACAGCTTGCGCACCAGCGGGTTGCCGGTCAGCTCGTTACCAACCTCGCTTGCAGAACCGGTCACTACGCTGAAAACGCCTGCCGGGATCCCGGCGCGATTAGCCAGTTCTGCCAGCGCCAGTGCGGAGTAAGGGGTCTGGCTGGCGGGTTTAAGCACCATCGTACAGCCAGCTGCCAGCGCCGGACCGGCTTTACGGGTGATCATCGCTGAGGGGAAGTTCCACGGCGTAATCGCGGCGGTAACGCCGATCGGCTGCTTGATGACGATCAGACGCTTATCGGCCTGATGACCAGGGATCGTATCGCCATAGATGCGTTTGCCCTCTTCGGCAAACCACTCAATAAATGAGGCGGCATAGGTGATTTCGCCTTTGGCCTCCGCCAGCGGTTTACCCTGTTCCAGGGTCATCAGGCGGGCGAGATCGTCCTGATGCTCAATCATCAGGTTGAACCAGCGGCGCAGGATATTGGCTCGCTCTTTGGCGGTCAGCGCACGCCAGGCCGGCAGAGCGCGGTTAGCGGCGTTAATCGCTTCGCGGGTTTCATCTGCCCCCATTTTAGGTACGCTACCCAATTGCTGACCGTTGGCGGGATTGGTTACCGCGATGGTCTCACCGCTGTTGGCGTCACGCCAGTTGCCGTCGATCAGTGCCTGCTGGCGAAATAAGGTTGGATCGTTAAGTTGCATGATTGCTTCCTGTCTTAATCGGTTTAACGGGTAAATGCGGCGTGTAATGTCTCCACGCTACGTGCCGCACGCAGCGTGCGTCCGGGATTACTCTGGTTCTCCAGCAGCGCATGAACTTTGCTGACAATATGTGCGCCGATAGGGATCGCCGACGTTGCCGCCGGAGAAGGGGCGTTACAGGTGTGAATTGAGCGTGGCGTGGTGACAAACAGAAAATCGTCGATAAGCTTGCCATCAGGTGATACCGCCTGTGCCCGCACGCCCGCAGGCCACGGTTGCAGATCCTTAAGCGTCAGGCTCGGGCAGTACTTTTGTACCAGCCGCAGATAACCGCTTTTGCACAGCGAATTCTTCATTTCACCAAGCCCTGAGCGCAGGTTGTTTTGCAGCACGCGGCGAATACCGGAAGAACCGAGGATCTCCAGCGTATCGCTGAGCGAAAAGTCACGCTTACGGTAGCCTTCGCGTTTAAATGCCAGTACCGCGTTGGGGCCTACGGTGACGCTGCCGTCAATCATCCGGGTTAAATGAACACCGAGAAACGGCATCGCCGGGTCGGGGATGGGGTAGATCAGATGGTTAACTATCTGGTTATGTTCTGGCGCCAGGCGGAAATATTCGCCCCGGAACGGACAGATGATAAAGCCTGGTTCAACGCCGAGCATTTTCACCAGTCGGTCCGCCATCAGGCCAGAACAGCTGATCAGCGTCGCGCCTTCATATTCCTGGCCCTGACGGGTGTGGACAATCACGCCCGCAGCGTGCTCTCTCAGCGCGCTGACCTCGGCGTTGTAAATAATCTCCCCGCCTTTGGCCTGGAAAATCTTCGCCATCGCGGCGGTGACTTCGCGGTAGCTGACAATCCCGCTCGACGGGACAAAAATGCCGCCCAGTCCGGTGATATTGGGTTCACGCTCGCGAAGTTCCTGCGCATTCAGCCATTCGCGCTCCAGACCGTTAGCGGCGGTGCGATCCCAAAGCGCGCGCATGCGCTCCATTTCCAGAGCGGAGGTGGCAACCAGCATTTTTCCGCAGACGTCGTAGCGGATACCGTTTTGGTCGCAAAAGGCTTTTGTGGCGCGATTTCCGGCCAGGCAAAACTGAGCCTTCAGGCTGCCGGGGGTGTAATAGACCCCGGCGTGAATGACGCCGCTGTTATGGCCCGTCTGGTGGCAGGCCGGGCCGGGCTCTTTTTCCAGTAGCGCGATTTTGGCGTCCGGATAGACATCAATCAATTGCATGGCGGTCGACATGCCGATAATGCCGCCGCCAATAATCACAAAATCATACATCCGCTTTTCCTTCGCGCTTACTGATGGGTCTGGTAGTGGTTTGTCGCGTACGCAAAATAACCACGCTGGCGCATCAGTTCGCGGCGCAAGTCCGGATGCGAAGTGAAACGATCGCGCCCGTGCAGCCAGAACAGGTTGTTGATCAGCAGGAATTTACCTACTGAAACCGGAACGGAAATAATGCTCTTGCTGGTTTCCAGCGCATCGGACAGGTCACTCAGCCAGACGCCTTCTTCATAGTCTTTTGGCTGGACGAACTGGTCGATGTAGCGCATTACCGGGCGGCCCTGCTGGTCAACGTCAAATACCGGATGGAACACTTCCTGACTGACGTTTTTGCTTGGCGGTGCGGCAAAGCGCATGGCGCGACGCGCCAGAGGATGGGTAAAGTACTGCTCCAGATGCTCCCAGTCGTCGAGGTGCAGTAGCAGCGAGTTACCGCCGGTCATGTTCTGCTCGTCGATCTTCATCATCAGCACGTAATCGGTGATTTCTTCGAGGTAGGTTCCGTCGTTGTGCAATTCCATCACTCGGTGAGGCTGGCGCAGATAGCTGTCTGAGTTATCGACGTTTTTCACCACAAAACGAGCGTAATATTGACCGCTCATCGCATCAAAATTAGAGCGTCCGATGAGGTGCGCTACCGCCGTTGCCAGCTTGACCATCTCTTCCGCCTGCGCCACGTCGTCTACGCCAACGGCATTGATTAGCAGTGCGCCTTCGGCACGATCGAGCAGGGTTTTCAGCAGCAGGGGCTGTAACTGATTGCCGCACAGGTCGTCGAGGATCTTGCCCACTTTGAAGCGCAAGAAGGATTTGTATTCCAGCGCCTGAACCGGCCACTGCGCGACGACCTGCAGAAATTGCTCAGTGGTCTCAGCAGAAAAAGTCAGCTCCAGCAGGCGTGGGGATTGGGCTGATGGTTTCAGCGTGAAACCGCTGTAGTGCTGGGCAGGATCTTCAGCATTCGGTTTTACGGCAGTCAGTGCGTTCATCAAATCGTTCCTCTCAGTAGATTGTCAGGGAGATATGGCGCAGCTCGTTTCGTAGCCATAAATTAAAAATATCTACATTTTTGAAAAACGCGCACAGAACGAGCTTGTTTGTTTATTATTTGTGATCAAAAGCAACAATTATTTAACATTATGAAGGGTGTGGGTTAATGCGAGGGAAAAGATAAAGTATTTTAAAACAGTGGGTTAATCACGCTGCCGTTGGTGATGAGTCAACGGCAGCGGCAAAGTCAGTAACCGACTTTATAAATACGCCCGGTCTGGATGCCTTCCACACTGCGGCGATAGGCGTTGGCGACGGTGGCGGCGGGGACGCTTTCAAAGCCCGGGAAGAAACTGTCGTACGCTTCGGCGGATTCACTCAGCACGGTTGGACTTATCAGGTTAATGCGTTGACCATGGCCTAGCTCACAGGCAGCGGCGCGAACAAATCCTTCCAGCCCGGCATTGATCGTTGCGGCGTTTGTCCCCTGTGCGATGGGTTCGTGGGCGATAATGCCGCTAATTAACGTTATCGAGCCGCCATCATTCAGGAAATGCTGCCCGGTTAATGCCAGACGAATCTGGCCTAATAGTTTATCCTGAAGCCCCTGGTTAAAGTCCTGGTCGGTCATTGTCGACAGCGGCCCAAAGAACAGATTGCCGGTGGCGGAAACGATCGCATTTACCCGACCGACTTTTTCAAACAAGGCCTCGACACTCTCCTGCGAGGTGATATCGACCTGGTAATCCCCCTGAGTGCGACCCACGCGGACCACCTCATGTTTACGGCTCAATGCTTCTGTAACTGCGCGACCCACTGTACCACTGGCACCAATAATGACGATTTTCATAACCACCTCCGCAATAGTGTGAGCCGCTATTCTTTAATGAAAATGAAATCAGATAAACTGGCTAAAAGTTAGATGATTACTAACCAGGGGTTTGTAATATGGATAAACTGCGCGGCATGGAAACGTTTGTCGCCGTGGTGGAGAGTGGGAGCTTTACTTCTGCGGCGACGAGGCTCGAGATGTCTGCGGTGATGGTGGGAAAATATATCACCCAACTGGAAGCGCAGCTCGGCACGCGTTTGCTGGAGCGCAATACGCGCCGCCAGAGTCTGACCGATGCCGGACGCGTCTATTTTGAAGAAGCCCGTCGTGTGCTGGAGCAGGTATCGATAGCCGAACGTTCGGTAGAGCGTCTGCGGCTGGCACCGGCGGGGACGCTGCGAATTAGCGCGCCCACTTCTTTTGGCGCTTGCGTGATCTCGCCGCTGGCCGCTGCGTTTTTACAGACCTGGCCAGAGGTGCGCATTGAACTGGATCTCACCAACCGGATGGTTGATCTGGTGAATGAAGGTGTCGATCTGGCGATCCGCATTGGCGATATCCATCAGACAGACGTGGTGGCGAAATACCTGTGTCCCTACCGTATGGCAATTTGTGCTTCGCCAGATTATCTTGCCCGCCATGGCACCCCCCGGACGCCCGCGGATCTGGTGGATCATCTGTGCCTGTCCCATACCGTGTGGACGGCTCGCAACGAGTGGATACTGCCTGGCGTGACGGGGGAGGTCAGATGGAAGCGCGATGCGATCCTGCGTTGTAACGATGGTCATGGCCTGCGTATGGCGGCGGTAGCGGGGGCTGGGCTGTTATTGCAACCTGAGGTGCTGCTGGCGCAAGAACTGGCTACGGGGAAATTGATTCGGATCCTGGAAGGGTTTACGCCGCAGCCGCGGCCAATTCATTTGCTGTGGCGACAGGATTTGCGTCCGTTGCCTAAGCTGACACGGTTTGTTGAGCACCTGCTGGAAGGAACGCGAAGTTTGCGCTGAAGATGAAAATGCCGGATGGCGTTGCGCTTATCCGGCCTACAACCGAGCCAAATTGTAGGCCGGATAGGGCGCAATAGCGCCGCCATCCGGCAATTTGTTAGCCGATATCCACCTGCGGTTTGCTGTTGCGTTTACGGATCATGCGCAGCACTGGCGGGACCACGATAACCAGTACCGCCATCACCAGCAGCACTTTCGCCACGCCGCTGGCCCACAGAATATCCATACTGCCGTTACTGATAGACAACGCCCGGCGCAGGTTCTGCTCCAGCATTTCCCCGAGAACGAAGCCCAGAATCAATGGCGACATTGGGAAGTGCATTTTACGCAGGATGTAGCCCAGCACGCCGAGGGCGACCATCAATACCAAATCGAAGGTGGTGCTGTGAACGGCGTACACGCCAACTGCGGAAACTGCCGCGATAGCCGGTACCAAAAACCACAGCGGGATGGTCAGCATGCGGGTAAACAGACCGATCAGTGGAATGTTCATCACCAGCAGCATTACGTTAGCAATCAGCAGCGCTGCAATCAGCCCCCAAACGATATCCGGCTGCTCGGTAAACATGGCTGGACCCGGGGTGATGTTGTACAGCGTTAGCGCGCCCATCATCACCGCCGTGGTACCGGAGCCCGGCACGCCGAGCGTCAGCATCGGAATAAAAGAGCCGCAGGCCGAGGCGTTGTTGGCGGCTTCTGGCGCCGCAACGCCGCGAATATCCCCCTTGCCAAAGCTGTCGCTGTTGCCGCTGAGCTTTTTCTCGGTCATGTAGGTGATGGCACTGGCAATGGTGGCGCCAGCGCCAGGCAGAACGCCGACGAAAAAGCCAATCACTGATGAACGCAGGGTGGCCCCTACGCACTGTGCGCCTTCTTTGGCGTTGAACAACATGCGGCCCGTTTTACGCACCAGCGTCTGGCCACTGCTGGTATGTTCCAGCATTAACAATATTTCAGAGACAGAGAACAGCCCAATCACCACCACGATAAACTGCACACCGTCAGAGAGATGGACACTGTCAAAAGTAAAGCGATAAACCCCGGTGTTGGCGTCTACGCCGACGGTCGCAAGTCCGAGACCGATAAGCGCTGCCAGAAATGATTTCAGCGGATTTTGCGCCATCATGCTGCCGAGACAGGCAATGGCGAAAACCATTAAGGCAAAGTATTCCGCCGGACCGAAGGCCAGCGACCATTGGGCTAACGCCGGGGCAAACAGAATGATGCCGCCGATGGCGATAAGCGAACCAAAGAAAGAGCTGACCGCCGAGATAGAGAGCGCCACGCCACCGCGTCCTTGCTGCGCCATAGGGTAACCATCCAGCGCGGTCATAATCGCCGCCGCATCGCCGGGAACATTCAACAGGATGGAGGAGATGCGCCCGCCATATTCACAGCCTATGTAGACTGTAGCCAGCAGGATTAGCGCGGATTCTGCGGGCAGATGCAAAGCAAAGGCCAGCGGCAGCAGGATCGCCACGCCGTTGATCGGTCCAAGGCCGGGCAGCAAACCCACAATGGTGCCGACAAAACAGCCTATCAAGGCGATGACCAGGTTTTCCGGTGTCATTGCCACCGCGAAACCCTGAGAAAGATAAATCCAGGTATCCATCGTTTCTCCGTTAACCCAGCCAGGCGCCGAGTGGTAAGGTGACGTCAAGCAGTCGGTCAAAGGCATACCACAGCAGAATGCCGAGCACCGCGCCGGAAATACCCGCAGCAGGGATAGTTGCGCCGAACAACATGCCGATCACCACGGTGAGAATGGCGGTGGCGATGGGAAAACCGAGCCACTCAAAACCCCAGGCGTACATCAACAGAACAATTACCATCGTCAGCAGCTTTTGCAGCACGTGGCGACGGGGCCAACTGATGGTGTCCGGATGGCGCAACAGCAGCGCCACGGCACAGACCAACATCAGACCGATAATGCCAAGCGGGAAGGGACGCGGCCCTACGGGTTCATAGCTGTATTCGCTGCTGATTTGCCAGGCCACGAACAGCCCGGCTATGCAGAGCAACAGCCAGATACCTGCGAAAATACGATCGCTCATCATCTTTGCCTCTGCGTTTACTTCGCCAGACCGAAGGCTTTCGCCTGCTCACGATAATCCGTGACCTGCTTTTTCACGTAGTCGTCGAGCTGTTTGCCACTCATGTTGAATTCAAACAGGCCGCGCAGATCGCGCTGCTTTTTAAACTCATCGGTCTGCTGGAGTTTGTTAAAGGCATCAACCCACCACTGATACTCGGCGTCGCTGACTTTTGGCCCAACGTAGAAGCCACGAATGATAGGCCACACGAGGTCATAACCCTGCTCTTTGGCGGTTGGCACGTTGGCTAACTGGCCCGGCAGGCGTTCATCAGAGAACACCGCGAGCACGCGGATTTTGTCTCCGCTGAGGTAAGGCACCATCTCACTGAGATCGCCGGAAACCACCTGCACGTGATTGCCCATCAGTGCGGTAACCGGCTCGCCACCGCCTTCAAAGGCCACATAGCGCATCTTGTGTGGATCGACATTGGCTTTTTGCGCCAGCAGTGCCGACTTCATCCAGTCCTGGCTACCGATAGAGGCACCTGCACCAATGACCACGCTGTTAGGGTCTTTTTCCATGGCCGTCAGCAGATCTTTCAGCGTTTTCCACGGTGAGTCCTGGCGTACGGCAATCATGCCGTAGTCGGTACCCACACTTGCCAGCCAGCGGACATCATCCACGCCGTAGCGACCAAACTTGCCCTGTGACAGGTTCAGCAGTGAGCCGCCGGAGAAGGCCACTACGGTTCCCGCTTCAGCCGGGCGTTGAGCGACGATCGCGTTATAGGCCACGGCACCAACGCCACCGGGCATGTAGGTGACGCGCATCGGTTTTTCGATAGCGCCGGTTTCCATCATGCTCACCTGAATCAACTTACAGGTGAGATCGAAACCGCCGCCGGGTTTAGCAGGGGCGATACATTCAGTGCGCGATGGCGCTTGTTCCGCCAGTACAGAGGTACTCATCAATAAAATGCTTGCAGTAAGGGTACGAAGTAACTGTTTTTTCATTGTTTATCCTCACGCCGGAAAACCGGATTTTCGGGTACGGAAGAAGATTTTTGTGATTATGTGAGCCGATGTGTAGCAGTTCGGTTGCGTGATTGTTAAAACATTAACCTTTCAATTCCCTTTCAATGCGGCAGAAACTTTACAGGATGTGATATGCGTCTCTTATTAGCGGAGGATAACCGTGAGTTAGCTCACTGGCTGGAGAAAGCGCTGGTGCAAAACGGTTTTGCCGTTGACTGCGTGTTTGATGGCCTGGCAGCCGACCATCTTTTACATAGCGAAACGTATGCGCTGGCGGTGCTGGACATCAATATGCCGGGGCTGGATGGTCTGGAAGTCGTTCAGCGGCTGCGCAAACGCGGGCAGACGCTTCCTGTCCTGCTGCTGACGGCGCGTAGCGCGGTGGCCGATAGGGTGAAAGGGTTGAACGTCGGAGCCGATGATTATCTGGCAAAACCGTTTGAAATTGAGGAACTGGATGCCCGGCTGCGGGCCTTGCTGCGTCGCAGTGCGGGACAGGTGCAAGGCATACAGCAACTGGGGGAGCTGGCGTTTCACGATGAAGGCTATTTTCTGTTGCAGGGGCAGCCGTTGGCGCTCACACCACGTGAACAGGCGCTGTTGACGGTGCTGATGTACCGTCGGTTGCGGCCGGTTTCACGTCAGCAGTTGTTTGAGCAGGTCTTCAGCCTGAGTGATGAGGTTAGTCCCGAAAGCATTGAGCTGTATATCCATCGTTTGCGCAAAAAGCTACAGGGAAGCGATGTGCGTATTGCTACGCTGCGTGGTCTGGGCTATGTGCTGGAGCGTAGCGATGAAGTGGGTTAAACCCCAATCGTTGTACCTGCAACTGCTGATGTTTCTGGGCTTGCCGCTCATGTTGCTGTGGGGTCTGTCGGCATTTAACAGCTATGTCAGTGCGCTACAGGCGGCGACCCAGGCGTATGACCGCACGCTCCTTTCATCCGCCAGGACCGTTTCCGAGCGGCTGGTGGTGCGCAATAAACAGCTGGAAGTGAACGTGCCATGGGTGGTGCTGGACAGCTTTGAATTGAATATGAATGACCGACTGTACTACAAAGTGGTTGATCCGACGGGGAAGGTTATCTCTGGTTATGACGATTTACCGGCGATGCCGCCAGCTACCTCGCGCACGCGGCTTTATCCGGCGCTGGCATGGTTTTATCACACTGAATATCGCGGTGAGGCAATCCGCGTGGCGCGTCTGCTGCAGCCCGTCAACGAAGGCGGCATTGTCGGCATGGCGGAGATTTATGTTGCCGAAACGCTGCAATCGCGGCGCTATCTGGCGCGACAGCTGCTGTTTTCCTCGTGGGTTTCGCAAGGGCTACTGGTGCTGCTGACGCTGGTGCTGGTTGGCTGGCTGCTGCGCCGGGTGCTGCGCCCGATGCGCCAGCTTTCATCGCTGATGGTGCGTCGTGAGCCAGGCCTGCTGACGCCGCTGCCGGAACTGCTGCCATGGTCGGAAACCCGTCTGCTGATTGTGGCTTTCAACCGTTATCTGGACCGACTTCGCGGTCTGATCTCTCGTCAGGAGCGCTTCAGCGCGGATGCTTCCCATCAGCTCAAAACGCCGTTAGCGGTACTGAAAACTCAGGCATCGGTGGCTCTCGCCAGCACCGAACCGCGGCAATGGTATGAGAGTTTACAAGCCATGAGTAGCACGCTCGATAATACCATTCAACTGACGGAGAGGCTGTTGCAGTTGTCTGCGGTGAAGCGCAAGGAGCAGGGGGAAAGGCATTTCTCGCCGGTTAATCTGTATGAGGTGGTGCAAACCAGCTGTTTTACCCGACTGGCGCAGTCGCGTAGTAAAGGGATCGATCTGGGCTATGAAGGGGAACAGGACGCGGTGTGGGTCGAGGGAGATGAAGTGCTGCTCGGTGAACTGTGTGGGAATCTGCTGGATAACGCACTGAAATACACGCCGTCACAGGGGATGGTGACCGCCCGACTGCAACGAGAAGGAGAGGCCGTGGTGCTGGTGGTCGAAGATAGCGGACCGGGCATAGATGAGCAGATGGTTCATCAGGCTCTGCTACCGTTTCATCGTCTTGATAACGTAGGCAATGTCCCAGGCGCCGGGATCGGCCTGGCGCTGGTCAATGATATTGCTCGCCTGCATCGCACGCATCCTCAGCTAACGCGTAGTGAGACATTAGGTGGGCTGAGGGTTCAGGTACGCTTTTTAAGCGTTACCGTATGAGGTATTCATGGTGATGATATTTGTTGTTTAATTATAATAAAAAGTAATTAATTGTATTATTAATATCATTTGAAATGTTGTCTTAAGGCAGCTGTTTTTATTTTAATTACTGTATTAAACAGTAATGCTAAAGTGATTCAACGTCACTGAAACAATACTTTTGTGCAATTTATCATACATAAAACACTTTTTCATAGACCATGAGATGTTATCTGTCAATAGCGATAATGTTGTTAAAGGTTATCTTTTTTGCTGAGGTAGATAAAACTTCCATTGATATCAACTGCATTAAAATCATATAGATACGATTTCACTGGAGAGGGTTGTCACAGTAATGAGTATTATTTTTTACATTTACTGACAATGTGCCATTGCGTTTTTTAGACTTGTGATATAATTAGCAACATGAAATGAGAAAAAAACAATTAAAGATCAATAAATAATGGGCTGAGATATGCTTAAAAAATCGCTAAAGATTAGCAGCCAGGGATATCCAGTCTTTTTAAAACTGGTCGATTTCATTGTTATCAATGTGACGTTAATTTTTAGCGCCCATTTGCTGGGTTTGATGCCCTTTAACACCATTGCCATTTTGAGTCTTCTCTTCTCCATCTTTTTCTTGCTGTTTGCTGAATACATTAAAATGTACCAGCAAAAGATTAAGACGATCGGTTTACGTAATCAAAAGCGCTTGGTTTTTTGTACGCTGCTGGCGATTTTTTTTAACGAACTGGTCAGTATGACGGTGGCTGAATCGCCACGGATAATCTAGACACTTCCGAGCCGTTGATAATACTGGTTTTCATATTCTGTCGGTGACATCTGTTCGCTAGAACCATGCCGACGCTTACTGTTATAAAACATTTCGATGTAATCAAAAATATCACTGCGGGCTTCTTCCCGCGTTCCGTAGATCTTTTTCTTTATCCGTTCACGTTTCAACAACTGGAAAAAACTTTCTGCAACCGCATTATCATGGCAGTTACCGCGACGGCTCATGCTACCCTCCAGGCCGTGTGATTTCAGGAACGACTGCCACTCATGGCTTGTGTACTGACTGCCCTGATCCGAATGAACCAGCACCTGTTTTTCGGGATTACGCCGCCATACAGCCATCAGCAGTGCGTTCAGGACAATGTCCTTTGTCATCCGGGATTGCATGGACCAGCCGATAATTTTGCGTGAGAACAGATCAACAACAACGGCAAGATACAGCCAGCCTTCGTGGGTCCTGATGTAGGTTATGTCCGTTACCCAACGCTCATCAGGAGCATCCGGATTGAACTGTCGCTGGAGCCTGTTGGGTGACACGATACTGGCCTCGCCTTTACGTGCCCGCGGGCTTCGGTATCCGACCTGAGCCTTTATTCCGACACGTTTCATCAGTCTCCAGACTCTGTTTACTCCGCACTGTTGCCCGCTGTCACGCAGATCCAGATGGATTTTGCGATAACCATAGACGCATCCCGACTCCAGCCAGAACTGTTTAATCTGTCCTGTCAGTCTCAGGTCTGCCTGATGGCGTTGTGAATGCGGCTGCTGAAGCCAGGCGTAAAAACCACTGGGATGAACATCCAGCACCCGACAGAGCAGGCGAACAGGCCAGCAACAGGAGTTGTCACGGATAAAGGCGTACCTCAGTCGGACAGCTTTGCGAAGTACGCCGCGGCTTTTTTTAATATGTCCCGTTCGTCGGTAACCCGTTTCAGCTCTTTCTGGAGACGGCGGATCTCGGCCTGAGCATC
>NZ_JAOWGT010000072.1:46985-286036 GCF_030333005.1 Citrobacter sp. Cpo030 | reverse complement strand
TGTAAGTATCCCGCATAATCGTGCCATTCACATTTAGAGACCCTCCGGCATAATCACTCTGCCAACAAAGGAGATCGCTATGCGTAAAGCCCGTTTTACTGAGCATCAGATCATTGCTGTAATTAAATCGGTTGAAGCCGGACGAACCGTTAAAGATGTCTGCCGGGAGGCCGGTATCTCTGAAGCCACCTACTACAACTGGAAGTCCAGATACGGCGGCATGGAGGCTTCTGATATTAAAAAGATCAAGGATCTTGAGGACGAGAATCGACGTCTCAAACAGATGTTTGCCGACCTGAGCCTTGAGAACCGGGCGCTGAAAGACGTTATCGAAAAAAAGCTTTAAAACCAGCCTTTAAGCGTGAGCTGGTCACTCATCTGATAACGACATTTGGACTCAGTATCCGTCAGGCCTGCCGGAGTCTGAACCTGAGCAGAACGGTTTACCATTACCGTCCGGATACCACGCGTGACGAACCCGTTATTGTCGCGTTACAGGCAGTGGCAGAGCGATACCCACGGTACGGTTTTCCAAAACTTTTCCAGGTTCTGCGGCGGCAGGGATACCCGTGGAATCACAAAAGGATCCATCGTATTTATTGTCTGCTGAAGCTGAATTTTCGCCGTAAAGGCAAACAACGGTTGCCGGTGCGTAATCCCTCGCCACTGGCCACACCGGAAGCGCTGAACCAGAGCTGGTCTGTCGATTTTATGCATGATGCTCTGGTCTGTGGCCGTCGTTTTCGCACGTTCAATGTCGTTGATGACTTTAACCGTGAGGCATTGTCGATTGAAATCGATCTGAATCTGCCAGCTTTGCGCGTGGTCCGTGTACTCGACAGGATCGCGGCAAATCGCGGCTATCCGGTCATGCTACGCATGGATAATGGTCCGGAATTTATCTCACTTGCACTGGCTGAATGGGCAGAGCAACATGCAGTAAAACTGGAATTTATTCAGCCGGGTAAGCCGACGCAGAACGCTTTTATTGAGCGCTTTAACCGAACATACCGTACAGAAATACTCGATTTTTATCTGTTCAGAACGCTGAATGAAGTGCGGGAAATCACGGAAAGATGGGTGTCAGAATATAACTGTGAACGCCCGCATGAATCACTGAACAATATGACGCCGGAGGAATATCGGCAACACAATCATTTGGCCGGGATCTCAAAAAATGCCTGGAACTAAAACGGGTCTATTTACATCCTCATCGCACAAAATTGACGGGTGATTTTATAGGCGATAGCGTGGGTGCGGCACGTAATTGATTAACACTACAGGACTTTAAATAGAATTTTCTTAAATGGAGTTTTAAACAAATGGCAATTCCCACGTATTTGTGGCTAAAAGACGACGGCGGCGCTGATATCAAAGGCTCTGTCGACATTCATGGCCGTGAAGGAAGTATCGAAATTATTGGCCTGAATCATGGCGTCATGCAGCCCACCGATAAACACAGTGGTAAGGCGGCGAGTCTCCGCGATGGTGGCGACCTTGAGGTCGTGCGATGAAGCGCCTGTCCATTCTACTGTTGGCAGCGCTGTCACTCCCTGCGATGGCAGTAGCCACTGACTGGCCGGACGCATTCCGAGGCATTGCTGCTGGTGAGGTTCAATGGCTTGAGCAGGTTCCGGCACTAGCAGCAGTTGCCGACGTTAAACAGGCTCAGAGACTGGAGGATTCGCTCGCGGCGGCACTGACAGCAAACACCACCGGCGCACTGAGGGCGTTAGACGCTCTCGACGCCGGACACTGGCCCCACATGATTGGCTCCGATATCGTATGCACCCCGCCGACGGAAACCCCGGACAAGGTGGACGCATTTTACCAGCGGACGCGTCAGGCACTACTGAGCACGGCTGCTGGGGCAAAATGCCTCTGGATTCTTGAAGCCTCTTATGACGAACTGAAGACAGACAACGCCCGCAAGGTTAAGTAAGATAGCCAACCCGATCATTGGTCATCACATGGCCGTTTTTTCTTCCGCTTACTTTTGATTTTTAGGTAGGCAAAATCGTCGTCACTGTATAACCTCTGTGCGGCACAGCATTGTGCCGCAATGTGTCTCAAAGCACTTTCGACAAAAACTGCTGAGTGCGCGTGTGGCATGGATGATTCAGCACCTGCTCGCTGCTGCCCTGCTCGACGATTTTGCCATCGACCATAAACACCACCTGATCTGCGACTTCTCGGGCGAAGCCAATCTCATGCGTTACCACAACCAGCGTGGTTCCCGACTTCGCCAGCGCTTTAATGACATCCAGTACTTCACCGACCAGTTCAGGATCCAGTGCAGATGTAGGCTCATCAAACAGCATGACGCGCGGATTTAGCGCCAGCGCACGGGCAATAGCGATACGCTGCTGCTGACCGCCGGATAAGTGACGCGACCAGGCATCGGCTTTATTCCGTAACCCTACCGCATCAAGCAGTGTTAATGCCCGCTCGGTGGCGGCTTTACGCGTTGCCAGTCCGTGCGCAATGGGCGCTTCAATCAGATTCTCCAGAACCGTTAAGTGCGGGAACAGATTAAAGTTCTGGAACACATAGCCGACATTAACCCGCTGGCGCAAAATTTCCGCCTCTTTCAGCTCATACAGCTTGTCTCTCTGCCGACGATAGCCAATGTAATCGCCATCGATTTGAATAAACCCCTCATCGACGCGTTCCAGATGGTTGATGGTTCGTAAGAGTGTGGATTTCCCTGAACCGGACGGCCCAAGAATGACCGTTACCGTGCCGGGAGGGATCTCCAGAGACACATTATCCAGCGCTTTGTGGCGACCAAAGTATTTGCTAACGCCGGTAATAGAAATATGGCCTTCAGGCAAGCGGGACATGGACGGCCTCCTGCTGTGGGCGTTGACGACTGCGTTTTTCTGCACGACTTACCCGGGCGGTATTGATGGCTGAACGTCGTTCGCTGCGTGCCAGCGCACGTTCGACCAGGTGCTGAATTAACGACAGGACGCTGGTGATCACCAGATACCACACCGCACCCACCATCAACAGCGGGATCACTTCCTGCGTGCGGTTGTAGATCATCTGGATGGTGTAGAACAGCTCCGGCATTGCCAGCACGTATACCATCGCCGTCCCTTTCGCCAGGCTGATGATTTCATTGAAGCCAGCAGGCAAAATGGTGCGCAGCGCCTGCGGCAGAATAATCCGCAGCGTACGTCGCCATGCCGGTAAGCCCAGCGCTGCCGCTGCCTCGTACTGACCGTGATCGACCCCTAAAAATCCACCGCGAATAATTTCAGCGGTATAGGCGCTTTGTACCAACGTCAGGCCAACCACCGCAGTAGAAAACTGGCCGAGCACATTGATGGTCTCAAAACTTCTCCACTGAATGGGAGTGAACGGAATACCAATTGTCAACGTGTCGTACAGATAGGAGAAGTTGTACAAAACGATCAGCACCACAATCAGCGGTAACGAACGAAACAGCCAGATGTACCCCCATGCCAGACCGTTCAACAGCCAGGAAGATGAAAGCCGCGCCAACGCCAGCAGACCGCCGATGACAATACTCAACAGCGTCCCGATCAGCGTCAGTAACAGCGTTTGCCCGAGGCCGGACAAGATAACCGGATCAAAGAACCAGCGGGCAAACACGCTCCATTCCCAGCGCGGATTAAACGCCACGGACTGAAGAATTACCGCAAGGGCAAATAAGGCAATGACCGCGCCTACGGTACGCATGGGATAACGTGCCGGTACGACTCTAATGCTATCTGTCGTTTTCATTTTCTCTCCTCAGGCGATTCTGGCCTGACCGGCAATAGTCAGCAGTTTGGTAAAGCGCAGCCGTCCATCAAACGGCGGCAGGCTGTACTCTTCGGGATCGCGCGTCGTATCAAATTGCGGATCGTAGCCCTGGCTTAAATAAAGTCTGACGGCCTCCGGCTGGCGAAATCCCGTGGTCAGATAAATCCGGCTGTAGCCTGCGAGCAGCGCTCTACGTTCCAGTTCCTGCACCACGCGCGCTGCCAGCCCCTGCTGACGCAGGCTGCTTTTTGTCCAGATACGCTTAATCTCGGCGGTGTCCTTGTCGTAAGGTTTGTAAGCCCCGGTGGCGATAATTTCGCCGCGGCGCTCCAGTACCACAAAAAGTCCCTGCGGCGCCAGATACCATTCGGTCAGTTCCACTTCAGCGTCGCGAGAAAAGTAATCGCCATAGCGGGCGGCATATTCACCGAACAGACCGTTCAAAATGGGCTGCAGTTCGCTGGCTTCCGGTGAGAGCACGCGAAATTGATCGCTCACGATGACCTCCTTAGTCGCCTAAACCGACCGGGTTGATTTCAGATTGTGGAATGCGTTCCACCCCTTCTCCCCAACGATTCAGCACCTTGTCATAGTCGCCGTTGCCAATCACGCCGTTGAGGGCGGTTTGTACCGGCAGAACCAGACCGCTGTCTTTTTTCAGCGTCACAGCGATATGTGCCGCTTTTGGCCAACCGCCATCAACGCTACCCACTAATTGCGTTTTACCGTTGAGTGCAGCTTTCCACGCGCCGATTACATTAGGACCGAAGTAGGCATCGGCGCGGCCTGACTGCAGGGCCAGGGTTTGCGCGGCATCATCTTTGGTATACACCGGCGTAAACGGCTGTAACCCTTTCTTCACGTTCTCATCGTTCCAGGCCAGCAGGATGGCTTCCTGGTTAGTCCCCGAACCGACGATAATGCGCAGTCCGGCGATATCTTCCGCCTGCTCGATTTTCTTCAGCTTGCTACCGGTTTTGACATAAAAGCCAAGAGAGTCCTTCCGATACGTCGCGAAATCGAATTTTTCTTTGCGTGCTTTGGTGACGGTAATATTGCTGATCGCGGCATCGTATTTGCCGGAAGTGACGCCCAACGGCCAGTCTTCCCATGACGTAGGTACAACGTTGAGTTCCAGCCCCAAACTGTCAGCCACCAGACGAGCGATGTCCGCCTCGCTGCCGATCAGCGTTTTATTGTCATCGGCAAAGACGGTCAGCGGCGGCTGGCTGAGCCCGGCAATCGCCACGGTGAATTTGCCCGGTACGGCCAGGTGCAGGTTTGCGGGCAACTGTGCAATCGCCTGCGGATTTTTTACCGTATTAATCGGCGCTTTATTGGCTTCCAGGCTTACGCCGGTGCCGTTAATCGTCACCTCATTTGCCCAAACGGTCGCGCTGAAAGCCAGTGACAGCGCGAGGAATAGTGATTTTTTCTGCATAGCGTTTTTCTCTTATTGTGTGAATTGATTTGCAGGTGTCGCTAATCCCAGGCTTGCGCGCAGGGTCGTACCGGGATATTCATGGCGGAACAGGCCGCGCGCCTGAAGCTCGGGGACAACCTGTTCGACAAACCGCGGAAAGGTATCCGGCGTGCCACCCTGGATGATAAAACCGTCTGCGGCTTTTTCGTCGAACCACTGCTGCAGTCCGTCGGCAACCTGTTGTGGCGTGCCGCTGAAACGCGGACGAGGACTTGCCGCTTCCAGAGCAACCTGACGAAGTGTTAAACCACGCTCGCGTGCGTTGCGCTTGATCTCATCAGTCGTACTGCGAAAGCTGTTTTGTCCGAGAGAGCCCAGATCCGGGAACGGTGCGTCCAGCGGATATTGGGCAAAATCATGATGTTCAAAGTAGCGGCCAAGATAGTTCAGCGCGTCAGTAACGGAGACCAGCGCAGCGGTAGTCTGATACTGCTGCTCAACGTCCTCTGCGCTGTCGCCAACAATAACGCTAACGCCCTGGAATATATGCAGTTGATCGGGATGTCGTCCGGTGTTTTCCAGCTGACTTTTTACATCCTGATAGAACGCTTTAGCCTCTGCCAGCGACTCCTGATGGGTAAAAATGGCATCAGCATGCTGTGCCGCTAATTTTTTACCATCTACTGAAGCGCCCGCCTGAAATATAATCGGACGGCCTTGTGGCGTACGCCCAATATTTAACGGTCCGGCGACCTGGAAATAATCTCCATGATGGTTAAGCGTATGCAGTTTTTGCGGATTAAAAAATTCTCCACTTGTTTTATTACGGGTGAAAGCATCGTCTTCCCAGGAATCCCACAGCCCTTTCACTACCTGTAAATATTCATCGGCAATACGATAACGCTGGGCATGCTCTGGATGCTGAGCGCGAGAGTAGTTTTTTGCCGATCCTTCCAGAGGTGACGTAACCACGTTCCACCCGGCGCGCCCCTGGCTGAGATGGTCCAGGCTAGCGAACTGCCGAGCGGTAGTAAACGGCTCGCTGTATGATGTGGACACAGTGCCAACCAGTCCCAGATTCTGGGTGATGCTGGCCAAAGCGGATAATACCGTCAGCGGCTCAAAACGATTTAAAAAGTGCGGGATTGATTTTTCATTAATATACAGACCATCAGCGACAAAAATAAAATCCAGCTTCCCTTTTTCCGCAATAAGCGCCGTCTCTTTGACAAAATCAAAATTAATACTGGCATCGGCCTGAGCCGCCGGATGACGCCATGCGGACATATTTCCCGATGCGCCATGCAGAATAGTGCCGAGCCGTAGTTGCCGATTTTCAGCCATAATAACCCCTACCCAACAGGTAAACTTAAAGATGTGCGAATGCCGTTTTTGCTAACTGCACAAAATAATGCGCGGCAGGTTCAATTAAACGCTCGTCCGGATTGAATCCCGGGTGATGTAATCCGTATTCACTGGCGCTGCCAATACTGACAAATGCGCCAGGCGTATTTTGCAGGTAGACGGCAAAATCCTCCCCGCCCATATGCAGGTCGGCATGGTGGGTGGTATAGCCTGACTGTTTCGCCACCGCGGTGGCAATATTGGCCCAACGATCGTCATTTACCAATGCGGTTGGTCCCGCATGCCAGATTACGTCGATTTGTGCGCCAAAGGCGTGGGCAAATCCGGCGGCGATGTCATTAACCCGAGCCTTAACCTGCTGCTGTACCTGGGTTCGGTGCGTTCTGAGTGTCCCTTCCAGCTCAACGGACTCCGGCAGAACGTTCCATGTGTTTCCTCCCTGAATACGGGTCACGCTGAGCACCACCGAATCCAGCGTGTTAACGTCGCGGCTGGCAACGCTTTGCAGCACTGTTACCAGTTGGCTGGCAAGCAGGATGGAATCCTTACCTTCATGAGGACGCGCCGCATGTGCGCCCTTGCCATTTATGCGCAGCACGAAGCGGTCGACATTGGCATAAAATGCGCCGCCACGTGTGGCAAATTCACCCACCGGCAAACCGGGCTCATTGTGCATACCGAAAATAGCCGCTACGTTTTGCAGAGCACCGGCGCGGATCAACGTTTTTGCGCCGCCGAAACTCTCTTCAGCTGGCTGAAACAAAATACGTACTCGCCCCGGTAAGGTTGTTTCCTGTTGTTTTAGCAGCAGTGCTGCACCAAGCATGACGCTGGTATGGACGTCATGCCCGCAGGCATGCATCACGCCCGGCGTGAGGGAGCGAAACGGAACGTCGGCGCTTTCTTCTATCGGTAGCGCGTCGATATCCGCCCGCAGCGCGATGACATCTTCCCCCTGACCAATTTCCGCGACCAGACCGGTTTTCAGCTCGAATGGCAGAATGTCGACGTCCGCAGCGTGCAACCAGGCGTGAATGCGCGCCGTGGTTGCTTCCTCCTGTAGAGAAAGCTCCGGATGCTGATGTAGTTCACGACGCCAGTCGATAAGCGTTGAGCCGAGAGTCATCAGAGCACCTCCACGGTGTTATGGGCTTGCGCCAACAAACGCAGCGATGTCAGACGCGCATGCCCTTGCGCCACTGGTGTGTCGATAATGAACTCGTCAATACCAAATTGCGTATGCAGAGCATTCAGCTTTGCCATCACCTCCTGAGCGGTGCCGTGTAACAACGCCTGTTCACGACGCGCGATTTTGCGTGGTGGGCTGCCAGACTGAGCGGCAAACGCCAGCGCCTGTTCTTCGCTGGCTACCGTAACACGTTGACCATCTTCCAGCTCCACGCCCCAGAGTTGTACGTTTTCCGCCAGTTGCGCAGCGGTGTCGTAACTGTCAGCCACAATCACCTGCACGGCGACGATCGTCGGGCGTGCACTGTGGGTCTGCCAGAAGGACAAAACGTCATGCAATAACGCTTTGTCACCATTGAGGTGCGCTGCGAAGATGAAATTCCAGTCGGATTGCGCTGCTAACTGCGCGCTTTGCACACTGGCTCCCAGAACAAACTTTTCCGGTGGTATCGGTGGAATTGGCGTCGGGAATACCGTCTCCCCGCTTTCCGTTCCGCTCAGCGCCAGCCAATCGTTAAGCAAAGAAAGCTGGTCGGCAAAACTGCCTTTTTCTTCCTGATGCAGCCCATGCTGTAACGCCTGGGTCGACAGCGGTAAGCCGCCAGGGGCTTTCCCTACGCCGAGATCGACACGTCCAGGAGCCAGCGATGCCAGAAGATTGAAGTTTTCCGCCACTTTGTACGGGCTGTAATGTTGCAGCATCACGCCGCCGGAACCTACGCGGATATGCTGGGTTTGCCCGAGGATCCAGGCGATCACCAGCTCTGGCGATGGGCTGGCCAGCTGTGGCGTATTATGGTGTTCCGCGATCCAGAAACGATGATACCCCCACTCTTCTGCCAGTTGCGCCAGGCGCAACGTCCGGGAAAGCGCGGTTGCGGCAGTTTCACCTTCCCCGATGGGGCTTTTATCCAGAATACTCAGGCGATATGACATGTTACGAGCCTATGTTTGTTAACATGTCTTTATTATTAATTTATCAAATAGCCATACTGAAACATTTAATTCACATTTGCTCAGCTAAAAAGTAGATAACAACCCCTGTCGCTGCCAGGGTTAAAATTTGGATCGCCCAGTACAGGTTGTAACGCCAAACTGAAAAACACCCGCAATTAATAGCCTACAAAATATAATAGGGTCGTTGCTATCACGGTAATAACATTAAAATCATTTCATGCCAGTTTTCTTTTTACAAAAAGGTTTTTAACGCGATTTACGTTAAGTCAGTTTAAACGACTTGTCACGTTATACGCTTGTATTAATTGTTTCATTTTTATGACACAGGATGAATGATTTACATAGAAATTTTTATTTTAACTACTTCCACAGAATTGATGATTAGTAGAGAATGCAACGTTTCTTATTAAAACGGTCTACAACAGATTTTTATATCCCCCGATTTTATTGCGGGGATTTTTGTATGGATTATACATAGCACCATGGGACCTCTATGAAAAGTAACATGCCCGTTACACAAATTGAGCACGCACTTAACGATAAAGCGACGCTGCTTTCTACGACGGATAAAGAAAGTCATATTACCTACGCTAACTCCGCGTTTATTGATGCCAGCGGATTTAACGAACAGCAATTAATGGGCGAACCGCATAATATTATTCGCCATCCCGATATGCCTCCCGCGGCGTTCGCCGATATGTGGTACACGCTACAGCAGGGAGACAGCTGGACGGGGATGGTGAAAAATCGCCGGCAGAATGGCGACCATTACTGGGTTCGCGCCAACGTTACGCCGGTCTGGCACAATGAAAAACTCACCGGCTACATCTCGGTGCGTACCGTTCCTTCGCGCGATGAAATAACTCAAAGCGAAAGCTTATATCATAAAATTAATAATCAGCAGCTTAAAGGATTTCGACTTTTTAAAGGCATTGTCATTCGTCGCGGAATATTGTCATGGGCATCAATGTTTAAATGGCTGAGCATTAGCCAGCGCGTTAATTATTCTTTAGGGGTAATCGCCCTGCTCGCTGTTCTATTTCTCTTTGCTCCTGTTAATCCATTTATTCAGGCGGGAGGGTTGCTGTTCTTATTTCTGATGCTTGCTATTTACCTTAAGTATCAAATTTGTCAGCCAGTTAATACGCTACTGACGCAAATGAAGAAAGTGGTCTCCGGGAGAAAACCTGATAACTGTCATTTAAATCGGGTGGATGAGATCGGAATGCTGATGCGTCTGGTTAATCAGTCCGGGCTTAATCTGAATTCCCTGGTCGATGATGTCAGTACGCAAATATCCGGTATTCGCGCCATCAGTCAGCGGGTATCAAAAGAAGGTACGGCGCTGCACAAGCGTTCAGAAGAAACCTCCGCCGACCTGCAACAAACCGCAGCCGCCATTGAAGAAATTGGCAGTGCGGTACAGCAAACAGCTGAAACTGCGGCACATACTATGACCATGGCCGATAAAACCAGCGCCAATGCGGCAGAAGGCGGCGATATCATGAAACAAACTATCGCCATGATGCAGGCGATATCGCGTGACAACGGGCAGATAGTCGACATCATCGGCGTTATCGACAGTATTGCTTTCCAGACTAATATTCTGGCGCTCAATGCCGCGGTTGAGGCCGCGCGAGCCGGGGAGTCCGGGCGTGGTTTTGCCGTTGTAGCGGCAGAGGTCCGTAATCTGGCGCAGCACTCGGCGTCTGCAGCAAAAGAGATCAAACAGCTGATTGAGAAGAATGTCGCCAACGTCAATAGCGGCGTCAAAATGGTGGAGCAAACGGAAACGCATCTTACCGGGATGATTGGCGATGTCCTGCAGATGTCGATGATGATCAAAGATATTAGTCTGGCGACGCGTGAGCAAACCCAGGCGCTGGATCTGATTAACGATTCGATTTCACGCGTTGGTACCATGACACACAATAACGCCGAGATGGTGGAGCGTGTCACCGATGCTACCGCCGATCTGACTCAACGTTCATCGCGCTTACAGCAGGCCGTTCAGGTCTTTGGCGTATCAGCATAACCTTACGGCGCTTATCGGATGAATGTCTCGATAAGCGCACACCTCTCCACGTATTTACACCCTTCTCTTTTATTGGCTGAATCGAGGCCACACCGCGCCAGTGCTGGCTGTACAAAATGCTGAATTCTTGTTATCGGGGCTTTGCGGAACCGAACAATTGAATGTAGGATGCTCGGCCGGCAGTTTTCCCCCATAACACAATGAAGGGTAAGGCTGTTTTCGCCGCAGCAGGTGCGGCAAAAAGGATTTTGTATTTTTGTCAGGTCAACAGGAAAAGTAATGAACACAAACAACACGCAAGCCGCGGAACAACATGCGGCGAAACGACGCTGGTTGAATGCCCACGAAGAGGGGTATCACAAAGCAATGGGAAACCGACAGGTACAGATGATCGCCATTGGCGGCGCAATTGGTACCGGGTTGTTTTTAGGGGCTGGCGCACGCTTGCAGATGGCTGGCCCTGCTCTGGCGCTGGTTTATCTGGTGTGCGGTATTTTTTCGTTCTTTATACTGCGCGCGCTTGGCGAACTGGTTTTACATCGCCCTTCCAGCGGCAGCTTTGTCTCCTACGCTCGTGAATTTTTAGGTGAGAAAGCCGCCTATGTGGCTGGCTGGATGTACTTCATCAACTGGGCGATGACCGGCATTGTCGATATCACCGCGGTGGCGTTGTATATGCATTACTGGGGCTCATTTGGGGATGTACCGCAGTGGGTGTTCGCCCTCGGCGCGCTGGCTATTATCGGCACCATGAACATGATCGGCGTGAAGTGGTTCGCGGAGATGGAGTTTTGGTTTGCACTGGTCAAAGTGCTGGCGATTGTGATTTTCCTGGTGGTGGGTACCGTCTTTTTAGGCACTGGAAAGCCGCTGGATGGTAACGCCACCGGTTTTCACCTGATCACCGACAACGGTGGATTCTTCCCACATGGCCTGCTGCCGGCGCTGGTACTGGTTCAGGGGGTGGTTTTCGCATTTGCCTCTATTGAACTGGTGGGCACTGCCGCTGGTGAGTGCAAAGATCCGCAAACCATGGTGCCAAAAGCGATCAATAGCGTTATCTGGCGTATTGGTCTGTTCTATGTCGGTTCTGTCGTGCTGCTGGTTCTGTTACTGCCGTGGAATGCCTATCAGGCGGGGCAAAGCCCGTTTGTTACCTTCTTCTCCAAACTGGGCGTGCCGTATATCGGCAGTATCATGAATATTGTGGTGCTCACCGCGGCGCTTTCCAGCCTTAACTCTGGGCTGTACTGCACCGGGCGTATTTTACGTTCCATGTCGATGGGCGGATCGGCGCCTAAATTCATGGCTAAAATGAGCCGTCAACAAGTACCCTGGGCTGGGATCCTCGCCACGTTGGTCGTCTATGTCGTCGGGGTATTCCTGAACTATCTGGTGCCGTCGCAGGTGTTTGAGATCGTGTTGAACTTCGCGTCGTTGGGCATTATTGCGTCGTGGGGCTTTATCATGGTCTGTCAGATGCGTCTGCGCCGGGCCATAAAAGAAGGTAAAACGGCAGACGTCAGCTTTAAACTGCCGGGCGCTCCGTTTACCTCGTGGCTAACCCTACTGTTCCTGCTGAGCGTGCTGGTGCTGATGGCGTTTGACTATCCAAACGGCACCTACACCATCGCGTCGTTACCGTTGATTGCCATCCTGCTGGTTGCAGGCTGGTTCGGTGTGCGTAAACGCGTCGCGGAAATCCACCGCACCGCGCCGTAATGGCTGAAGGCCTGACAGGTTAACCCTTCAGGCCTTCTTTTTTAGTTCGCTTCAATCAACTGCGCTACATCGCTGCTGTTAATTTCCCGCGCATTTCCATCCTGATCGGTATAGCTGGTCATTCCCGTATCTTTATCCAGTTTTGGCTTGCCCTGGGTGGTAATGGTTTGTCCGCTTTTGGTCGTCATGACGTAATCGGTGGTGCATCCTGCCAGGGTAAACAGCATTACGCCTGCACAAAGACAGATAAATGGCTTTTTCATGGTATTCCCGTGTTATTCAGTTAGCCGTTGAGGGCGTAGTGTAAGTCCCTGAAGTGGGTCGGGCTACCGCCGGGGTGTAACGAGGCGTATCGTGGGGTTTAGAGAAATGACAGGAGGGGTTTCCCCCTCCTGATATTTTATAGCGCAATACGAATAACATCGTCCGGTTGGGTGGCTTCCTGCTCGCGGGTAGATTTCTGTTTCACGCTGACGTACAGGGTTTTGCCATCGGCGGAGAGCGCCAGGCTATTCGGGAACGTTGGGGTCTCGAATGTTTTGACGACTTTATAGCTTTTCGCGTCGATCACACTCACTTTACCGGCCTGGCGATGAGTCACGTAGGCTTCATTACGCGTTGGGTTGAACAACACGGCCAGGGATTCCGGCGCGGCGACTTTTGCCAGTACGTTGCCATTACGGATGTCGATGACCAGCACTTCCGCCGCTTTAGAGTCGGTGACAAATGCACGGTTGCCAGCGGTGTCCAGGCTCAGGTTGATAAAGAAATGCTCTTTCCCATCATCCAGCAGTTTTTTGCGGCTGATAATTTTGTTAGTGGCGGTATCGATGGTGATGAATTCACCGTCGGCATTGGCGGTGTACAGGCGTTTAGCCTTGCTGTCGACAGCCAGAGCGGTGCTCATTTTGCCGGTATTTTGGATGGTGTCCTTCAGCTTGATCGTCTCACCGTCCACCACCCAAATCACACTCTCTTTACCAATACCGCTAATGTATACCGTGTTGGTAGCATCATCGGCGACCAGCTCACGCGGCTGCAGCGGGCGAACGTCTTCAGAGCGCTTACGCGTATCCAGCACCAGACGTCCTTTCACCGCACCCGTTTTGGCATCCATCGCCGTAACCGCGCTGTTTACCGTGTTGCCGAACCACAGCGTTTGCGTGGCGTTGTTGATGGTGGCACCAAACGGTTTGAGATCGTTATGAATCACCTGGGTCACTTCGAGGGTGACCGGGTCAAGACGATAAACCACCCCGCCGGTATCCAGTTTGCGGCTCTGTGAGGTCGCCAGCCACAGCGCGTTCTCTTGCTGGCTGTACGCCATTTCATAGGCGCCTTTGCCGACGGCTTTGCGCAGCAGTTCTTCTGCGGCCTGCGTAGTAAAAGATGATGCAACGAGCAGTGAACCTAACAGTAAAGAACCACGCAGACGCGGTGAAAACAGATGACGTAAAGACATGACGACTCCCTTTGATAAATTCGTTTGTTACTGCTTCACATAGCTTCAATGAGCAAAATCATGGTTTTGCCTTTTTAAGAATGAGAATAGTAATCATTATTTATCTCAATGTGGAGTGTTTATTCGCTTTCGTGTAGTAACCTTCTTATTTTCTCCATGAATAATCGCTTTTCATCCAGATAACGTCATTGGCATTTTACCAGGCCTACATTTTGTACGAAGCAGGCCTGGTTACAGGCATTCACCGTCTTCCACCTTTACGTATCAATCCTCAGCAAGACGAATCACTACCTTGCCGAAGTTTTTGCCGGTCAGCAGACCGATAAAGGTTTGTGGCGCATTTTCCAGACCGTCGGTCACCTGCTCGCGGTAGTGGATTTTGCCCTCTTTAACCCAGCGCCCCATCTCCCGCTGAAATTCATGAATGCGGTGCCCATAATCCTGACCAATGATAAAACCCTGCATGCGAATACGCTTTTTCAGCAGCGTTGCCATTAACAGCGGTAATCTGTCAGGTCCGGCCGGAAGCGACGTGGCGTTATAACCACTGACAAGGCCACAAAGTGGAATCCGCGCTGAGGTATTGAGCAGTGGCAGAACGGCATCAAATACTTTTCCGCCGACGTTTTCGTAATAAATATCGATCCCCTGCGGGCAGGCTTTTGCCAGTTGTTGCGCAAAATCTTGTGCGTGGTGATCGAGGCAAACATCAAAGCCCAATACCTCGGTGGCATGTCGGCATTTCTCTGCCCCACCCGCCACACCGATCACCCGACAACCTTTAAGCTTACCGATCTGCCCGACCGTTGCGCCAACCGGCCCGGTTGCGGCGGCTACCACCAGCGTTTCTCCCGCTTTCGGCTGACCGATATCCAGCAGGCCCATATAAGCGGTAAACCCCGGCATACCCATAACACCCAGCGCCCAGGAGGGATGTTCGGGATGATCGCCAAGCTTCACCAGCCCGTTACCGTCGGAGATGTCATAGTCCTGCCAACCGCTGTAGCTCAATACCCATTCGCCTGGCTGGTAGTCCGGATGGTGGGATGACACCACGCGACTTACGGTCCCCCCCACCATAACACCACCAATCTCTACTGGTGGTGAGTAAGATGGCTCATCGCTCATACGGCCACGCATGTAGGGATCGAGGGAAAGATAAACGGTGCGCAGCAAAATCTGGCCTTCACCTGGCGTTGCCACCTCATCTTCTTCAAGACGGAAGTTCTCCGGGACTGGCGCGCCATGCGGGCGTGAAGCCAGTACCCAGCGACGGTTACGATTAGTCTGTTGACCCATGATGTGCTCCTCTGCTTTTGGCATGAATCCATCAATAGTAGCAGTCTGTGCCTGCTATTTAGCTGACGACGTGGTTTAACCGCACAACCAGGTAAACGCAGGGTTGCGCGGTTTCATTGATAAACCGACAGTCATTCGGCGGGCCTAGTTCCAGGCAATCACCTGCCTGCATTTCATGGCGTACGTCCCCTTCGACAAAGACTAATTCACCCTGCTGTAACCAGATAAGTTGTCTGGCCTGCACATAGGAAGAGGCTGGCATCGGGATGTCGCTTCCGGCGGGTAATTCGATCTGTACCAGATCGATAGGCAGATCGCTGCGCGGTGAAACATGGCGGCGCAGATAGTGACTTTGCGGGTCGTGCCAGACGGGCTGATCGACGAAGCGCAGCAGCTTGCCCTCCTGCATTTCAGCCCGCGCAATCAGGGTAGACATGCTGATGCCAAACGCACCGGAAAGCCTGCCCAGCAGCGTAGCCGTTGGACTACTCTCGCCGCGCTCTATTTTATGGATCATCGCCCGCGACACACCCGCGCGCTCGGCAAGTTCCGTGAGTGACCAACCTCGGGATTCCCGCTCAATGCGAATTCTTGCACTGATCCGTTGATTTATGCTGTCTTCAATAGTATTCATATTGTAATACTATAGTGAACAAGCCCTGAGGTTCAACATGTCAATTCGATTTGCCAGCAAAGAAGACTGCGCCGCCATTGCAGAAATCTACAACCATGCGGTACTGCATACGGCGGCTATCTGGAACGATCAAACGGTCGATGCCGAAAACCGTATTTCCTGGTATGAAGCCCGACAATTGATGGGGTATCCGGTGCTGGTGAGTGAAGAGAATGGCGTGGTTACGGGATACGCCTCCTTTGGCGACTGGCGTAACTTTGATGGCTTCCGTCATACCGTTGAACATTCGGTGTATGTTCATCCTGAACATCAGGGAAAAGGGCTAGGACGGGCACTGCTCAGCAGACTGATAGACGAAGCCCGCGCATGCGGCAAGCATGTAATGGTGGCAGGTATTGAGTCTCAAAATCAGGCATCACTGCATCTGCACGGCTTGCTGGGCTTTAAAACCACCGCGCAAATGCCGCAGGTTGGCACTAAATTTGGGCGGTGGCTGGATCTAACCTTCATGCAGTTACAGTTAGACAATCGCCGCGAACCGGATGCCCTTAGATGAACCAGACGCTGACCCTCTCCTTTCTGATTGCCGCGGGTATTGGTCTGGTGGTGCAAAATACCTTGATGGTACGCATCACGCAGACGTCTTCGACGATCCTTATCGCCATGTTACTTAACTCGCTGGTCGGGATCGTGCTGTTTGTCAGCATACTGTGGTTTAAGCAAGGAGCTGCGGGATTTGGAGAACTGGTATCCAGCGTGCGCTGGTGGACGCTCATCCCCGGCTTGTTGGGATCGTTCTTTGTTTTTGCCAGCATCAATGGGTACCAAAATGTGGGGGCCGCTACCACTATCGCGGTGCTGGTGGCTAGCCAGTTAATCGGCGGGCTGGTGCTGGATATTCTACGTAGTCACGGCGTGCCGCTGCGGGCGCTGGTAGGTCCGGTCTGTGGCGCGGTGCTGTTGGTCATCGGGGCGTGGCTGGTGGCGAGACGTTCGTTTTAATTGCCTGATGGCGCTTCGCTTATCAGACCTACAGAACGTGCCTGTAGGTCGGATAAGGGAAATATCAGAGGATTGTGCCGCCTTTGGTCAACTGTTCTCGACGGGCTTCCATATCTTCTTTATGCTGACGGCCATGATGTGCGATCGCCGTACGCAAACGCTGTTGCTGGGTATAGCGATCTTCCCGGCTCAACGCGACATCATCGCTGAGCTCAATCAGCAATTCATTCATATGCGTAATGACGCTCTCTTCAATGGCGGCATCAACACGTGCGCTGACCTCATCCAGATGCGACATAACCTCTCCTTAACTCATTAATTTAATTTTGCTTTTGAAAAATCACTGCCCATCAGGCTGACGCTGTATCCGCTGACATTGCTGCGCGTAGCGTAGAACGTTTTACCGTTTGCCAGGGCTATCCACGGAGCCTGCTGGTAGAAAATCTCTTGCGATTGCTGGTAAAGCGCGGCGCGCTCTTCCGGTTTACTCACCAGCTTCGCCTTTTGAACCAGCGAATTATACTCTTTATCGCACCAGCGCGCGGCGTTAGATCCGGTTTTTATGCTGTCGCAGCCCAGCAGCACATCGGCGAAGTTATCCGGATCGCCGTTGTCTGACATCCAGCCAAACAACGCGGTGTCATGCTCACCTTTACGCATTCCGGAGAGATATTCCCCCCACTCGTACGACACAATTTTCGCCTTCACGCCCACCTTTGCCCAGTCGCTCTGGATCATCTCAGCAATCCGTCGGGAGTTCGGGTTGTAAGGGCGCTGAACCGGCATTGACCACAGCGTCGCTTCAAAGCCGTTTTCCAGCCCCGCCTGCTTCAGCAGATCTTTCGCCTTTTGCGGGTCGTAAGTGTAATCCTGCAGATCTTTATTGAAGCCCATCATATTCGGCGGAATCGGCGATTTTGCCACCGTACCGGAACCTAAGAAGACGGCGTTAATAATCGCCTTTTTATCGGTTGCGTAGTTTAGCGCCTGGCGCACCAGCACGTTATCAAACGGTTTTTTCTCGGTATTAAACGCCAGATATCCGACGTTCAGCGCTTCAACCGAATGCAGCGTCAAATCTTTATTCTTTTTAATCTCGTCAAACTGTACGGGGGCTGGCGCCGGGATTATCTGGCACTCATTGGTTTGCAGTTTTGCCAGCCGCGTCTGGACGTTTGGCGTGATTGAGAAGATCAGGTGCTTCGTTGGAACGGCGCCATCCCAGTAGTTAGGGTTAGCGAGATAGCGGATTTGCGAGTCCTGCTTGTACTGCTGCAACACGTAAGGCCCGGTACCAATCGGCCAGTTATCGACGTTTTCCGGGGTGCCTTTTTTCAGCATCACGTCGGCATATTCCGCAGAAAGGATGGAGGCAAAATCCATACCCCAGTCGGCAAGAAACGCGGCATTAGGTTCATTGAGGACAAACTGAACGTGAAAATCATCAACCTTCTTCACTTCTTTAATCAGTTTATCCAGACCGACATCGTTAAAGTATTCGTAGCTTCCCTGAGAAACCTTGTGATACGGATGATCGGCATCTTTCTGCCGTAATACCGAGAAAATCACGTCATCAGCGTTGAAGTCGCGGGTCGGTTTAAAGAATTTATTACTGTTGAATTTCACGCCCTGACGCAGGGTAAACGTGTAAGTCTTACCGTCCGGGGAAATCGTCCAGTCCGTTGCCAGAGACGGTATCGGGGTATTCTTTACCGGATCAAAGTTGATGAGTCGGTTGTAGAGCACCTGTGAACTGGCCACAAATGAAGGACCTGAACTGGCGATTTGCGGGTTAAATGACTCCGGCGATGCTTCAGAGCAGTAGATGATGGTGTCAGTATTGGCCGCGAACGCAGCGCCTGACGGTAAGACTGTGCTGAGAGCCAGCGCGAGTAACGTTTTCCTTGCAATCATGGTTATAAGCCTTCTTATTTTATTATTAACCGAGATATCAGAGCATAGCTGACAAAAACTGACCAATAACAAATCACTATCAGGTTATTCTAATCCGGTGTATTTCGCTGAATAATTCATCACCCTAAGCGAATTAATTTCCCTTAAGTCTTTTTCAAAACGTCAAGATTTTTCCCGGCACTCTATGCCATGAAAATTAGCCCCTTTTTGCCTCTCTTTCGCCGTTTGCTCGTTTTTATAAAACGTAAAGTAGATACGTGAAGAAGTCTAAGGGGTAACAACGTGGCAAAAACTCTCTTGCGCAGCGGCAATTTGGATGACTATCAGGCCGTGGGCGGCGGTGGTCAGGCCGTGTTTGATTCAGCATTGCAAATTCGTGAAACGCTTCGTCTGCGTAAACAGCAGGCGATGGTGGATTGTCTGGCGATCCCACAAATTAACGACAGCGGCGATCGGGTTGACTGGTATTCCCCGATAGAAGGGAAAGCCGTGGCGTGGAAAGCCGCTGATGAAGAGGCACGTTTTCGTGCGCTGCGCTATCTGGGAAGCACGCTGGAAAATGCGGCGACCCTGAGCCGTAAAAGTCTGCAATCGGGGAAAACCTCGCTACAGCTATTTGGCTCGCTGCTCGAAAAAGCCATCCAGTTTCCCGGTGAAAACCACGTATTTCTGGTTGATGGCAAACCCGTTATTACGTTCTGGGGCTTCGTCAATTTGAATGAAAATCCCCGCGACGATGTCCTCGACTGCCTGCGCATTGCCGATGTTCCTCCTGTGGTTACCGTAGCAGAGCCAGAACAGGAAGCAGAAATCGCACCGGAAATTACCTTTGCCGAGGCCGATGTCCCCTTACTGACGCCGGTCGTTGATCTGCCAAAACCGACTGAACCTGACCCCCCGGTCATTGTTAACGAACCTGAAGTTACTGCGCCGCCGGTACAGGAGAAGCCCATACGCCGCCTGCCGCTGTGGAGCCTGCCCGTTGCCGCAGTGATTATTGCAGCCATCGTTGGGCCGCTGCTGTGGAAGCAACAGACCGCCCAGCCCGGACCCGCTGTCGCCGCTGTTGAAGTCGCTAAGGTTGATATGGCACCGCTGCCAGCATTGACATCTGCACTGCCCCTGCATCGTGCTGAAGTGACTCCCGCGGTGAAGAAAGAGAAACCTGTCGAAGGACCGGTGGTGATTGCCGCAATTCCAAAAGATGCACTGGTGATGGATGCCAACCAGATGAAGGCAGGAACGACACGTTTTCTCAACGGTAACTGGCGCGTCATGGTCGATGTTAAAGATCCGGTGAGCGGCAAAGCGCCGTCCCTGCGCTATCAGATCCAGGCCAATAAAGGCACTGCACGCGTGGTTCATGGTGACAATATTGTTTGTCGTGCCGAGATTTTCTCCGGTTTGCACCAGTCGGGTGAATTAATGATTAAGAGTCGCGGCAATGCCCGTTGTACCGACGGGTCACGTTATCCGATGCCTGAAATTACCTGTAAAGCGGGAACCAACGACGTCGCCGCCTGTACCGCGCGTTATGACGATCACGCGGAAATCCCTCTGACGATCAAAAAGATAGGTGCCTGATTTTATGTTGGTGAATCTGTGTGATTACAAACAGAGCGTGACGCTCATCGCCAATAGCGGTGTACAATTTCTGGATTTCGGCCTCACGCCGCAGGAATCTGCGCACCATGGACGCTTTGTGCGCAAAACGGCAAACGGTCCGCTACTGCGACTGGACTTCGATCTGACGTCAGGACGCTATACCCTACCGGGCAGCACCGGCGCACAACCCGAAGTGGTGAAGCCGGAAAGTACCCAGACGTTACATTATTCGCTGGACGTGCTCGACGGTGTCTGGCTGCCGCTGCCGTTTCTGCGCTTTAACCCGCCGCGTACGTTTGTTGAAGGCCCGGATAACTGGGCACGCGTGCAGGTGCGAAAGCTTGCGCAGCCGGACAGCGCGGGTAACACCCACCGTGTTACCGTAGCGCTGGACAGCCAACTTACTGAAAATGCCCCTGCGGCGTTAACTCCCAACGAAAATGATCTGCTTAACGGTACACGGTTTGCGCTGGCCTGGCATGACAACGAAATTGCTGATTTCCTTGACCAGACCTGGATTGACGGCTGGTTGCGCGAATCTTTTATGCACCATGTCACCCAACATGAGAACCGCTCAGAACAAGAGATCCAGCAGGCGCTGCGTAACTTTGAATACCAGGCGCACTGGCTGAATGTGCTGACCCTGTTAGGTGAGCAGCTTTCTGTCCCGGAAGTGAAACTGGTTACGCACACCCTTAGCACACCCGCCATTCCCGTCGATCTTATTTTGGATATCGGTAATACCCATACCTGTGGTGTCCTGATTGAAGATCACGGGGATGCCAATGACGGGCTGCGTCAGACCGCTGAATTGCAGGTCCGTTCGTTAAGCGAGCCGCAGTTCCTCAACGATCCGCTATTCACCAGTCGGCTGGAGTTTTCCGAAGCGCGCTTTGGTAAGCAGCATTTTTCCGTTGAGAGTGGGCGTGATGACGCCTTTATCTGGCCGTCGATTGTGCGTGTGGGTGATGAAGCCCGTAAGCTGGCGATGCAGCGTATGGGCACCGAGGGCAACAGTGGGATCTCAAGCCCGCGCCGCTATCTGTGGGATGAAACGCCGGTGTTACATGACTGGCGCTTTAGCCAGATGAATGGCAAAACCCAGCGCGAACCGCTGGCTACCGCCTTCCCGCTGATGAACCTGATGAACGATGACGGGCAACCGCTGTTCAGCCTGCCGCAGGACGATCGTCTACCAGTGTTCTCACCACAATACAGCCGCAGCACGCTGATGACTCATATGTTGTGCGAAATACTGGCCCAGGCGCTGGGGCAAATTAACAGCGTAGCGACGCGTTTGCGCCTCGGATTCCCGGCGTCTCCGCGTCAGTTGCGGACGCTGATCCTGACCCTACCGTCGGCGATGCCCAAACAGGAGCGCGAGATTTTCCGCCTGCGCATGTTTGAAGCTATTGCCCTGGTCTGGAAAGCGATGGGCTGGCACCCACAGGATGAAGACTTCACCACCCGTAAGCAGCAGGAAAAAAGTGTGGTTCCCGTACCTGAAATTCAGATGGAATGGGATGAAGCCAGCTGCGGGCAACTGGTGTGGCTGTATAACGAGGCTATCTCACACTACGATGGCCACACCGAATCGTTCTTTAACTCCCTTGCCCGCCCGGACCGTTTGCCGGAGCCTGGTGAGACTAAAGGCCGTGCGCTGCGCGTAGCATCGATCGACATTGGCGGCGGGACAACGGATATGGCCGTCGTTCATTACCAGCTTGATGACGGCGTTGGCGCGAATGTCAAAATTACCCCGCATCTGCTGTTCCGTGAAGGTTTTAAAGTTGCGGGCGATGACATGCTGCTGGACGTGATTCAGCGCTGCGTGTTGCCTGCGCTGCAAACCCGCTTACAACAGGCTGGCGTGACCGACGCCGCCGCATTGCTGGCCACGCTGTTTGGCGATTCCGGGCGCATCGATACTCAGGCAATTCTGCGTCAACAAACGGCGTTACAGCTCTTTATGCCGCTCGGTCATGCGGTCCTCTCTGCCTGGGAACAAAGCGATATTAACGACCCGGTCGCCGGGCTACATGCCACCTTTGGGGAACTCCTGAGTCAACAACCCACGCGCAACGTGATGAACTACATCCAACAAGCTATCGACCATGCGTTACCAGCAGGGTCGCCTGCGTTTGATGTTCTGAGCGTGCCGTTACAGGTACAGTTCAGGCAGTTACAAGAAGCACTATTGGCGGGGCAATTTACCCTGACTTCCCCGCTGCACGCGGTTTGTGAGGCCATTTCACATTATCGCTGCGATATCTTATTAGTGACCGGCAGGCCCGCCTGTTTACCGGGTGTACAGGCGTTGATCCGCCATCTGCAACCTGTCCCGGTTAACCGTATGATCTGGATGGATAACTACCGCGTGCATGAGTGGTATCCGTTCAGCCAACAGGGGCGAATTGGTAACCCTAAATCCACCGCTGCTGTAGGCGCTATGCTGTGCAGCCTGGCGCTGGATTTGCGTTTGCCACGCTTTAACTTTAAAGCTGCCGATATCGGAGCTTACTCGACCGTACGCTTTCTCGGTGTGCTGGATAATACGGTCAATACCCTGCGTGATGAGAACATCTGGTATCACGATATTGATCTGGATAAACCTGGGGCGAAGCTGGATGCCCGGTTGCATTTCCCGTTACGTGGCAACGTGACGTTAGGATTCCGGCAACTGGCAAACAGCCGCTGGCCTGCCACGCCGCTGTATACGCTCAGCATAAACTCTGCCGAACTGGCAAAGACTATCGCCGGAGATGGCGTGTTGAATGTTCGGCTGCAGCTACGCGGCGGCAGCAAAGAAAGTGGCCCGGAATTCTTCATCCTGAGTGATGCCTGGTTACAGGATGGCACCCCCGTTGCCGCCAATGCCTTAACGTTAAAACTGAATACGCTGGCAGACCGTCGCCATAGCGGAAGCCATTACTGGATTGATAGCGGGAGCGTGTACCTGAAATGAGTAAGATGTTAAATACCGCGCAGGCCGCCATCGAGTGGGTGGTAGATACCCGTCAACGTGCAGCGCGTCTTGATGATGAAGCGGATGCCCTGCTGGCACAGCTTACGCTAGCCGCAGTGAGTGAATCTGCGCTGAAGACGACCTTTTCATCGCAAGGATGTATAGGGTTATATGGACACTCACAATCGGCAAAAGCACATCTGCTGGCGGCATTGTGCTGCAATGCCGCTGGCAAAGTGAATATTGTTACCCCGGATCGCAGCTTTGATTATTTCTCGCATATTAATCCGGGCCATGCACCAACCAATATGGCGATCCGCTTTACGCGCGATGAAAATCCGCATGATAGCGAATGGCCGTTGCGTCTGCGGTTGCTCAGTGAAGCCGAACTGGTACAGCTATTTATCGCCCAGTTCAGTGCGCTCCCGGACAACCGACAGGTCGAGAAATCGATTATTGAGGCGCGCCTGGAAAAATGGCAAACGCTGCGTCAGCGTCACCCGGTCCCGGGCATTACCGCACATGATGTCGCGGCAATCGGTCGTTTCTGGCGTTCCTGCGTACCGGCAAACCAGCAGCAAATTGACGATGCGCTATGGCACCAGTTTGCCACGTTGCTACCCGCACTGGATCTGACTACCCGGGCAAACGCCTGGGCGTTACTGTGGGGAGAACAACCGGAGCTGACGCAGCAGTGGCTGGCGCTGGCGCACACGTTGCAACAAACCGGACACGCGCAAGAATTAGCGGCCCCGCTGAGCCTGCTGGTTGATCATTTTGGTTTACCTGCCGAAAGTTTCCTGGCCCAGGTGGCATTGACCGGCAATAATGAGGCGCAAAGCGATGTGGTGGTTCATCCGATTGAAAATCATCAGTTGCTCAATGCGGTCAGCCTTTCTTTGCCGTCACTGGCGCTGCTCACGCGCGAGCTGGTCCTGACGGTTGAAGACGCGGTGCTGGAGAATGTCGATCTGCTCGATATTCCCCTCGCCCCGGATGCTCATCCGCATCCACTGTGGCAGGCAAAATTAGGTTGGATGCTGGAACATTATCGCCAGCATCTGCAACCGGATGTGCTCTTAATCTGCAACGCGGTCTCTGCCCGCGCCCAGACGCCCGCCATCACCCGCAAGCTGTTGGGCTGGGTCAACGATACCCAACCCGTTCATGATGCCGCATTACCGGGCGTGGTTTGGGCCATTACCCCGCAGGATGCGCGTTTTAGTACCCAGCAAAACCTTGATGAATCCGTGCAGCAATTAATGGGCAAGCCCGGGCTGCATTGGGGTACGTTGCAGGCGCTGGATAAACATAGCTTACAACGCCTTGTCGAATGGCTGACTCAGGCAACTTCACCACAGCAGCGCCAGGCCAGGTTGACCTCTCTACGCGAGCAGCATCAACAGCGCATCCGCGAAACCCTGATAAGCTGGATTAATCCCGCGCAAGCCGAATCGGGTAGCCACGAGTCGGTGATCCGCCAGTTACAGGCGCAAGCGGCAAAACATGGCGAACTGCTGGATGGTTTGCTCCCGCCGATGCGCATTTTTGAGTCGCTGCTGCGTATTCAGCAACCGCGCGAGGAGCAGGTAAGCGGTTTATTTAATGAAGAGATTGATCTTTTTGCCGAGGTGCGTGACACACTGCACTCGCCAGAAAGCCAGGAAACCGGATATCAGGCACACAAAATGTGGATTAACCACATGCGCCAGTGGTGTCGCGATGAAAATAATGCCCATCGTTTACGACTCGATCCCCGTACGTTAAGGCAGGTTGCCGACATTCTCGTCACCACCAGCTATCGCCTGGAAATGCCACAACGCTTACAGCGCATTATGCAGCGAGAAAACGTCTGTGCCGCGCAGCTACACGCCGATATTGGTGATTTTATTACCTGGCTTGGATTTGCCGACGTTGCTGAGGAACAGCGCCCTGCCAGCAGGATCCAAAAAGGATCGGCTATTTTTAGCGCGCCGAAGCAATCGCCGATGCTACGCCTGACGAAGCTGGATGAACAACCCTCGCATGGTGCAAGCCGTTACGTTTACGACTGGCTGGTTGCCTTGTACACCCGTGCGAATGAGAATGCGGGATATCAGCACCCACAGGATGTCACTGAAACCGACAAAAAACGATTAGATGCCCTGCTTTTCTCCTGAAACGGCGAATACGCCGTCATCAGAAAAGAGAAAACATCAGCGCAACGGGAAAACTCATCGGCCAGGTCGCCCCGACTAATACCGCGCTAAGAAAGCGAATCCGCTTTTTATCGCGGGAAAGAAACCAGGTGATGATTGCCGTGATGACGGCCATCACCGCATAAAAAACCAACATTTTTTGGTATAGGGACATTTAAGGCATCCTGGCCAGAAGGGAAAATCGCGCGCAATATGCTCTTTTTCATGACTCACATCAAGTTTTATTAATTAATTTAAGAAAAACGGCTGTAAAACAACCCATTTTCATTATGTTCAGAATTCGTACTATTGCGGATAGTTATAAGCCGTACTATACCCATAAGGGTTAAAACGAAAGGTGGCAAAAATGAATGTTTCCAGTAAAACTGTGGTGCTGATAAATATATTTGCTGCTGTAGGACTTTTCAGTCTGATATCCGCAAGGTTCGGCTGGTTTGCTTGATGTAACTCTTCTTGATTAATTGCAGCGTCCGCTGGCAGAGAGGATCTTCTCTCTGCCATCAGTAAACGATCTTCCCACTCTGCTATCACTGGGTAAATTATCCTTAATATGTAATACCCCTAATCCTTCTGCGGCATTATATTGCCCGAATAACGGCCAGGTGTTGTGCCGGTATGTTGATGGAAGAAAGCAATAAAAGCACTGTCGCTGACAAACTCCAGATATTGCGCGACCTTGCTGATATGGCATCCATCAGCCAACATTTCCATGGCTTTTAACAACCTAAATTGCTGCCGCCAGTCCTGATAATTCATCCCGGTATCCCTGATAAATATTCGACTGATCGTCCTCTCGCATGCCCCAACCTGTCGGGACAATTGATTCAGTCGTGGTGGCAATTCACCCATGCGTAATCCCTTGAGCCACACGTTAAGCCGCGGATCTGAGGGATATTGCAATGTCCAGTTTTCACTGCGGGCGGCACGCATTTCCTCACAAAAAACGGTAATAAGGCTGGACTGCTGTGCGGCAGGCATTTCCCATGGCCAGAATGCCATACGTTCTATCACTTCAAAAAAAAGCGGATTAACTTCGACTATCTGCAGCGGTAACTCAGATAACGGCAATGTGGTTGAAAAATACAAAGAGCGATAAGCCATGACACCACGCATTATGGCGCGATGTACCGTGCCTGCCGGGATCCAAACCGCACGACGTGGCGGTAGCAGACACAGGGCCTGCTCCAGTTCAATCGTAATACTTCCCGCTGCCGAAAAAAGTAGCTGATGACGAAGATGACTGTGCCGCCCGGAATCATGTACGCCCATATCGGCAGCAATACCGATTACCGGTTTATCAAAGCTATCCGCATCAAAAGCATCATCGGGGGCAATTTTCATTATACGTCCGATATTTGATATTTAAAGTCCTGATAATGGTAATGCGACATATTCCTTTCAGCAATAATGCCCGCCTGTTTTCTGTCTGTCTGGATATTGCTATGAACACACTTCGTCGCCCACCGCTGTGGCTTCTTACACTACTGATTATGTTTCCACAACTGGTGGAAACCATTTACAGCCCGGCATTGCCGGGTATCGCTATCTCTTTTCACGTAAGCAGTGAGCGCGCGGCTCAAACGCTCTCCGTTTATTTTGTTGCTTTCGCCGTCGGCGTAGCGATGTGGGGGTGGCTAAGCGACTGCATCGGACGACGTTGGGCGATGCTGGCAGGACTTATCTGCTATGGAACAGGTTGCGCAGCAGCTGTTGTTGCCACCGACTTCAGCGTTTTGCTGATGGCGCGGATGATCTCCGCCATCGGTGCGGCTGCCGGGTCGGTCGTGGTACAGACCATGCTAAGGGACTGTTATGAATCAACTGCGCTATCCCGCATATTTTCTGTAATGGGTGCTGCGCTGGCATTGAGTCCAGTTTTTGGCCTGCTAAGCGGCGGTTGGCTGGTAAGCCTGTATGGCCATACCGGTGTCTTTGTTGCCCTTGTGCTGTTGGCGCTGCTACTGCTAATACTGACAGCGACCATGCTGCCAGAAACCCGGCCCGAACATACGCTCAGCCCGAAGCTTGCCGGATTGTTCTCCCGCATGATGCGGGACAATGATTTGCGGAAAAACGCCATGCTGGTTGCCCTACTGAACACCATGCTGTTTAGCTATTACAGCCTGGCGCCGTTTCTTTTCGGGCAATTAGGATGGAGCTCCAGAGCCTTTGGCTGGACGGGGTTACTACTTGCGTTTGCTTCTCTGTCAGGTAGCCTGCTGAACCGAAGACTGTTAACGACTGGTCTGACGCCGGAGCGACTGGTACGTTATGCCTGTGCGCTGGCAGCGTTGTCAGGTCTCGTCGCGTGGTGTTTACAGCACTCCGCGTGGATCCTGATTCCGGTGTTCGGCGTGGTGATTGCCTATGGTATCGCCATTCCCAATGTGCTGAGTCAGGCGCTGCGTCACTACCGTGAACAGGCCGGTGCCGCCGGTGCTTTGTTCGGATTAAGCTATTACCTGTTACTTGGGATGATGCTGGGTTTAGCAGGCATGGTGCAGCAACTGGGGCTGGTTCTGAGCGTCTGTGCCCTACTCGCCTGGCTTTGCAGTCTGGGCCGTAGATAAACCCGATGGCGATCCTGAAAGCACAAAGCCCCGGCTATATGCTGGGGCTTTGTTGTATCAATTAGCCTGACCTCGCGGATATTTCCAACTTACCGCCGTCCGATGGCGACGAGGCCAGTGGCGCGAATAGTATAGACACACGTATGCCAATATTTAGCTATCCGTGCCCCATTCGCCGATCGCGCTTAAGATATTACTCATGCTTGATCATAACATGGCGAATAACCGTGTAATCCTCCAGCCCATAAACCGACATATCCTTTCCATAGCCGGACTGTTTTTGCCCACCGTGCGGCATCTCGCTAACCAGCGTGAAATGGGTATTGACCCAAGTGCAACCATATTGCAGGCGAGCGCTAAAGCGATGCGCTCGCCCAACATCCCGGGTCCAGACGGAGGATGCCAGGCCGTATTTCGAATCGTTGGCCCATGCCAGCACCTGATCTTCATCATCAAATACGGTCACGCTGACCACCGGACCGAAAACTTCCCGCTGTACGATGGCATCGTCCTGCTTCGCCCCAGCAAGCAGCGTCGGGGCAAAATAGTAGCCTGAACCATCCACTTTTTTACCGCCGGTGATGACCTTAATATGGCCCAACGCTTTAGCCTCATCGACCGCTTTAGTCACGCGATCGAGATGTGCCTGCGAGCTCACCGGTCCCAGCTCGGTCGATTCATCATTCGGCGGACCGATTTTCAGGCTGGCAACGGCGGCGCCAAGTTTTTCGACCAGTGCATCATAAATGCCTTTCTGGGCATAAATTCGGCAAGCGGCGGTACAGTCTTGCCCGGCGTTGTAATAACCAAAGGTCCGCACGCCGCTCACCACAGCATCCAGATCGGCATCATCAAAAATGATCACCGGAGCTTTTCCGCCCAGTTCCATATGCGTACGCTTAATTGACGGCGCGGTGTGCTGAATAATGTGTTCGCCGGTTGCAATGGAGCCGGTCAGCGAAACCATGCGCACTTTTTCATGGCCGGTCAGCGGATCGCCCACCGTTTTACCGCGACCAAACAGCACGTTAATCACGCCAGCCGGATAAATGTCTTTGGCGAATTCGGCCAATTTAAGCGCCGTCAGCGGGGTAATCTCTGACGGTTTAATCACCACGCAGTTTCCCGCCGCCAACGCTGGAGCCAGCTTCCACGCCGCCATCATCAGCGGATAGTTCCACGGCGCAATAGAGGCCACCACGCCCAGTGGATCACGGCGAATCATCGAGGTATGCCCTTCCAGATATTCACCGGCCGCCTGTCCTTGCAGGGTACGCGCCGCACCGGCGAAGAAGCGGAAAACATCGACAATAGCGGGAATTTCATCGTTGAGAACACAGTGCAGCGGTTTACCGCAGTTAAGTGATTCCAGCTCAGCGAAGGTTTGCGCGTTATCAGCAATAGCATCCGCCAGTTTCAGCAGCAGTTCAGAGCGGACTTTCGGCGTGGTTTGCCCCCAGGTGGCAAACGCGGCGTCTGCTGCACGTACAGCGGCATCAACCTGCATGGCTGACGCCTCAGCAATCTCCAGAATGAGTTCACCAGTGGCAGGGTTATAGACTGGCTGCTTTTCACCTTCACCGTTGACCAGCTCGCCATTAATCAGTAATTGATGTTGCATAGCAATTTCCCATATCGTCGTTTATTTACCGTTTCCGGCGAGAGTGTCGCCTTCACGCGTTAGCCACCAGGCCCCTAAAATTGGCAGTGTTGTCACCAGCATTACCAGCAATGCCACAACGTTGGTGACCGGCACATCCCGTGGACGGCCCAATTGATTGAGCAGCCACAGAGGAAGTGTTCTTTCATGTCCGGCGGTGAACGTTGTCACGATGATTTCATCAAACGACAAGGCAAACGCCAGCATCCCCCCCGCCAGAAGTGCCGATGCCAGATTTGGCAGCACGACATAACGAAAGGTTTGCCAGCCATTGGCGCCAAGATCCATAGACGCTTCGACCAGACTCCATGAGGTACGGCGAAAACGCGCCACAACGTTGTTAAACACCACCACCACGCAAAACGTCGCATGGCCCACCACGATCGTGAGAAAACCCGGTTCCAGGTTGATGGTTTTAAACGCCGTCAACAGCGCAAGGCCGGTAATAATGCCCGGCAGCGCGATCGGCAACAGTAGCAACAGCGATATTGCACTTTTGCCAAAAAAGTCCCTACGCCACAGCGCGGCCGCGGCCAGCGTCCCCAGAACAAGGGCAATAGCTGTCGACAACGCAGCGATCTTAAGTGACAACGTCACAGACTCCAGGATATCGCTACGCTGCGCAGCAACGCTAAACCACTTCAGCGTTAATCCCTGGGGTGGAAAACTAAAAGCAGCCTCCTCAGTATTAAAAGCATAGGTGGCGATGATGAGGATGGGAAAGTGCAGGAAAATAACCCCGCCCCATGCCGCCAGTTTGAGTAGCCAGGGTGCGCGTTCAGAGTGCATCGAAAGCTCCCAGACGCTTCACGAACGCCAGATACAGTGCGATTAACACAATCGGCACCAGAGTAAATGCCGCCGCCATCGGCATATTGCCGATCGCCCCTTGTTGTGAATACACCATGTTGCCGATGAAATAGCCCGGCGGTCCCACCAGTTGCGGCACAATAAAGTCGCCCAACGTCAGAGAGAAGGTAAAGATCGAACCCGCTGCAATGCCCGGTATCGCCAATGGAAGCACCACATAGCGGAAGGTTTGACGCGGACGCGCGCCCAAATCAGCAGAAGCCTGTAACAGCGACGGCGGAAGTCTCTCCAGCGCGGCCTGTACCGGCAGGATCATAAACGGCAGCCAGATATAGACGAACACCAGGAAACGCCCTAACCCTGAAGTCGACAGCGTATTGCCGCCTACCGCAGGTAATGTCAGGAACGAAAGCAGCAACGGCTCCAGCCCAAGGTGGGTTAAAAACCACTGCGCCACGCCGTCTTTAGCCAACAGCAGCGTCCACGCATAGGCTTTAACGATGTAGCTGGCCCACATTGGCAACATTACGGCAATGTAAAAAAAAGCCTTCATTTTGCCGCTGGTATAGCGAGCCATATACCACGCCATCGGAAACGCCAGAATCGCGCTGGCGATGGTGACCGCTACCGCCATCGTCAGAGTGCGCAAAATGATGTCGTAGTTAGCGGGATTAAACAGCGCCTGCAAATTCGCCAGCGTCAGGTCTGGTGTGACCGACATGGTGAAATCGTCGAAGGTATAAAAACCTTGCCACAACAGTGTCAGTAATGAGCCAAAGTAGACGATGCCAAACCACATCAGCGGTCCGAGGAGCAGCAAAAACAGCCCCAGCCCCGGATTACGCCAGAAGTAACCTGAGATCCGATTCAGGTTGGTCGACTGTGGAGGCGAATGTAAGACGTTCATAGCCATTCACCTCTCCTCAACCAGCGGTACCATCACGTCGCGTGACCAGGATGCCATCACCTGCTGACCTGGCGACAACGTTGACGGTAGCATTTCGCCCGTCAGGTTCGCCTGGCTAACTAGCAACTTTTCACCACCGGCCAGTTTTAGCTCAAACCGCGTCGCCGCGCCCTGGTACTGCACCGCCTGGATAACTCCCGTAGCCTGGACTTCACCCCCGGCATCATTCAAACGAATATGTTCCGGACGCAGGGAGAACATCCCCTGTAGCCCGCAAACGTTCGCTGACATCGTGGCATCAAAGACATTGGACGTCCCGACGAAACTTGCCACAAACGGTGTCCGCGGACGCATGTACAGTTCGCGCGGAGAATCCACCTGTTCGATGCGACCGTTATTAAACACCGCCACACGATCGGACATCGACAGGGCTTCCCCCTGATCGTGAGTGACGAAAATGAAGGTGATACCAAGGGATTGCTGTAATTTCTTCAGCTCCAGCTGCATCTGCTCGCGCAGTTTGAGATCCAATGCCCCGAGCGGTTCATCCAACAGCAGGACGCGCGGCTCATTGACCAGCGCCCGGGCAATCGCCACGCGCTGCCGCTGACCACCGGAAAGTTGCGATGGTTTGCGTTCATAAACAAAACCGAGCGCAACTTTATCCAACGCCTCTCGCGCTTTGGCGTGGCGCTGTTTTTTATCGATGCCTTTGACCATCAGCCCGTAAGCGACGTTGTCGAGAATCGACATGTGCGGGAATAACGCGTAATCCTGAAATACCGTATTTACATCCCGCTCCCAGGGCGGCAATTCGCTGGCCTGTTTACCAAAAATAGTGATTGCGCCGCCTGACAGTTGTTCAAACCCAGCAATCAGGCGCAGACAGGTGGTCTTGCCGGAGCCGGATGGCCCCAGCATAGAGAAAAACTCACCGTCGTTAATCGCAATACTTACCCCATCAACTGCTCGAACATCCCCATACAAACGCGAGACGTTATGAAACTCCACTGCGTACGTCATAAAACCCCCAGCGGAATTAACGACCGCCCATAATGGCGATGTAATCCTGCGTCCAGCGACTGTAAGGAACGAATTTTCCACCTTCGGCAATCGGCGTTTTCCAGAAGGCAATTTTGTCGAAATAACTATAGCCGTTGGTTTCACAGCCTTTTTCACCCAGTAACGGGCTGGCTTTACAACCTTCAGGCACTACTGGCAGAGAACCAAACCAGGCCGCTACGTCGCCCTGTACCTTCGGGGTTAATGACCAGTTCATCCATTTGTAAGCACAAACCGGGTGTTTCGCTTCACTGTGCAGCATGGTGGTATCAGCCCATCCGGTAACCCCTTCTTTTGGGAAGACCGTGGCAATTGGCTGACCTTCGCCTTTCAAGGCGTTAGCCTGATAAGGCCAGGCGCTTGACGCTACCACGCCTTCGTTTTTGAAATCGCTCATTTGCACGGTGGTATCGTGCCAATAGCGATGGATCAGCGCGTGCTGATCGCTCAGGACTTTGATCACCGCCTGATACTGTTTTTCAGTGAGCTGATAGGGATCGGTAATACCCAACTGCGGCTGAGTGGCTTTAACGAATAACGCGGCATCGGCAATATAGATCGGGCCATCGTAGGCCTGAACGCGCCCTTTATTGCTTTTCCCGTCCGCAAGTTTTTGCTCAACAAACACCACGTTCCAGCTATCCGGCGGCGTTGGGAAAATTTTGGTGTTATACATCAGCAGGTTTGGTCCCCACTGGTACGGTGTGCCGTAAACTTTTCCGCCAACGTTAAACCATTCGCCTTTTACCACCCGCGGATCGATGCTTTTCCAGTTAGGGATCAGCGCGGTATTAATCGGCTGAACGCGTTTTCCCATAATCAGGCGCAGTGAGGCATCACCAGAAGCGGTAACCAGATCGTAACCGCCTTTTGCCATCAGGCTGACCATCTCATCGGATGTGGCTGCCGTTTTTACATTAACCGCGCAGCCGGTATCTTTCTCAAACTGCGAGACCCAGTCATATTGTTTATCGGTTTGTCCACGTTCGATATAACCCGGCCAGGCAATAATATCCAGGCGGCCTTCCGGTTTATCTAATGATGTGGGGGGTTCGGCTGCCTGCGCAGTCATCAGCGTCATACTGAGTGCGCACAGGCTACTGAGGGCAAACTGCTTGCTCATAACGTCTTACTCCTGTCTAAAAAATATTGAGCGGCAGCCTTGCCGTAAATATATGTCCTTTTCTAAAAATAGTCGGGGTGTTGTAAGCGTTCCTGCTGGCGCAAGGAAATTTAATCAGGTTGTGAGCTAACGCTCATTACGCTACAGACTCTGACCAGGGGGTAATCTTCTGGAGTATAGACAAGGAGTTAGACGCAGAGGTGGCAATAGTATTAACTATTGATATTTTGTATGGACACACCCGATATAAATAATACCGTGGTTCAGCATTCACTATTTCGAAAATAAGAACACGCTATTCATTTATATTGAATAGCGCGTTATGGTTTATTTCATCATTTCACGAATTAATTTACCAAGCTGTTTTACGGCCTGCTCTTCGCGATCTCCCCAGTGCCATGCAGTATTAAAACGAAAAAAACGTGTCCAGCTTCCCGAGGTCGAGAACATTTTCCCCGGCGCAATACTGATGTGGTGTGCCAGCGCATGGGTACTGAGCACACCGGCATCAAGCGGTTCCGGCAGCTCCAGCCACAGAAAATAACCGCTGTCGTTGTGGTGAATTTTGACTTCCGCCGGAAGATGACGCAGCAGCGTTTGCCAGGCCTGTTGTTTACGTTCCGCCAGTTGCCGACGCAAGCGCCGTAAATGCGCGTCATAGCGCCGGGTTGAAAGATAATCAACAAGGGCAAGCTGCATAGGCGAACTGGTAGATAAGGTGCTCATTAGCTGGAGTCGCTGAATACGCCGGGCATGTTTCCCTGCTGCTACCCAGCCAATACGAAATCCTGGCACCAGGCACTTCGAGAAAGACGAACAATGCAGAACGCTGTCGGCGCGATCCCAGGCTTTGGCAGGCAACGGTTTTTCGCGGCCAAAGTACAACTCGCTGTAAACATCATCTTCAATCAACATTACGTGGTATTTTTCCAGCAAGGCGACCAGACGCGCCTTTTTCTCTGCGCTGAGCGTAAAACCCAGTGGGTTTTGGCTGTTGGTCATTAGCCAGCAGGCTTTTACCGGGTACTCCTGCAACGCCTGCTCCAACGCAGCAAGATCGATCCCCTCGTTAACGTCGGTGGCCACCGACAACGCCTTCAGACGTAATCGTTCCAGGGCCTGCAACGCCCCGTAAAAACAGGGGTTTTCGACAATCACCCAGTCACCCGGTTCAGTGACCGCTTGCAGGCTCAGATTAAGGGCTTCCAACGCGCCGGTGGTGATGACGATTTCGTCAGGTGAAATGGTCATCCCCTGTTGAGCATAGCGACGGGCAATGGCATGACGCAGCTCAGCATTCCCCGGCGGCAGGTTTTCAATCACGCTCATGGCTGTGGCAGTTTTACTCACCTGCGCCAACGAGCGATTCAACTGCTGAAGTGGAAACAGCCGCGGGTCGGGGAATGCGGAGGCAAAGGGCATCACTGACGCATCCCGGCTGGCCTGCAACATATCAAAAATGTAGGTATTGATATCCACTGCTTCATCGCGCATGACCTGCACCTGCGGCGCAGCAAGTTCACGTTCGGGGCGCGCGGCGACATAATAACCAGACTGCGGTCGGGCAATAATCCGCCCCTGGCTTTCCAGCAACTGGTATGCGTGTCCGACGGTCATAAAACTCATGCCGCTGCTGACCACCTGCTCACGCAAAGATGGCAAGCGATCGCCCGGCTGCCATACGCCAGACGCAATTTGATCGCGAATTTGCTCTGCCAGTCGCTGGTATTTTTTCATTTTTCGTCCTGATTACCGGTGTCGGTGACAACCACTGTGTATATCAGTTTACATAATCAGGGTATTTTATTTAACTGTTATAGTTAACAGTTTTACAACATCGGTAATGACAGTTCTTTGCCTACGGCGCGTATTTCAAGAAGAGAACGCTATTCAATAACAGGAATCAAGCTTCCAGATTTCATATCAGCGAGTGCAACTTATAACAGCGCTGCAACTGTTATGGTTAAAAAGAACTGTTCTGTTTCTGCCTTCCATTGCTCCTCAGACTTAGAATTGCGCTAAATCAATTTTGCCTGCGGAGTTAAGCATGTTCGGTCTTGACGCGTTTCACCTGGCAAGGATCCAGTTCGCGTTTACGGTATCCTTTCACATCATCTTTCCGGCTATTACTATCGGACTCGCCAGTTATCTGGCTGTGCTTGAAGGGCTATGGTTAAAAACGAAAAACCCCACCTGGCGATCGCTTTACCATTTTTGGTCGAAAATATTCGCCGTAAATTTTGGTATGGGTGTCGTTTCCGGGCTGGTGATGGCTTATCAGTTCGGCACCAACTGGAGTGGTTTTTCCGAGTTCGCCGGGAGTATCACTGGGCCGTTACTGACCTATGAAGTATTAACCGCCTTCTTCCTCGAAGCTGGTTTCCTTGGGGTGATGTTGTTTGGCTGGAATCGGGTTGGTCCAGGACTTCATTTCTTTGCCACCTGCATGGTCGCACTGGGTACCATTATTTCAACCTTCTGGATCCTCGCCTCCAACAGCTGGATGCAGACACCGCAAGGCTATGAAATAGTTAACGGCCAGGTCGTTCCCGTCGACTGGTTCGCCGTTATTTTCAATCCTTCATTCCCCTATCGTCTGCTGCATATGTCGGTTGCCGCCTTCCTGAGCAGCGCGTTGTTTGTTGCCGCCTCTGGGGCGTGGCATTTGCTGCGCGGGAATAACACACCAGCAATTCGAGCGATGTTTTCGATGGCGCTGTGGATGACATTAATCGTCGCTCCACTGCAGGCCTTGATTGGCGATATGCACGGTTTGAATACGCTGAAGCATCAGCCGGCAAAAATTGCTGCGATTGAAGGACACTGGGAAAATCACCCTGGTGAACCGACTCCGCTGCTGCTGTTCGGCTGGCCGGATATGGAGCAGGAACGCACCCGCTATGGGCTGGAAATCCCGGCGCTAGGCAGTCTAATCCTGACCCATAGTCTGGACAAACAGGTCCCGGCCCTAAAAGAGTTTCCTAAAGAAGACAGGCCCAACTCCACCATGGTGTTCTGGTCGTTTCGCATAATGGCCGGGCTAGGCATGCTGATGATCCTGCTGGGTACTTTTGCCCTGTGGCTGCGCTATAAGCAGCGTTTATACACCTCACGCCCTTTTCTGCGCTTTGCCTTATGGATGGGCCCCTCCGGTCTGATTGCCATCCTTGCCGGTTGGGTGACCACTGAAGTTGGCCGTCAGCCGTGGGTGGTTTACGGTCTGCAACGTACGGCGGATGCGGTTTCTGCACATGGCGATTTACATATGAGCATCAGCCTGCTGTCCTTCTTTGTGGTGTACAGCTCAGTGTTTGGCGTGGGTTACAGCTACATGATCCGCCTGATCCGTAAAGGGCCACAGGAAGATGACCCGACTATTCCGCCAACAGGCACGCCTGCCCGGCCGCTTTCAGCCGCCGTCCTCGATTCTCAACCGGAGGCACATCGCTAATGGGTATCGATTTATCAGTTATCTGGTTTGTAATTATCGTCTTCGCCACGCTGATGTATATCGTGATGGACGGTTTTGATCTCGGGATTGGCATTTTATTCCCAGCGATTCAGGACGCTGACGACCGCGATGTGATGGTCAACAGCGTCGCCCCGGTATGGGACGGCAATGAAACCTGGTTGGTGTTGGGCGGCGCAGGATTATTCGGCGCTTTCCCCCTGGCCTATGCGGTGATCGTCGATGCGCTGACCATCCCGTTGACCCTGATGCTAATCGGCCTGATTTTTCGCGGCGTCGCGTTCGAGTTTCGCTTCAAAGCCACACCGGCTCACCGACCATTCTGGGATAAAGCCTTTATCGGCGGTTCAATCCTCGCGACATTCACGCAAGGTGTCGTGGTGGGTGCCGTACTCAACGGATTTTCCGTTACCGGACGCAGCTACAGCGGCGGTTCTTTCGACTGGTTGACCCCGTTCACGTTGTTCTGCGGCGTTGGTCTGGTCGTGGCTTACGCCCTGCTGGGGGCGACATGGCTGGTGATGAAAAGCGAAAATCCGTTGCAGGATAAAATGCGCAGTGTGGCCAAAAAACTGCTGCTGGCAATGTTGGTTGTGATTGCCATTATCAGCCTGTGGACACCACTGGCACATAGCGCGATTGCCGAGCGTTGGTTTAGCCTGCCCAACCTGTGGTTTCTGATGCCGGTTCCGCTGCTGGTTGCGCTTATCAGTCTCTGGCTGTGGCGCTCACTGGGCCAGCAAAACAGCCATACGCTGCCTTTTGTATTGACACTGGGGCTGATTTTTCTCGGGTTTAGCGGGCTGGGGATCAGTATCTGGCCACATATCATTCCACCGTCTATTACGCTCTGGCAGGCGGCGGCTCCGGCACAAAGTCAGGGCTTTATGTTGGTTGGCGCACTGCTGATTATCCCGATAATCCTGGTGTACACCTTCTGGAGCTACTACGTTTTCCGCGGCAAAGTTCAACATGGTAAGGGGTATCATTGATGCAACAAACAATCTGGACACGCCTGATGTGGCTGGTGATCCTCTGGGGGGGCAGTGTGCTGGCCCTGGCCGCCGTTGGTATGTTCTTTCGTCTCCTGATGACAGCTGCCGGATTTAAGTCCTGATACTCTCCTTGCAAACAATCGGGCTGCACTGTATTGCCCGGTTGTAACAAATCCCAACACTGGCTAAACAAATATGTAAAAAACATCGAAATGGCAAAACAGAGATTGTCATTAACCCGATTAAAATATTGAATAGTCACCTGGCGAAATTATCGCCAATTCCGCAGCTAACGTACCAGAGGGTGCATGATGTTTAAGAAAGGGTTAACGGTGTTATTGCTGGCCAGCGCGCTTTTTTCCGGTCAACTTTTCGCTACTAATCAGGGACATGAATATCTTCAGGTGCAGGATGCCGATCATTTACTACGACACACGGCCGACAGCGATGAGTTGCGAGTGACGGCGGAAGAATCCGCCGCCGATCTTCGTGAACACCATCACTGGCAAAAATCACGCAAACCCGATACACATCTGAGCTAACGATTAACCTTTGCGCTTCGGCAGTGTCTTCATCAGTTCTTCTGGACTGACCGAAGCCACAACGCTGCCGGGCAACGGCATCTTCAGAATGTGATGCTTCATCTTGCCGATTACGTGCATTTCGCACGGTCGGCAATCAAATTTCAGCGTCAGGACTTCATCGCCGTTAACCAGTTGCATCGGTGTCGCTTTCCAGCTCTTGATGTTCCCTTTCGCCTGTTTCGGACACAAGTTAAAGGCGAAACGCAGGCAATGTTTGGTGATCATCACCGGCACTTCGCCCTTTTCTTCATGAGCTTCATAGGCTGCATCAATCAACTGAACGCCATAACGGTGATAAAACTCACGCGCTTTTTGGTTGTAGACGTTAGCCAGGAAACTCAAGTGCGTTTGTGGATAAACCGGCGCTGGCTGAGATACCGGTTTGCGGCTACCGCGCTGATAGCTTTGCAGGCGCGCTGCATCCAGCATATCAACGGCTTCACGCCGGAACTGATTTAGTTGACCGTTTGGCACAAACAGCGCGCCCGGCAGATTCACCTGAATATTACGGACGTAGTACATCGTCTGACCAAGTTTTGCCAGTCCGTCCTGTAGGTTACTCAACGCTTTTTCCGCATTGTTCGCTTCCTCAAACTGGCCGTCCAACGTATGGGTGATACTCACGCCCTCTTCACTGGTGAGCGTCAGAATCAACTGCTCCTGCCAGCCGCCGAGCTCAATATCGATCGCAACACGGCGTTCGCTGGAAGTTTTTGTTAACGCTTGCTGCCAGTTATGATCGAGGTTGCGATTCAGCGGATGATGCGGACGCACTTTGTGCAGGTCGGCGGGCATTTCATTCGGCCATACCCGATAACGATTGTTCCCCGTTTTTTCCACGGTGTTGGCGCGGAATCCAACAACCTCGCGTTTGATTAACACGTTCAGGCCATCCCCGTTTGCCAGCGGTTCAGTCACCTCAACATCGAGATGATCTTTCGCCACCTTCAGGACTTCGCCGACCGGCAAACCGATAAACTTTGGCGAGTCGAATGCGCCGATATCCCCTTTACGGGCATTCACAAAATAATCGGTGCTGCCGCGATGGAAGGTTTTCTCTGTGGATGGGGTAAAGAAATGTTCGGTACGTCCCGCTGATGAACGGGCCAGATCGCCGCGTTCTTCAATGATGGCGTCGAGCATCTGGCGATAATGTGCGGTAATATTCTTCACATAACTCATGTCCTTATAGCGCCCTTCAATTTTGAAGGAACGCACACCTGCGTCAATCAACGCACCCAGGTTGGCGGTCTGATCGTTATCTTTCATCGACAGCAGATGTTTTTCATAGGACACCACGCGCCCCTGATCGTCTTTCAGGGTATACGGCAGACGGCAAGCCTGGGAACAGTCGCCGCGGTTAGCGCTGCGTCCGGTTTGTGCATGTGAAATATAACACTGTCCTGAATAGGCAACGCACAGCGCACCGTGAATGAAAAACTCAATGGTCGCATCGGTAGCCTGATGGATAGCGTTAATCTGCTCAAGGCTCAGTTCGCGCGCCAGCACAATCTGGGTGAATCCCACATCAGATAGAAATTTCGCCTTCTCAACGCTGCGAATATCGCACTGGGTGCTGGCGTGCAGTTCAATCGGGGGAATATCCAGTTCAAGAATCCCCATATCCTGCACGATCAGGGCATCAACGCCGGTCTGATACAGATCGGTAATTAACCGTTGTGCGGGCTCCAGCTCATCATCATGCAAGATCGTGTTTAGCGTCACAAAGATTTTTGCCCCGTAACGATGGGCAAAAGGCACTAATTCGGCAATATCTTTCAGGCTATTACTGGCGTTATGACGCGCGCCAAAACCTGGTCCACCAATGTAAACGGCGTCTGCGCCGTGCAAAATGGCTTCGCGCGCAATGGCGGTATCCCGAGCCGGGCTTAACAATTCAAGGTGATGAGGCTGCTGGCGCATACAGTTGTTACCATCCACAAGCGGTAAAAATGGCGGTTATTGTAGTCACAAGCGCGGCGTTTCGGAATAGTTTTCCCGATTAACCGCGTGGGTAATGGATCAGCGAGTGAAAATGAACCGTTTGCTCGCTACTGTTACGGTAGCTATGTGCCGTATCTCCGGCGAAACGGACACCCTCACCGGATTTAAAGGTGCGCCACTGCCCCTCAATACACATATCCAGCAGACCACTAATCACCACCACGTGCTCAATTACGCCGGTTTCATGCGGAGTAGATTCACTGAGCGCGCCGGGTGCCAGCAGTATCGAAAAATGATCGAAGCACAGTTGCGGATCCCACGGGAACAACGGCGTGACGACCATCGCCTGCTGCTGGGGATCGAATGTTAGCGTGCCGTCTGACTCTGGTGGTGAAATAAACGTTGAAAACGGGACGTTCAGTCCAGTGGCAATTTTCCACAATGTTGCCACCGTTGGACTGGATTCGTTGCGCTCAATCTGCCCCAGCATCGCTTTTGAGACGCCAGTTTCCTCCGCCAGACGCGAAAGGCTCCATTCACGCTGGTGACGTAGCGTCTTGAGCGTTGTGGCCAGATAGTGGGTTAAGTTATCCATTTTTCTCCTTAGTCGCTCTCCTTTCTCGGGGCTACAGCTTAGCACTTGTACGCTATAACGCACAGTGTTACTGTAACTGACCGTTATAACGCACGCGGAGTTGCTATGCGCACATTTTCCATCCCACTGCCTACAGTTTTGTCGGGTTTTGTGGCGGTCCTGGTCGGCTACGCCAGTTCAGCGGCCATTATCTGGCAAGCGGCGCTCGCCGCAGGTGCGACGACCGGACAAATCGCAGGCTGGATGACCGCACTTGGGCTAGCAATGGGGGTCAGTACGCTGGCGCTGACATTGTGGTATCGCGCCCCTGTACTCACCGCATGGTCAACGCCTGGTGCCGCGCTGCTGGTGACGGGCCTGCAAGGCGTATCGATTCAGGATGCTATCGGTGTTTTTATCGTAGCTAATGCGTTGATTGTGCTGTGCGGTATAACCGGGCTGTTTGCCCGTCTGATGAAAATTATTCCCCACTCGCTGGCATCAGCCATGCTGGCCGGGATCTTGCTGCGTTTTGGTTTGCAGGCGTTCAATAGCCTGAACAGTGAGCTTATCTTGTGCGGCAGCATGCTGCTGGCGTGGTTAGTACTAAAAGTGATTGCCCCACGGTATGCCGTAATCGCCGCAATGTTGGTAGGCATAGCCATCGCCCTGGTTAAAGGTGACATTGTCACCGATGGTGTTAATCTGTCACCGGTGTTGCCAGCGTTTATTGCCCCACACTTTTCATTAGCCCACAGTATCAGCATTGCGCTACCGCTGTTTCTGGTTACTATGGCTTCGCAAAATGCCCCAGGTATTGCGACCATGAAAGCATCTGGATATTCGTTACCCGTTTCACCCCTGATTGTTTTTACGGGTCTGCTGGCACTGCTATTTTCGCCGTTTGGCGTCTATTCCATCTGCATCGCCGCCATAACCGCCGCAATTTGCCAAAGCCCCGAAGCCCATCCAGATGCAAATCGACGCTGGCTTGCCGCAGCGGCAGCGGGTGTCTTTTACATTCTGGCTGGAGTGTTTGGCGGTTCGGTCACAGGACTGATGGCAGCCCTCCCCGTAAGCTGGATCCAGATGCTTGCTGGTCTGGCATTACTCGGCACGATTAGCGGTAGTTTATTCCAAGCCTTACATAATGAAGCAGAACGCGATGCGGCCATCGTGACTTTTCTGGTTACGGCCAGTGGTCTGACGGTATTTGGTGTTGGGTCTGCATTCTGGGGGCTGGTCGTCGGCGGTATCTGCTACTCAGTGTTGACATTATTTCGCCGCGCGTAGCTGCGTTGGCGTTTTACCCGTCACTTGTTTAAACCGGTTACTGAAATGGCTCGCCGAACTGAACCCACAGGCCATTGCAATATCCGACAGGCTGCGTGATGAATAACAGACCAGTTGCTGCGCCAGCGCCATACGGCGTTGCATGACGTACTGATGAGGCGCCATATTCATCGACTGGCGAAACATTCTGGCAAAATGGAATTCACTTAGCGCTGCCTCGCTTGCCAGATCGCTCAACGTTATGGGATACGCCAGATGTGCTTCAATATAGGCCAGCACGTTGCGCAATGTGGCAGGCGCAAGCCCTCCGGTGACAACGGGAAGTCGCCATTGCACATTGCTGTAATGCTGGATCAGATGCGTTAACAGTAGTGAAGATGCCGCGCTAAGCGTGAGGTGATTGGCCGGTTGCTGCCAGTCGTTACCAAGCAAAAACTGACGGTAAACCGCCGTGATCCCCGGGTCACTGCCAAACGTATGCTCGTCCAGCGTGAAACTATAGGGGCTTTTGTCCCAAACTTTTTCACCCACTTCTCGCAAATGCGCGTCCGTACAATAGAGATGAACAAAGGAAAGATCGTCACGAATATCCCAACTGGACTCACTCTCTTTCGGCATCAGGCAAAAACGGTCTGGTCCCCCGCCATTCTTCCATCCTCCCGCCGTCTTGTGGTAACTCTCGTAACCATCTGCGATGTATAAACTGAGCGTATGGTGATCGCAATATTGGGTGATGGTATCGCGCTTGTTCGACCAGGCCGCCAGTTGGATCCCTGAATGTAACGCAACCGATTCATGCAGCACGGCATTATGTTTGCGCAAGTTTTCAAAGGCACCGTAGGGCTGAGACATACCATCACATTCAAAATAAGTTAGCAGGCTTTCAGTCTATATCAGCTACATATCGTTAACAGCTGCCTTTTCACTATTACGCTAAAAAAAGCGCAAGATTTTGCAAGTACACCGCAAGCCGATGAAAGTCTCCTGCATTCCGTCGTGACACAGTGTAAGTCTGACGACAAAAAGAGAGAGTTGTATGAACGCACTGTTGTACTGCCTGGTGGTGGTTATTTGGGGAACGACATGGATTGCGATTTATTTGCAGCAAGGTCCGGTTTCTGCGCCGGTTTCTATCTTTTGGCGCTTCGCAGTTGCCAGCTCGGTGATGATAGTGATCCTGTTGCTAAGCGGTAAATTACGCAAACTGTCTGGCCGCGATCATCTGTTTTGTCTGTTACAGGGCGGATGCGTTTTTTGCTTTAACTTCTGGTGTTTTTATACGGCTGCGGCGTGGATTAATACCGGCCTGGAGTCGGTGATTTTCTCGATGGCCGTCCTGTTCAATGCAGTTAATAGCTTCATCTTTTTTGGGCAAAAACCACCGCTGCGCTTCTATATTGCAGCGGGTCTGGGACTGACGGGCATCGTGACTCTGTTTTGGCAGGATTTGCTCAAAAGCGGGTTTAATCATTCACTGTTACTGGGCATCGGTTTGAGCGCTCTGGGAACCTTCGGCTTCTCACTGGGCAATATGATCAGTCTGCGTCACCAGAAAAAAGGGTTAGAAGTGTTAACGACCAACAGCTGGGCCATGCTGTACGGCACATTGCTGATCGCGGCCATTGCGCTGGTGCGCGGCGACAACTTCACGCCACAGTGGACATTCAGCTATCTTAGCGCGCTGTTATATCTGGCTATTTTCGGCTCAGTGATTGCCTTTGGCGCTTATTTCACGCTGGTAGGTCGCATTGGTCCCAGTAAGGCGGCATACAGCACGCTGCTGTTCCCGCTGGTGGCGCTGACGTTGTCAACATTGTATGAAGGATACATCTGGCAAGTTAATGCGATTGCCGGATTGGTGTTGATCTTACTGGGAAATCTGGTGATGTTTGCCCGACCGGAAGCATTGATGGGTAAAATACTCTATCGTCGTCGTGTGGCATAAAAAAACGCACCATCCTGAGATGGTGCGTTCATCATTTTTATTGTGGTTTTTTGTTCACATCAAACATGGAGGCATCGGTCGCCATGTCATCAACAACTTTCTTCAACGTTTCGAACGCCATCGGCGTGCTTTCGTTGTTCAGGTCTTTACCTTCACCCTTACGTACAACTTTAATCACCGGTTTATTGGTCGCTGCATCAATCAACTCACCCTCGAAATAGAGGTTGGTATCCATGGTACGGTGACCCGTCGCCATTTGCGTTCCTGCAACGAGCAGTGCAACCGGGACCACTTCATAGAACTGCAGTCCTTCTTTGCTGGTCGCTACACCGGTAATCGCCCCGCGGAAAATCAGACTACGTGGCCCTGGGGTTGTAACCAGAGGTTTACGCTGACCGATCGCCGTTTTCAACTTCGTATTGGTATAGGTCAGTAATTGATCAAGAACCTGCTGCCCTACCTGCGTAGTAGGTTTAGGAACCGGATAATACGTTACCGGGTTATAAACAATGTTGTCATATTTGGATTCGTTGTAGCTCGGGTCAACCCAACGGAGTACCGTTTGTCCCGATGCTGATTTTGTTTCCTTCAGATCAGAGTAATTTTTTAAAAACCCAGAATATTTATCCGGCTCGGTCACTTTTGACGCACAGCCGGATAATGCCAACAAGCCAGTAAGCACTGCAACTTTAAATAAAGTTTGAGTACGCATGAAACGATCCCTTTAGTTTTCGCAATGATGCCTAAAAAGGATAGCAAAACAGTTTCATTTTGGATGTACTAAAAATGGTAAGCACCGCACAATTTTATCTCTGCGCTCAGCACAAAAAATGCTGAACGCAGAAAGAGTTAACCCAAACGGGAGGTTCAGGAAGTTTTGCGTGCCAGCATGGTGGCAAAGCGCAGTTTAATTCGATTACCGTTTTCATCTGTACGATGAAGTTCACCTACGTCTTCGTTATATTTCAGCAGATCCCACCCACTGTAATAGTTGCGTAATTCTCCGGTTTTAAACGCGAACGGAAAACCTACTGTGCACGGAAAATCATCAGTATCCATCGCTGCGACGATTAAGTTATATCCACCCGGTTTAGTACAACGTTGCATATTCTCAATAAGGCCAGGGATCGTTTTAGCTTCAAGGAACATCAGTACAACGGTAGAAAGAATAAAATCGTATTCACCCTCAAAACGTAACGCATTAAGGTCAGCGACCTTCGCGTTCAGGTTGGTCAGCCCCTCAGCCGCTTTGATGCGCTCAAGGTTAGCGATGCTCATTGGGTTTTTATCCCATGCAGTAACGTCATAGCCATTTGCCGCCAGGTACAGGCTGTTACGACCATTACCGCAGCCCAGATCTAACGTTTTACCTGGCGCAACCACTTTTGCCGCTTCAACGACATCGGAATGCGTACGGGTTAAATCATATTTTTCAGTAAAGTAGTTTTCGTCGCAAAGGGTCATTATTTATCCTCAGATTTCAGTAATGCAGCACGCTCCGTGCGGATGAGCAGTTTCCCCTGCATCAGCAATGCAAACGTACGTATCAGTAATAATGCAATGATAAAATTGGTAAAAATAAACAGTGGGATAGACAGCGTATGAAAAAATCCTGATTCGCTGCTGTGTCCCAGATGCAATCCTGTCGTCGCCAGGGCCGACACGCCAAACGAGAAGCTCCAGAAAGACGCATTAAATGGCTGTGACAAATACCACGGCATAAGGCGTAGCATGAACAGAAGTTGCAGCAGACCATAACCAAATAGCATTTTAGCTAACGTATCCCCCTCGCCGCCGTTGACGCTAAGCCAGGCGCTACAAGCGACCAGCGCGGGGGCCAACTGTATACCAAGTGAAGTACGTAAAACCGTCGGTAGTTCACCGCAGCTACGTAAACGCTGCAGAATCACCGGCTCCAGGCTAAGCCAGGAAAATACCCCGGCGCCCAAAAACACCAACCCGGCATCGTTGAAGCCAAGTGCACCACAGGCCATGGCGCTGATAAAGTTATTGGCAACGGTCGGCAGATACAGACCCGGCGTGGTGGCCTCTTCCGGATGCTCGCCGCGCCACAGCCCTGCCGTTTGCCAGGCGGCGTACGCCAGCTGTATCACCACGCCAATGCTGAACAATCCTAGCGCCAGCGGTCGATACCAAGGGACAAAACCAATCGCAACCAGCATCGTTGTTGCTGGAAACAGACTGACAAAACTGCTCATCACCGGATGACGAATTTCCGCCAGTACGCTGTGCGGAAAACGTAGTAAGCGATTCACAAATGCCAGCGTCAGTAATCCCCAAATGACCATTGCGAGGATCACTAAGCCATCACCAATCCAGTGGCTCACCGGCCACACCTGGCTGGCGTAGCGCCACGCAAATCCCATCCCGATGGTACCCAGTACCATGCCAAAATAACCGGCCGGAAGATTGAGGACCCGTTCACTCTGTTTGTTCTTACTCATTTTGTTTATTTTTTAAAGTATATTTTAAATGCATTTTATGGAATATCTGCCGGTTTAGCCAGTGCAGAAAACTTTGCTACGTTTAACTAAGGTGCGCAACATGGAAATGAGCTATGACCAAATACCGTCTAAGCGATGAATCTCGCTCCTTTAGTTACCTGGATAATGGCAATAAAAAAAGTGTATTACTACGCCAAATCATCGCACTCATTGATTTTAATGATGTTAGATCCGGTACGCTCGGTGGCTGGATTGATGATGAAAGCGTTCTGTCGCAAAGCGGTAATTGCTGGATATACGATGAGAATGCGCTCGCGTTTTCCGGCGCGACGATAACCGGAGACGCCCGTATTACACAGGCAAGCGTGGTAAGAGATGGCGCGCAGATTGGTGATGCCGTCTGGATTGACCGAGCAGAAATCAGCCATAACGCGCAAATACGTGACAACGTCACCATTCAGAATTCTGTTGTTCGCGGTGAGTGCCTCATCTGCGGTGATGCACGCATTGTGTGTGACTCTGAAATCATTGCAGCCAGAGGGTTAACCCGTGAAAGCGACCAGCTCCTGCAAATTTACGAGCGGGCGGCAGTCAGCAATTCACGCGTGGTGCATCAGGCGCAAATCTATGGCGATGCGATGATCAATTATGCCTTTATAGAACATCGGGCTGAAGTTTTTGATTTTGCACGGATAGAAGGCAACGAAGAGAATAATGTCTGGATCTGCGATTGCGCCAAAGTCTATGGGCATGCACGCGTCATCGCCGGAACGGATGAAGACGCCATTCCTACCCTGCGCTACAGCTCGCAGGTGGCGGAACACGCGGTGGTTGAAGGTAACTGCGTGCTGAAACACCACGTGCTGGTTGGGGGGCATGCGCAATTACGTGGCGGACCGCTACAGCTTGACGGTCACATCCTTATTGAAGGCTATGCCTGTATTCTGGGTGAAGTGCTGATCGAGCATCATATTGAGATAACCGATCAGGCCCAAGTTGAAGCCTTTGATGGCGATGCGATCCATCTGCGCGGGCCAAAAGTGATCAACGGCGAACAACGTATCACGCGCACCCCTATCGCCGGTTTATTCTGAAGAGCCATCAATGATGCGGGCATAGAGATTCACATCATAGTAATCGCCATTGAGGAACTCCGCCTGTTGCATACATCCTTCCAGCTGGAAGCCATTGCGCAACGCCACCTGATTACTCCTGACGTTATCTACACGACATTTAATCACGAAGCGGCGAATCTCCTGACGCTGCGCATAATGGTGAATCAATGCCTGTAGCGCCTGAGACAGAATACCTTTGCCCTGGTGATCTTCATCCAGCCAATAACCAATATAAGCAGCTTTGTTCAGCGGCTCTATCTGGTTAAACGAGATAACGCCAGCCATCTCCCCTTGTTTGAAAATAAGGAACATTTTGGCGTAGCCGCGCTGGTGCAACATCATATTCCCCTGCACGTTTTTGCGCGTATCGTCCTCAGATTCGACAAACTGCGGCCAGTTCAGTGACTGTTGGAGCCAGGTTTTATTTTTAAGCACCAACTGATGCAGAGGGGTGACGTGTTGTTCTTCTACCGCCCGCAGTTCCAGCGCGTCACTAACGATAATTATTTCTGACATGTTTATCTCCTTTGCGATCGTAAACGGGGCATTTCTGACTGGCAGTAGCCGATATTACTCTGTTTAGCACCGAGGATGTCTTATTTTTATGCTGTAACAGCAATCACTTAGAAAGAATCTCTGGCGTGGAACCCGTTACTCTGGTGATCCGGGTATCCCCTCATGGATAGACCGTAATGATGACAATAACACTTTCATTCTATTGCTAAGGAGCAAGCATGGCAGCACCTTTGGGTCGTTTAGCACTTATTCCGCTTTTACTGATTACCGCCTGTCACCAACCTGTTTCCACCACGCAAGCAGGCCCCGTTCCCTTTGCGGTCAATAAGCAACAGGTTGTGGATAATACCACGCTGGAAATTTCCCGCAGCGCGCTGGAATATAACATCCATAAAGTTCAGCAACTGCTGGGAGATAAAACCCGGATGTGCGCCATTCTTAAAGGCGACGCGTATGGCCACGATCTCTCGCTGGTAACGCCGGTGATGATGCAAAACGGCGTGCAATGTATTGGCATCGCCAGTAACGAGGAGATTAGTACCGTTCGCCAGTCAGGCTTTACATCGCAGCTTATGCGCGTGCGTAACGCGACGGAGAAAGAAATGCGCCAGGCAGCGGATTTCGATACCGAAGAGCTGATCGGTAATCTGGACATGGCTAAGCGTCTGAGTGCCATTGCTCAGGAGAAAGGTAAAACCATTCGTATCCATCTGGCGCTGAACTCCGGCGGTATGTCGCGTAACGGTCTGGAAGTCAGTACAACTGCCGGTCTGGAAGAAGCCCGCGCCATTTCCGCATTACCCGGCCTGAAAATTGTTGGCATCATGTCGCATTTCCCGGAAGAAGATGCGGCTGTGGTAAAACGCGATCTGGCCCGTTTCAATACGCAATCGGCCCAGGTACTGAAAATTACCGGGCTTAAGCGCGAAGATGTCACCCTGCATGTCGCGAATACGTTCGCCACCCTGACCGTGCCGGAATCCTGGCTCGACATGGTGCGTGTTGGCGGCATTTTCTATGGCGATACTATCGCCAGCACCGAATACAAACGCGTCATGACGTTTAAATCCGCCATCGCGTCGGTAAACCATTACCCCAAAGGAAACACCGTCGGGTATGACAGAACCTATACCCTTAAACGTGATTCCGTTCTGGCCAATATCCCGACAGGTTATGCCGATGGTTATCGCCGTGTGTTCAGTAATGCGGGGCACGTGCTGATCCGCGGCCAGCGGGTTCCGGTACTGGGTAAAACATCCATGAATACCGTGATCGTCGATGTAACCGATTTGCCGCAGGTTGCATCCGGTGATGAAGTGGTGCTGTTCGGTAAACAGGGAAATGCGCAGGTTAGTGCAGAAGAAGTCGAAGAAATTAGCGGCGCGTTGTTCACTGAAATGTCGATCCTCTGGGGGGCGACGAACAAACGCGTGATGGTCGATTAACACCTAAAACAGGAAGGGCTTCCGTTTCTCGCAGGAAGCCCTTTTACACAGCAAGCGCCGTTCTACTTAGCTCTCACTGACACTCTCTTTTTGCAATATTTTGAGCAGATCTTCCTTCAGGTGGAGTTTCTGTTTCTTAAGACGAACAATGTCCAAACTATACCCCCGACCATCCGAACCTTCCAGTCTGGAGATCTCATGATCAAGGCTGTTGTGTTTTTCGAATAAGGACAGAAAGCGAGGGTTCTCGGATTTCAGTCGGGAAATAAGGTCTCTGTATTCTGGAAACATACTTTCTCCCTGTTAGTGGACAAGAACGTGTATAAGAAATACACACCCACAGAGTACCCATTTGCTATACAGAAAAATGCGAACAGGATCGAGTAAATAGTGTACAGAGTCGTTACGAGGATGAATGCAGATACGGCTCCCCATTAGGAGAGCCGTAAAGGGCGTGATTAACGCATCTCGCGGTCGTCAACGTACTGACGTTTATCCGGCGCTGGCGGGAAGTACTGATACAGCCAGGTTTCGCTGATGGCGTCACCCTGACAACGCAGGAACATACGCATATCTACCGGATCGGTTGAGTCAGAAGTCGGATACCAGTCAAACTGAATGCGATAACCGTCGATAGGCTCCACGTAGAGGATCTCAATCTGTTTCGCTTCACCGCTGGAGAGCGTAATCACCGGTTCAATGCCTTTCGGCGCAGCCGCTTTTAGATCGCCACCAACGAAGTCAACGGCAAAACGACGCGCCCATTTTTCCGGGTAATGCTCGCCCGGTGCCCATCCTTCCGGGAAGCCGCCCATGCCTGTCCGGGTCGCCATCACGCGAGCCAGCGGTGAACGCACCGGCGGTTGAGCGCTCCAGTACAGGCGATATTTGAATTCCAGCTCATCGCCGGCTTTGATCTTCTTGTCCGGCTGCCAGAAGCAGACAACGTTATCCAGCGTTTCGCCGGTCGTCGGGATCTCCATCAAACCGATGGTCCCCTTGCCCCACTGGTTGCGCGGTTCGACCCACAGACTTGGGCGCTTGTTATACCAGCCCATGATGTCCTGATAATGGGAGAAGTCGCGATCGAGTTGCAGCAAGCCAAACCCTTTCGGGTTGTTATCGGTATAGGCGTTGAACTGCAGCTTTTGCGGGTTATTCAGCGGACGGCAGATCCACTCGCCATTGCCCCGCCACATCGCCAGACGATCTGAGTCATGGATTTGCGGGTGAATAGTGTCGCACATCCGACGCTCATTGTTGCCGCAGCTGAACATGCTGGTCATCGGCGCAATGCCGAGCTGCTTGATGTCTTTGCGCGCATAGATGTGGTTTTGTACATCCATAATCACCTGCGTTTTCTCGCAGTGGATCACGAACTTGAATGCGCCGGTTACGCTTGGGCTGTCGAGAAGCGCATACACGGTAAAAGAGGTTGCGCCCGGTTTAACCGTTTCGAACCAGAAAGAGGTGAAATCAGGAAACTCTTCTTTACTGTCGGTGTAGGTATCTACCGCCAGACCACGGGCCGATAAACCGTACTGATAGGTGTCATCCACGGCGCGGAAATAGCTGGCGCCCAGGAAAGAAACGACATCGCGGCGGGCCAGTTCTGGCGCTTTAAACACGCGGAATCCAGCGAATCCGAGGTCCGTCTGCCCTTCCAATTGTTTGGTATCCACACCCGCGTCGTTGTATTTAAACAGTTCCGGACGGAAGTGAATTTCACGCGCCATATGCGTACTACCATCAACCGAGAACATGCGTACACGACGACGGAAGCCCATTCCCACGTGGAAGAACTGCGCATCAAGCTGACGATTTTCAACATTGTTCCACAGAGACTGCTCTGCGTCATATTGAATGCTGTTGTAGGCCTGCGGCGTCAGTTTCGCCAGCGTTTCCGGTAACGCGCGCGGTGCGCCGCCCCAGGGCTTCTGTGCTAAGTCATGGGCCATCGATTGCAGAACGGAAAAATCAAAACGTACGGTTTTTCCGTCTGCAATGTCAGACTCTGCCGCAAAGGCGGCGCGGGAAAAGAGTGATGCAATACCACTGGTTCCGCACACGGCGGCCATTGCCATTGAACCTTTAATAAATCGTCTGCGATTCATGCCTGAAAGTGAGTCCTTCTGGTCGTGTAAATGGTCCCGCGCCGGTCAAAATCAGCGGCAAGAGAGTGCACATTTCTGACCGCTCACTCTAGACAAAATTCATTAATAATCCAATTGTTGGTCGCCGATTATCTGTACAAAATCGAAAATATTTTATGTCGATGGGAACAGGCCGAATCCCATGTAAATTCCATTAAAGTAAACCACACCGACGTTTACTTCGCTCTTGAGCCTCCTGATATAGCGCAAACTCATCATAAACCGCGCAACCCAGCGCCTGTTCAAACGCGTCGCGGCTGGAATTTCCGTGGCTGCGAGCTTGTGTTTCATTACCCAAATTGGACTGGAAAATTCCTGCGGCGCTCACCGGTAAAAAATCTTCGTAGGTGATAGGTTGCGCAACCAGCCAGCCCCGTTCAATAAGCGGCTGCGGATCGTCATCCGGGCGAATCGCCTGCCGATGCGCTTCACCCGATGGCGTCAGACGATAGCGGAACCAGGCTAGCCCCTGCTGGCGCAGCAGGAATTCGCTGTCCGGGAAGGCTTTGAACACCTCCTGAAGATGTAGCTGATGCGTCAGATTGTCTTTCCCCGTTCCCGCTTTATTCAGCAATTCGTCGTACAACGCTCTGCCTTTCGGCGTCAGGGCCACGCCGCGCTGTTCGATTTCACCAAAACGTGCCGTGTGAGTGCCGCGCATTTCACCGGCAAACAACACCGGTTCTTCCAGCGCTTTGAAACTGGTCTGACGCAATAAAATGGGCACCTCGCGGCGCGGCGGCCCTTCAATCAGTATTTTGGGCTCAATGCCGCATTCCGGCATCATCGACTGCACCCGGTCAATATCCAGCGTTCGCGGTGTCAGATGGTTGATATGACAACCGGGGAAGCACACTACATCAGCAATCAGCCGATGTTCGTTATGTAATGCGTGATAGGTCTCTTCATCGACCGTGGCGTGCTGATGCCAGCGGAATGTTTCCAGCGCTTCATGCACAAACTCTTGCGCCTGTTCAGTTGTAAAACTGCCCTGCGCATCAAATTCATCCAGCAGCTCGTGGCAACGGCGGGTGAAAATATCGCGTTTCGCGAGGATCTCAGCGGCTTTTTGCCGCAGCGCGGCGTTTTCGATTAGTTCGAGCCGTAATAACGAGGTGAATACCCGAAACGGGTTGCGCGATAGCGAGGCATCGTCGATGGGACGGAAGGCTGTGGAATGTACTGGGACGCCCGCCTGGGAGAGATCGTAATAACTCACCGGATACATGCCCATAACGGCAAACATCCGGCGCAGCGTAGAAAGCTCCTGCGCGGTACCCACTCGAATGGCGCCATGACGCTCAACGTTTAGCCGGGCCAGTTCATCCGCATTCGCCAGTTTTTCATGCAGCGTCGGATTATTTTCCAGTACCGCCAGATTCACATCAGCGACAAGTTCCAGCAACGTGCCGTACTGCGGGACTTCCTGCTGGTACATTGCTGACATTGCCTGCGAAAATTGTTCCCGAATCTCATCTGCCGTGATGGTGTTCGCCATAATGTCATGCCTCCAGTGAATATTACCTGGAGTGTAGAAAACGCCGCTGACTCCGGTGGGAAGAATTTACAAAGTGTGACCCCGCGTAAACTTCCCACCCATACAAAAGATGAACAGTACCTACTGGCGTGGTTTCAAATGACTTTCCAGCCAGGGCAGCATCTGTTTTTTACGGCTAAGCATACCTTCTACCTCGCAAGGCTGCGGGATGTCTGAAAGTTCTGATCCAGCAAACCACAGGCTGGTGTCACCCAGATTGATGTCAGTGAGCATCAGCACGACTAACGCAGCATTCTTTTCTTCTGCATAGCTCGCCATTTCCTGACGGAGATCGTCCAGCACCGTATCCACCTGTTGCAGCGCATACAGTTCAAGCTGCGCTACACAGACTGAATGTCCATGGATGGTGAAGGTTTTAATGTCTTTCTGCAGAAGTTCGCGGGCGCTCATCCCTTCCACGCTTGTTTTGGCTGACAGCAGGTCGCGGCTGAAAGCGTCAAGATCCACTCCGGTTTTTTGGGCCAGCGCATCAACCGCCTGACGATCGTCAGAGGTGGTCGTTGGTGAACGTAGCGTGACAGTGTCACTCAATACAGCACCGAGCAGTATAACAGCCTCAGAGGAAGATAACTGGTTGCGTTCATCCTCCGTCATCAGTTGCCACAGCAGGGTTGCGCTACTGCCGACGGGCTTCACCCACACTTCCGGTGGCAGACGGGTGACTAACCCACCGAGTCGGTGATGATCGATAATTCCCACCACGTTACTTTCGGTCAACGATTCCGGCCCCTGGGTAGGCTCGGTGAAATCGACCAGCCAGACATCACGATCGGTCAGTTCAAACGCCAACCGTTCAGGCATCGTCAGCCCCGCATGCTCAAAGATAAACTGCGTTTCGCGGTTAGGCTCGCCCAAACGCCATGCCGTCGCCTGCTGGCCACGTAAACTAAGCCAACGCGCCGTCATTGCGGCGGTGCAGATGGCATCACTATCGGGATTAAGGTGCCCTATTACATGTATCATTCATCAGTGCCTTGTGAAGAGAAATCGTTCAAAAGTAAACAATCACCAAAGTATAACGACTGGGCACACTCCCTTCCATGATCCCACTCCCCAGCAATGCTGTACAAAACATAAGCAAAACAAATCAGTTGTAAGTAAAACATGATAAATGTTAATAATATTTTGCTATCAGGTTATCAAAAACAAACAACTTTACTTGTCACCGATACGGCTCTGTTTTTAACATCGCTTATGGAAAAAAATGTTCTGTTCAATCAGCGCATTCGCTTGCGCCACCTTCATACTTTTGTCGCCGTTGCACAGCAGGGAACGTTGGGGCGCGCGGCTGAGACCCTTAACCTGAGCCAACCGGCTCTCTCCAAAACGCTAAATGAACTGGAGCAACTGACCGGGACCCGGCTCTTTGAGCGTGGCCGCCTTGGCGCGCAGTTAACGCTGCCCGGAGAACAGTTTCTTACCCACGCGGTAAGAGTGCTGGATGCGCTCAACACCGCCGGACAAGCGTTAAATCAGCGCGAAGAGTCGCAGACTGATGTAGTACGGATCGGGGCCTTACCCACCGCGGCACTGGGCATTCTGCCTGCGGTAATTGGTCCTTTCCACAAGCAGCAAATGGAGACCACGCTACAGGTCGCCACCATGAGCAATCCGATGATTCTGGCAGGTTTAAAATCCGGGGAAATCGACCTTGGCATTGGTCGCATGGCCGATCCAGAATTGATGGTCGGTCTGAATTATGAATTGTTGTTTCTGGAATCACTTAAACTGGTCGTGCGCCCTAACCATCCGCTGTTGCAGGAAACCATCACGTTAAGTCGGGTAATGGAGTGGCCGGTGGTGGTTTCGCCAAAAGGAACCGCACCTCGCCAGCACGCAGAAGCATTGTTGCAAAGTCAGGGTTGTAAAATGCCGCCAGGCTGCATTGAAACACTGTCAGCATCGCTTTCCCGCCAGCTGACGGTTGATTACGACTATGTGTGGTTTGTCCCTTCAGGCGCGGTTAGAGAAGATTTACGCCAAGCGACGCTGGTGTCGTTGCCGATACCTACCCACGGGGCGGGCGAACCCATCGGTATTCTTACCCGTGTCGATGTGCAACTCTCTCAGGCCGCGCAGATCCTTATCGCCGCAATACGCAAAACCGTACCGTTTTGATACCCAAAATTAAGGGACCATCAGGTCCCTTAATTTATTGTTAAAACGTTTCCCAGTTATCGCCACTGGCCGTTGCCGTCTGCGGACGCGATTGGTCAGGCGTAGTGGTCACGAAAGCGCGTTTAATTGCACTCGTTCCCGTTAAGCGAAATGTACCTACGGCTTCCGTTAAGCGCGCCGCCTGCTCTTCGAGAGATGCCGCCGCAGCCGATGCTTCTTCAACCAGCGAGGCATTTTGCTGCGTAACCTTATCCATTTCTGATATCGCCTGGCTCACCTGTACGATACCCCGGCTCTGCTCATCAGAAGCCGCCGCAATTTCCAGCATGATATCGGTCACGCGTTTTACCGCGTCGACAATATCCGTCATCGTATTGCCCGCCGCAACGACTTCTCCGGAGCCCTGGTCAATCAGTCGGACCGATTCGCTGATCAATCCTTCAATCTCTTTTGCCGCCTGAGCGCTGCGGCTTGCCAACGTACGGACTTCACTGGCGACCACGGCAAATCCACGCCCCTGCTCTCCTGCCCGCGCCGCCTCAACCGCCGCGTTCAGCGCCAGGATATTGGTCTGGAAAGCAATGCTATTAATCACGGCTGTGATTTCGGAGATTTTCTTCGAGCTCGTTGAGATATTGCCCATGGTTTTCACCACGCCAGAAACCATCTGACCGCCCCGACTGGCCTTGCCGGACGCATCTTCCGCCAGCTTGCTTGCGTGATGCGCGTTGTCGGCGTTTTGCTTCACCGTGGCGGTCAGCTCTTCCATGCTGGCTGCCGTTTGTTCAATCGCCGCAGCCTGTTGTTCAGTACGTGAAGACAGATCGGTATTACCCGCCGAAATCTCACTGGTACCGCGGTAGATTTCTTCCGCGCCCTGACGTACCGTGCCCACCGTTTTCCCCAACGATCGTTGCATTGCCTGTAGGTGACGGCTCAGGCGACCAATTTCGCTACGCCCGGTCGGTTCATCTTGCATCGTCAGATCGCCCGCGGAAATTTGCTCAATACGCTTGGCCGCGCGTAACAGAGGATGAATGACCGTGCGGCGCAGAACAATGAACGTCATTACGGTCAGCGCCAGCGCAAGAACGAATGCACCCAGCATAAAAGCCATGCCTAGTTGTGTACGCTGATGCGCCTGTTCGCTTAACTGATTCGCCCTTGCGGTACGAATGTCGATCGCTTTTAACAATACCTTATTGTAAGCCGAGTCCAGCGGTCGGGCCTGTTCATTTTCATGGTTGATGATCGCTTCAAACATGCCGTTTTTAGCGTACTTCAGCATGGGCTGTAAGCCGTCGGTATAGGCTTTGAAGCTGGCGCTCAGTTCAGCATCTAGCGCTTCATCAGCAGACGTTTTTACCGCGCGTGACATATAAGCGTTAAAACCGTCCTGCGACTGCTTGATCCGTTTTTCTGCCTCGGCAATATTGGCCTTCATGTCATCCATTTCGGCAATACGGCTCGCCGCGCCGGCGTGGATCATATTGATACGCGCGGTGCGTAAGTGGTTAGAGCTGTTAGATAACCCCATCCTGACCTGAATCTCATCGGTCACATCGCGCTGATCGCGATCGGCCTGCATAAGAAAATAGCTTGCCAGCCCGGAACTTAAGGCGAACAGCAGAAGGATGCCACCGAGAATGGAGGAAAACAGCGGAACCAGCCGGATTTGATGCAGAAAGCCCAGTTTATGCTGGGCTTGCATCGATGTAGTGTTGTCCATGACCGTCGACTCTCTTGTAGGGTTTATGCGTGAAAACACGCCCGTTAGATAGTCATCGGCAATCCGGGAAGTTTACTTACCGTGAAAAGCGCCGGATTCGTCACACTTTCACAACATAATTCTAAAAAATTCAGGAAAGTGCCAGCGGTTAAATCCGCTGGCCAATGAATCAGTTATCGCCAAAGTGGATAACGGTACGGATGGACTTACCCTGATGCATTAAATCGAACGCTTCGTTAATCTGCTCTAGCGGTAAACGGTGGGTGATAAACGGATCCAACTGAATTTTCCCGCTCATTGCTTCTTCAACCATGCCAGGAAGCTGAGTGCGCCCTTTCACGCCGCCAAACGCGGAACCGCGCCAGACACGCCCGGTAACCAACTGGAACGGACGCGTTTTGATCTCTTGTCCTGCTCCCGCCACGCCAATGATGATGCTTTCGCCCCATCCTTTATGGCAACATTCCAGCGCTGCGCGCATCACGTTAACATTACCGATACATTCAAAGCTAAAATCCACACCGCCGTCAGTCAGTTCGACGATCACATCCTGAATCGGTTTGTCGTAATCCTTCGGGTTGATGAAATCGGTCGCGCCCATTTCACCTGCCAGCTTAAATTTTTCCGGATTGGTATCAACGGCCAGAATACGCCCGGCTTTCGCTTGCACCGCGCCCTGAATTACCGCCAGGCCAATACCGCCCAGACCGAATACGGCTACGGTGTCGCCTTCTTTCACTTTTGCGGTGTTATGGACTGCTCCAATACCGGTGGTCACGCCACAACCTAGCAGACACACTTTGTCCAGCGGAGCCTGCGGGTTAACCTTCGCCAGAGAGATCTCCGCGCAAACGGTGTATTCGCTGAAGGTGCTGGTGCCCATATAGTGATAAATCGGCTCACTGTTATACGAGAAGCGCGTTGTGCCATCCGGCATCAGACCTTTGCCCTGGGTCGCACGTACGGCCTGGCACAGGTTGGTTTTACCCGATTTACAGAACTTACACTCGCCGCACTCTGCGGTGTACAGCGGGATCACATGGTCACCCGGTTTCAGGCTGGTGACGCCTTCGCCGACTTCAACCACAATGCCGCCACCTTCGTGCCCAAGTACCGCCGGGAATACGCCTTCCGGATCATCGCCAGAGAGCGTAAAGGCGTCGGTGTGGCACACGCCGGTATGGGTAATTTTAACCAGCACTTCGCCTTTCTTTGGCGGTGCGACGTCGATTTCGACAATTTTTAACGGTTGGCCGGGGCCGAATGCAACTGCTGCACGTGATTTCATTTGTCTCTTCCCATTATTGCGAGGTGATGGTGTTATTTTAGATAAGCACGCAGAAGATGGCCGATTTCAGCCATGCGCACGGCACGCTGGTCTGGCGTAGTTTCCCCGCTGACCAGCTCGTCTTTCAGATGGATCTCAACCATTTCGCCCATCAGGCCATTGGATGCACCGCGCACGGCGGCTATTTGCTGCAGGATAGCCAGACACGGTTCGCCGGACTCCAGTGCGCGCTCAAGCGCATCAACCTGACCGCGAATACGGCGTACACGGGTGAGAATGCGTTTCTTGTCTTCAGGTGAATGCGGCATACGCCCTCCAGATACTATAGGGGGGTATACTATCAGATTTGTTATTTGGCTGTAAAATATATGATTACTGATTATGTTAACGCATTGATTTTTATTATATTAGTTTGAACAACACCCTGATTGGTTTTAACTGTGTCAGATGCACCCAAAGATTATGTAGATTAATAAGATCTGCCTGAGCCAGTATCGCCAGGGTGATCATCAATGTGGACGCGGTAATCACAAGCATCAAACGACTAATATTTTTTTGGATCCTGACCTGTTGCTTTTCTCGTTTATCTTCAGATTCCCATGAAACAATTGTTGAAATAGCCTTGCCCTGAATATAATATTTTTCATCGTTAAATTTAATCTCCTCTGTAATGACAAGAGATTGTAATAACAGAAAAACCTTTCTTCTGAAATCTTCGTTCTTGATATGTTTATACCAAAGGGTACCGTACAATAGATCGATCACCTCTTCACACGTCACTCCGGTGTGCGTTTTCTGCGGTGATTGATGCACATATTCATTAACTAACACCTGTAACAACATTATACGATCAAGTCCGGTCAATTCCCTGGTACTGGAGAAGGTAGAAAAAACTCTACTCTTTGCTCTTGCCAACATATTTTTCACATAAGCTATACGAGTAAAATAACTTATTGCAAAAAGAAAAATTGAATCAAATCTTAATGGCCCTTGTTTTCTCCAATGAATAATCTCAACATTCATCTTTTCAAGATCATTGAGTGGAAGGTTTATTTTCTCCACATAGGCGTGCTGCTCAGCATGCCATTTTTCAAGCACAACACTTTTGCCTCTTAGACTCACAAGCTGATATTTTTCTTGTTTAATATCCGAAAAATAAACACCATAATAATTATATACTTGATCATCCACATGTTTTTTCAGAGTAAACCGTGGCAGAAAATAACGCCATAATTTACCTTTAGCTCTCGAAACTAACGATTCTATGAACATGATTACGCTCTAACATCTTTAAATTGTCACAGTTAATGATAGTTCACTGTGCGAATAAAAAAGCCCTCCCCATTCGATAATGAGGAGGGCTTTTTGTACACTGGTTTAGTGCTTATCAGTGATCTCAACAACGACATGGCGATCTGGAGCAAGACAATTAATCAGCTGCTGTCCGGTCTGCCCATCACAACTGGATCCCGTGACAGAATCACTCGAACCATATCCTTGTGCAGTAATGTTTGCAGCCGGCATACCTAAAGCGACTAATTCATCGGCGACAGCCTGCGCGCGTTGGGCCGACAGTTGCTGGTTATAATCTGCGGCTCCGGTGCGATCGCTATAGCCAATAACAACGGTCGCTTTATCTTTTGCCGGTTGCAGACCGGGGTTTCGGTATAGCTGCGCAATCGCCGCTTTCCCTTCTGGGGTTAGTGCTGCTGAATCATAACCAAACATCACATCAGATTTTAAGTTAAAACGCTGAGGTTCAGGCGCAGGAGTGGCGGCAACTGCCGGAGCAGGCGTAACCTCCGCGTCGTCATGCTGGCCAAAGCGATATGACAACCCAGCGGTAACGGAACTAACATCACTCGATACGCCAATCTGGTTTTCATTACCCACGTTGCTCACCCATTGGTATTCCACGCGACCAGCCCAGTTCTTGTTAAAGGCATATTCCGTACCGACAGCCACAACCGGACGCACACCGGTATCAAAGCGGTTATTGCCTTTAATATCTGACTCCGCGCGATATCCCATTGCCCCTGCACGACCGTAGAGATCCCAATCAGCAGTCAAACCATAACTTGCCTTCAAAGATAATTGCAGGCCCTGACTTTTCATTTGAGAACCAGATGCGCCATTTTTACCGTTGAATTGCATATTGCCTAAATAGTCATAACCGCCTTCAACTGCCAGCCATGGAGTAATCTGATAGCCTGTAAATACACCACCACCGACGTTATCGCTATCAAAACCAACATCACCATATTTATTACCATTAGCCCCCGTTTGCTGGCTTGCGCTGGTATCAAAGTAATGCGACCAACCAAATTTCCCACCAGCATACCAGGTTCCCGCATCCGCGGCGGCAAATGCCGTAGTCGCGGTCAGCGCATTTGCAATAATGAGTGTAATAAGCGTCTTTTTCATAAATTTCCTATTATAGACTTGCCGTTTGTCAGTTAGTTATCTGTTAGTCGGCGCTACAATAAGATTTTTAATGAAGGCTGATAATCGTTTTTTTATTTATTTCTGGACAGTTTTAGAATCGCTCTGGACGCTTATTTACGATAACAATGGCTATCCCACCCGCAGTAAATCGCTATATCTCGTTGTATAACGCGGTGAAAGCATATCTCGCTTCATTGCCCACGGTTGTTGTATACCTTGTCCGGCAAAATAGAGTGTTCCTTTACCCTTTTCAGCATTGAGTGTATCCAGAACGGCCATCAGCTTATCGCTGTTATGCCGTGGGGCGTTGTCATCAAACAGATTCAACTGCGCAACGCCAGAACTAAAAAAATCGCCCAGCATGACCCCTGCTTTTTGATAACGCAGCCCCTCCCGCCATATTGCGTCCAGGCTACGTGTGGCCGCCCTTATAATTTCCCGACTATCCTGGGTTGGTGTCAGCAGTTTTATCGATGCGCTGTTACCATAATACGGCTCATTCAGGGAAAATGGGCTGGTTTTGATAAACGTAGAGATAAACCGGCAGAACTGGTGCTCTCTGCGTAATTTTTCCGCAGCACGTGCAGCATAGGTACAAATAGCCTCTCTCATCGCATTGTAATCCGTAAGTTTTTCACCAAACGATCTTGAACAAATGATCTCCTGCTTAACTGGCGCAAACTCCTCCAGCGCCAGGCAAGGTTCACCGCGCAACTCCCGCACAGTGCGCTCAAGCACCACATTGAAATGTTTGCGGATAAAGCGAATATCGGTATCCGCCAGGTCGCAGACCGTTTTAATGCCCATAGCATCCAGTTTTTTACTGATACGGCGTCCGATACCCCAGACTTCATCAACCGGAAGCGCAGCCATCAGCTTACGCTGGCGCTCAATATTCGAGAGATCAACCACCCCGCCAGTCTGTTCCTGCCACTTTTTGGCCGCATGGTTCGCCAGCTTGGCCAGGGTTTTGGTCTGGGCGATACCGACCCCAACCTTAAGATGTGTTTTCTGTAAAATGGTTTCTCTGATTTCCCGACCAAAATCCGTAAGATCCCTGCAGTTTCGCACGCCGGTTAAATCACAAAAGGCTTCATCGATACTGTATATTTCCACGCGTGGAGACAGCTCCTCCAGAATCGACATCACCCTGCTGCTCATATCCGCATACAGCTCGTAGTTCGAACTAAAGCAGAACACGCCGCTGCGCCTGAACAGATCTTTCTGTTTGAAGTATGGCGCGCCCATATTGACGCCAAGCGCCTTCGCTTCCGCGCTGCTGGCAATGACACAGCCATCGTTATTTGAAAGAACAACAACGGGTTTACCTTTCAGGTCCGGTCGGAATGCCGATTCACAACTGGCATAAAACGAATTAACATCCACCAGCGCAAACATAATCAGCCCGCGGCTTTGATGATAAATGTCACCACGCCAAATATATCCAGCGTGTCCTCGCTGCCGATCATGATCGGCGCGTAGGCGCTGTTCTCTGGCTTCAGCATCACCACCGGATGCAATTGCAGGCGCTTAACGGTGAATTCGCCTTCAATAGCAGCAATCACAATGTCTCCGTGGGCCGCTTTTCTGGCACTGTCGACTACCAGCAAGTCGCCAGCACCGATCCCTGCCCCCATCATGGAGTCGCCAGACGATTTAACAAAATAGGTTGCGCTGGGATGCTGCACCAACAGGTCGTTAAGATCGATACGTTTCTCAACGTAATCCTGCGCCGGAGAAGGAAAACCGCAGGGCACGAGATCGCTAAATAGCGGGAATTGTTTGATTTCGCGATGTTCTACTGGCTGGAAAAACAACATAATAATCTGCCTCTCATGCAACTGTATTTATATACAGTAGTTTTAATGAGGACAGTGATCAAGTGACAGACGTGGCGAACTGAGCGTTGTTTAATCATCTTGCCGGTAAGCGTTTATGCTATCTGGAAAAATAATTTTCGGTTTTATTCCACAGAAGAAAGTACAAATTTTCGCGACATGTACTCAGCCGGAATGATAACGACTACGGCGCCCTGAAAGCGCGTATAGTGGCGTACTAAAATCATTAAAACGGACACATTATGACCACCGCAGGGAAAAGTCATCCGCTGGCCATTGGCGGCCTCATCACCTTAACGCTCATCTGGAGCTACAGCTGGATCGCGATGAAACAGGTCACGCACTACATCGGCGCGTTCGACTTCACCGCACTACGCTGTTCTTTTGGCGCATTATTGTTATTCATCGTTCTGTTACTGCGTGGCCGAGGAATGCGCCCGACACCTTTCGGCTATACGTTAGCGATCGCCTTACTACAAACATGCGGCATGGTTGGATTATCACAATGGGCGCTAGTCAGCGGCGGCGCAGGTAAAGTAGCCATACTGAGTTATACCATGCCATTCTGGGTGGTGATTATGGCCGCCATTTTCCTCGGTGAACGCATGCGGCGTTTACAGTATTTCGCCATTGCCGTGGCAGCTGCGGGATTATTGCTGGTTTTACAGCCATGGCAACTGAACTTTGCCTCAATGCAAAGCGCGCTACTGGCGATCCTTTCTGGGATCAGTTGGGGGGCCAGCGCGATTGTCGCCAAGCGAATGTATACCCGCCATCCGAATATCGATCTGTTAGGGTTGACCGCATGGCAGATGCTGTATGCCGCGCTGGTGATGAGCCTGGTGGCCTGGCTGGTTCCACAGCGAGCTCCAGACTGGCAACCTGTCGTTTTCTGGGCATTAGCTTATAGCGCCGTGCTGGCGACGGCGCTGGCATGGAGTTTATGGCTGTTTGTGTTGCGTAACTTACCAGCCAGTATTGCCAGCTTAAGTACGCTGGCGGTACCTGTCTGTGGCGTTCTGTTTTCCTGGTGGTTGCTGGGTGAAGAGCCTGGTGTTGTTGAAGGCTGCGGTATTGTGCTGATTGTTGTTGCGCTAGCTATCGTCAGCCTGAAAAAACGCGTCTCCCAGGTTCAAAGCGTACGAAAAGCACCACCCTGCGAAAATTAATCGGCTAAAAAAATGCCCCGCATTTGCGGGGCGTTACCTCAGGAGCGTTTACGCGGCATCATGCGCAACAGCGTATTATCCTTCCAGAAATAGTGATGCATCAGAGCGGCAACGGCATGCAGACCAATAACAAAATAGCCCAGGTTTGCCAGCGTCACGTGCCAGGACTTCAGCATATCCACTAAATCAAAGTTGGCCTCTGCCGCATGCGGCATAACGATGCCGAATGCAATCCACGGGTTACCCCGGTTGTACATCATCACCAGCCCAATAATCGGCAGGACAATAAACAACAGATAGATAACCAGATGCCCCAGATGCGCCATGCCGGTCATCATTGGCTTCGGTTTCGGCACAATCGGCGGAGCCGGGTATTTCAGCCTGACCAGCAAACGCGCCACCATCAGCGTTAAAATAGTGATACCGCAGGAGACGTGCACCATGTTGAACAAGGGGCGATAGCTGCGCGGGAAAAATCCGCGAAACTCCATGGCACTGTAGGCCACAATAACCAACAAAAAGACCAGCCAGTGAATACCGATTTGCAGGCCAGAATACTTATTCCCCATAACACTTCCTGAATAAAAACAATAATGCGTCAACATAACGGGCTTTTGTTAAAAATTCATTAACTTTTGTTCACCCATTTTCAGTCGCTTACGCTTAACCGCAAGAACCGCTATTGCCGAGGATGCCTGTCTGGACTAAGCCTGGTAGGGAAAATATGTCGTACCGCCTCATCCTGACAGGAGAAAACCATGAGTAAAATTGGCATTAACGGTTTTGGTCGTATCGGTCGTCTGGTATTGCGTCGACTACTGGAAGTCAAAAGCAACGTGGAGGTTGTGGCCATTAATGACCTCACCTCACCTAAAATTCTCGCCTATCTGTTAAAGCACGATTCAAACTACGGCCCGTTTCCCTGGAGCATCGACTTTACCGAAGACGCGCTGATTGTCGACGGTAAAAAAATCGCGGTTTACGCAGAAAAAGAGGCCAAAAATATCCCATGGAAAACCACTGGCGCTGAGATAATCATCGAATGCACCGGTTTTTATACCTCGACAGAAAAAGCCAACGCGCACCTGGATGCAGGGGCCAAAAAAGTGCTGATATCCGCCCCGGCTGGCGACATGAAGACCATTGTCTTTAACGTCAACGACGACACAATGGATGCGAACGATCGGATTATCTCGGTCGCATCGTGCACCACCAACTGCCTGGCACCGATGGCGAAAGCGCTGCACGACAGCTTCGGTATTCAGCTTGGCACTATGACCACCATCCACGCCTACACAGGAACGCAGTCGCTGGTTGATGGTCCACGCGGGAAAGATCTGCGCGCCTCGCGGGCAGCAGCAGAGAACATCATTCCCCATACCACAGGTGCCGCCAAGGCCATTGGTCTGGTTATTCCGGCGTTGAGCGGAAAATTAAAAGGCCATGCCCAGCGTGTTCCGGTGAAAACAGGATCTGTCACGGAACTGGTATCGATATTGGGGAAAAAAGTCACTGCTGAAGAGGTCAACAACGCGCTGAAAAAAGCCACGCAAAATAATGAGTCGTTTGGTTATACCGACGAGGAAATCGTCTCGTCAGATGTCATTGGCTCGCATTTCGGTTCGGTATTTGATGCAACACAAACCGAGATTACCGAAGTGGGCGATCTGCAACTGGTAAAAACCGTCGCCTGGTACGATAACGAATACGGTTTTGTCACCCAGCTTATTCGTACGCTGGATAAATTTATCAAGCTCTAATATTCTGGCGGAGGTCCGCCTCCGCCCTCTTTCATTTCCCGCGAATTCAATACGTTGTGAGTCTCTCCCCGTTTTCGATTCACTGACTGTGCTATAGCTAACCTTTGCCACTGAGGGAGCATAGTAATGGAAGCACTGAGTCGTGAAACGTTAGAAAACATGATGGAGCAAGCCGTTGCTAAGGCCGCCACCGTCTCATTCTGGCCGCAGGGTGAAGCCCCCGGAGCAAAAAACAGCGATGCGGTGTTTACGCCTGAACCCCGACATACAGGAACATCTCAGTATGATCGTGCGGTCACCGGTATTCGCGCCCCGGAAATTACCGTTTATGCCCCCGCAAAACCTAACGGCATAGGGATCCTTGTCACGCCTGGCGGCTCTTATCGTCGCGTGGTGATGGATAAAGAAGGCAGCGTACTGGCACCGTTCTTTAACGCTCGCGGTTATACCCTGTTTGTGATGACCTACCGCATGCCGGGTGATGGCCATGAGGAAGGTGCAAACGCGCCGCTGGCCGATGCCCAACGCGCCATGCGCTACATTCGCGCCAACGCCCATGAATGGAAAATTAACCCTGATCGTATTGGCGTATTAGGCTTCTCTTCCGGTGGTCACGTGGCCGCCAGTCTGGGTACCCGGTTTGCCGAACCGGTTTATACGCCGATAGATAACGTAGACGAGCAACCTGCGCGCCCTGCGTTTATGGCACTGGTGTACCCGGTTGTCACCCTGCGCGAAGATATCGTTCACCCGGGATCCCGTCTTGAGCTGGTTGGCGCTACGCCCGAAAAGGAAGATCTGCGCCACTATTCTCTGGAAGAACACGTGGATAGCACAACGCCGCCGACGTTCCTGCTACACGCCATTGACGATCCGGCGGTGAAAGTGGAAAACAGCCTCGTCTTCTTTAATGCGCTACGTGAGCAGGGAGTTCCGGTCGAAATGCATCTGTTTGAACGCGGTAAGCACGGATTTGGTATTCGCGATGCGCAAGGGTTACCGCTGGCCATCTGGCCGGAAATGATGATGAACTGGATCGCCACCAAAGTGTGAGAATGGCGCCGGGTGACCTACAGACTCACCCGGCGAAAAACTTAAGACTGCAAATACACTACCTGCGTTTGCAGGTATTCATTCAGACCGTGTTTACCATCTGCCCCGCCAATCCCGGACTTGCGCCAGCCAGCGTGGAAGCCCTGCATCGCCTCGAAGTTTTCGCGATTAATATAGGTTTCGCCAAACTTCAGCCCCTTAATCGCCTTCATTGCCGTATTCAGATTCTGCGTATAGATCGATGAGGTCAGTCCGTAGTCGCTGTCATTGGTCATTGTCAGCGCCTGTTCCAGCGTATCAAATGCAACCACCGGCAGCACCGGACCAAACGTCTCCTCGTGCATAATCGCCATATCCTGGCGCACGTCTAACAGTAACGTCGGCGGATAGTAATAACCTTTGCCGGCAACGGCTTTACCGCCCAGCACCACACGGGCGCCTTCCTGCACCGCTCGCTCGACTTTTTGCTCTACACGCTCCAGCGCAGCGGCATTAATCAGTGGCCCCATCGCAATGTCATTGCGTTCGGCCGGATTGCCAAACTGCACTGCTTTCATCGCCTCACCCAGACGATTAACGAACTGGTCATAGATACCTTTCTGAACGTATACGCGCTCAGCACAGTTGCATACCTGTCCGGTATTAATCACCCGTGAGTCAACAATGGCCTTCACTGCCAGCTCAAGGTCAGCATCGTCCATCACGATAGCTGGAGCTTTACCACCCAACTCCAGACAAACTTTGGTGATGTTTTTGGCCGCTGCGGCCATAATTTTCTCACCTGCGCCGACGCTACCGGTCATGCTCACCATGGCGACCTTCGGGTTTCCGGCCAGCTCCTGACCGACCGTTTCACCGCGTCCCAGCACCAGGTTAAAGACTCCGCGCGGTAAACCAATGTCATCAACAATTTTGGCAAAGGCGATGGCGTTATTCGGTGTGAATTCACTCGGCTTAATGACGATGGTATTCCCCGTCAGCAAGGCGGGAGCCAGTTTGCGGGCAATCAGGAAAAACGGGAAGTTCCACGGTAGAATGCCCGTCGTCACGCCCAGTGCACGCTTAAACAGCAGGATATTCTCACCCGGGCGATCGCTTTGCAGGATCTCGCCTTCATAGCGACGCGCCCACTCCGCCATGTAATCGATATAGTCGGCGGTAAACGCGACTTCAACGTCAGCCAGTTGTTGAATTTTTCCACCTTCCGCCACAATCAACGCGCTGATTTCATCGGCTCGCTGGCGGATACCTGCAGAAATTTTGCGTAACCAGTTTGCCCGTTCAATGGCAGGCAACGCTTCCCATTGCGGCTGAGCGCGATCCGCAGCATCGATCGCTTTACGCGCATCTTCGGCACGCCCATCGGGAATACGCGAGATAATCTCTTCCGTGGCCGGATTGACGACATCAATCCAGGCGTCATCGTGCCAGGTCACAAACTGCCCATCGATATACATAGGATGTTGTACGGGTACTGACACGCGGCTCTCCTGTGATTGATTTGTTTCTAACAAGTAAAACTATTGTTAATTAATATCAATCATGCATGACGCATTATCGCTGGAGTGGCGGTTCTGTGAACTGCTTCATAAAAGCATCTGGAAAAGTGATGATGAAGAGAAAAAACAGGTGGGCTTTCTGCCCGTTTGCCATAAAACGCCGACAAACGGGCAGCAAAAATTACAGAGAACGGCTCTCCAGTAAGTCGGTCAGCGCGGTATCATTTTTTAGCTGCTGCCAGGCTTGCTCAACGTCCTGGGGAATATCAACATGTACGATAAAATCGTGTCCACAGGGCCCATACCCGGCAGCATCATCCCGCAGGCGCGGAAGTTCACCGGTAATGAGAGAAAGATAGCGGTCTACCGACCACAGACCTTCTGCCGCGGGCACAAAATCCACGCCGTTGTGCTGTTGGGCCAGTTCAGGAATGAAACCAGGGAAACTCAACCAGCGCGGCGCATGTTGCTCATCGCGGGTTACGCGCTGAAACGTGGCCATTGTGCGGCGTTGCATAGTGGGATCCTGCACCACAATGACGGTATGAATGCTTTCTGCCGCCTGATTCAGTAACGCACAGCTAAATCGGGCATTTTCACCGCAGTTTGTCGACTGATCTTCCACCCAAATTTTCTCACCTGGAATTTGCCAGAACTGGTGAGCAATATCGGCAAGGATCGCCGCTTCCGCGCGCCCGGTAGTACGAATGATGTTATAACGCGGATGCCGGGCAATCGCATCATACAGAAAGCGCGTGGAATGACCGATACCACCGCTAATCAGCAAGGGAACCTGTTGCTCTTTCGCGATCCGACAAGCAGCGTCGATGGTCGGAATAACCGCGTTCCCTGCCAGAATCACGCAATCTGACTGAACGGAGATATTCCCCGTAAAATCATTCTGCGCCAGCCATCGCCCTACGGTATTGATAGCCGCAAGAGTGGTTGCGGAAAGTGTCGGAAACTGACTCATATTGATGACTCCTGGTGTTTATCTTTACCGGGTACAGATGCCGGATGGCGACTACGCTTCATCCGGCCTACGGCCCTGCACCGATTTATCCCGAAATCTGCTCCATCGCCTGCAGAATACGTTTATCGGAGATCGGATACGGTGTACCAAGCTGCTGGGCAAAATAGCTGACGCGCAGCTCTTCTATCATCCAGCGGATCTCTTTGACATCGGCATCTTGACGGCGCGCGGGAGGCAGTTTATTGAACCACTGCTGCCAGGCCTGCTGCACACTGTCCACTTTCAGCATCTGTGCACGGTCACGGTGCGGGTCGATAGCCAGTTTTTCCAGACGTTTTTCAATAGCCTGCAAATAACGCAACGTATCGCCCAGACGTTTGAAACCATTGCCGGTAACAAACCCGCGATACACCAGGCCGCCCATTTGCGATTTGATATCTGCAAGACCCAGCGCCATGGTCATATCCACGCGCCCTTTCAGACGTTTGTTGATATTAAACACTGCGGTCAGGATCTGTTCGACCTGCTTCGCAATCTCCACCACCGTATCGTTCAGTTCAGCCCGCACTTTTTCATGCAACGCCGCGAAGCCTTCTTCGGTCCACACCGGACCACCGTTGGCGTCAATTAACTGATCCACACCGCAGGAGATACAGTCGTCAATCAAATCCAGAACTTTACCGTATGGGTTAAAGTACAGCCCCAGCTTGGCTTTATTGGGCAGCTTCTCGTGCAAATATTTGATTGGCGAAGGAATATTCAGCAGCAACAGGCGGCGTAAACCGCACCACATCGCCTGCTGTTGTTCCAGCGGATTATCAAACAGTTTGATGGCAACGCTGTCACGCTCATCGACCAGCGCCGGCCACGCTTTCACCTTATAGTTACCGCGTTTTTGTTCGTAACTTTCCGGAAGCTGGCCGAAGCTCCAGATGTGCAATCCACTCTGTTCGATACCGTCATCGGCCACCGCAGACAATGTTTCCTGAACTTTGCCCTTCAGCGCATCTTTCAAATCCTGTAGCGAACGCCCTTCCTGCAGCTTCTTGTTCTTATCATCCACCACCCGGAAGGTGATTTTTAGGTGATCGGGCACCTGATCCCAGTGCCAGTCATCGCGATCAACGGTAACGCCGGTCATGCGGCGCAGTTCACGCTCCAGCGCGTCCAGCAGCGGCAGTTCCAGCGGCGTGACGCGGCCTAAAAACGCTTCTGCATAGTTCGGCGCGGGCACAAAGTTACGGCGTACCGGTTTTGGCAACGACTTAATCAGGGCTATCACCAGTTCGCGGCGCAGTCCCGGGATTTGCCATTCAAAACCGCTCTCTTCGATCTGATTAAGCAGCGGGAGTGGAATATGTACGGTCACACCGTCCGCATCGGCTCCGGGTTCGAACTGGTAGCTCAGGCGCAGCTTAAGGTTACCCTGATGCCAGAAGTTCGGATAATCCAGCTTACTGATTTTCTCTGCGCCCTCTTTGATGAGCATGCTCTTTTCAAAGTTGAGCAGATCCGGTGTTTCACGGCTGACCTTTTTCCACCAGCTATCAAAGTGACGCGCAGAAACCACGTCATGGCTGATACGTTGGTCGTAGAACTCAAACATCGTTTCGTCATCGACGAGAATGTCGCGGCGGCGCGATTTATGCTCCAGCTCTTCGATTTCATTGCGCAGTTTCAGGTTGTCGCGGAAGAAGGCGTGACGAGTCTGCCAGTCGCCCTCCACCAGCGCGTGGCGGATAAACAGCTCACGGCACAGCGCCGGATCAATCTGGCTGTAATTCACCTTACGGGCCGCAACAATCGGTAAGCCGTAGACGGTGACTTTTTCTGTCGCCATCACAGCACCCTGCGCGCGCTCCCAGTGAGGTTCACTGTATGAACGTTTGATCAGATGCTGGGCTACCGGTTCCACCCATTCAGGATCGATACGCGCGGCAATACGTCCCCACAGGCGGCTGGTTTCTACCAGCTCTGCCACCATCGTCCACTTCGGCGGTTTTTTGAATAAACCCGACCCCGGAAAGATCGAGAAGCGAGCGTTACGCGCCCCGGTAAACTCCTGTTTATCGGTATCTTTCATCCCGATATGCGACAGTAAACCGGTCAGCAACGCGACGTGGATCTCCCGATATTCAGCAGGTTCACTGTTAACCGGAATACCCAACTCTTTCACCACCTGGCGCAGTTGCGTGTAGATATCCTGCCACTCGCGCACGCGCAGGTAGTTCAGGAAATCGACTTTGCACTGGCGACGAAACTGGTTTGACGACAGTGCTTTTTGCTGCTCGCCGAGGTAGTTCCACAGATTCACAAATGCAAGAAAATCAGACTCTTTGTCGTGGAAACGGCGATGTTTCTCGTCGGAAGCCTGCTGCTTGTCCATCGGACGCTCGCGCGGATCCTGAATGGACAGCGCCGAGGTAATGATCATCGCCTCACGCACACAGCCATGTTTTTGCGCTTCCAGCACCATGCGTGCCAGGCGCGGGTCCACCGGCAGTTGCGACAGCTGACGGCCCAACGGCGTTAACTTGTAAGCGGTTGCCTGTTCGTCGGTGGTTATCGCCCCCAGCTCTTCGAGCAGACGTACACCGTCCTGAATATTGCGTTTATCCGGTGCCTCAACAAACGGAAACGCCGCGATATCGCCCAACCCCAACGCCGTCATCTGCAAAATAACGGACGCCAGGTTAGTACGCAGGATCTCCGGATCGGTAAACTCCGGGCGCGACAGGAAATCATCTTCGGAATACAGACGAATACAGATCCCTTCCGAAACACGACCGCAGCGGCCTTTACGCTGGTTAGCGGAAGCCTGTGACACCGGTTCTATTGGTAAGCGCTGGACTTTGGTGCGGTAACTGTAACGACTAATACGCGCAGTGCCCGGGTCAATCACATACTTGATGCCCGGTACGGTCAGCGACGTTTCCGCCACGTTGGTCGCCAGCACGATACGGCGACCGCTGTGCGACTGGAACACGCGGTTCTGCTCGCTATTGGAGAGACGCGCATACAACGGCAGCACTTCGGTGTGGCGTAAATCCAGCTTATTCAGGGCATCGGCGGTGTCGCGGATTTCGCGCTCGCCGCTCATGAAGATCAGAATGTCGCCCTGACTTTCACTGCCTAATTCCTCTACAGCATCAAAAATAGCCTGCAGTTGGTCACGCTCGGTGTCATCTGCGTCTTCAACAATCGGACGATAGCGAACTTCCACCGGATACGTTCGACCGGAGACTTCGATAATCGGCGCATTATTGAAATGCTTTGAAAAACGCTCCGGGTCGATAGTCGCCGAAGTGATGATAATTTTTAGATCCGGACGGCGCGGCAGAAGCTCTTTCAGATAGCCGAGCAGAAAATCGATATTCAGGCTGCGTTCATGCGCTTCATCGATGATGATAGTGTCGTACTGCATCAACAGCCGATCCTGCTGGATTTCCGCCAGCAAGATACCGTCCGTCATCAGCTTCACCATAGTGTTATCACTGACATGATCGCTGAAACGAACTTTATAACCAATACAGCCGCCAGGCTCGGTCTGCAGCTCTTCCGCAATACGGTTCGCCACGGTGCGCGCCGCCAGACGACGCGGCTGGGTATGGCCTATCAGCCCTTTTACCCCGCGCCCCAGTTCCATACAGATTTTGGGTAACTGGGTGGTTTTCCCCGATCCGGTCTCACCGGCGACAATCACCACCTGATGATCGCGAATTGCCTCCAGAATATCCTGTTTTTTCTGGCTTACGGGCAGGTTTTCCGGATAGCTGATTTCCGGACGCGCCGCTTCACGCAGCACAACTTTACCGGCTGCCTGTTCAATCTCTTTCGCCATCTCCTGGTAAATGGCCTGTTGTGCATCAGGATTTTTAACCTTCTTCACACCGTGCAGACGGCGGGCAAAACGCTGTCTGTCACGCAGCATCAGTGAGTCCAGCTGTTGCTGCAACATGTTGAAGGTTAATTTTTGTTGTTCTGTCATAGCGTTAAAAGGCAGTGCTCTGCCGGGTTAAATCTCTTTTAGATGATGGGTATAGAGTACCACATCGGCGCTTTTCATGTGTTGTTCAATAATTTCGAACATAGGATTCGATATATTGCGCTATCACTGCGACAGGATTGTGAATAAAGTGTCAACAAGCAACGGGGCACTCCCCCTTCAAACACATAAAAGGAAACACCCATGAGCAAGGTATTAGTTCTTAAATCCAGTATTCTGGCAGGGTACTCTCAGTCTGGTCAGTTGTCTGATTATTTTGTTGAACAGTGGCGTGAAAAGCACTCTGCTGATGAAATCACTGTCCGTGACCTGGCTGCAAATCCTGTACCGGTACTGGATGGCGAACTGGTGGGTGCGATGCGCCCGAGCGATACACCGCTGACGCCGCGTCAGCAGGAAGCGCTGGCGCTGTCCGATGAGCTGATTGCTGAGCTGAAAGCACATGATGTGATTGTTATCGCTGCGCCGATGTACAACTTCAACATCCCAACGCAGTTGAAAAACTACTTTGACCTGATTGCCCGCGCGGGTGTGACTTTCCGTTATACCGAGAAAGGCCCGGAAGGTCTGGTGACGGGTAAACGCGCTGTGGTGCTGACCAGCCGTGGCGGTATCCATAAAGATACGCCAACCGACCTGATCACGCCGTACCTGAACGTATTCTTGGGCTTTATCGGCATCACCGACGTGAATGTCGTCTTTGCTGAAGGTATTGCTTACGGCCCGGAAGTGGCGTCTAAAGCACAGTCCGACGCGAAAGCCGCTATCGACAGCGTGGTAGCTGCCTGATAATTCCCCCTCTCACCATCCGGTGGGAGGGTTTCTCCGACACTTACTTCTTTCCCTGCATCTGTATCTGTTTGCCGTGAATGCGATTAATATCACGCCAGATGGTTGCATAATCCCTGCATTTCGCCAGATTCTCTTCCCAGCAATGAAGCAAAAATTGTTCAGGCTCCGCGACATCCCGGCTTAACAGCTTGAATACCCAACGATTCCAGACGTACCACTTGAGAAGCCACATGATTTCACCCCACGACGCGACCGGTGTTGGACTATACCAGCATCCATTTTATGCCGTGTGGCAACTATTGCGATGTCGATGAATAATTCAGCGTCGTGTCCCTCTGGCTGTGTGAAAAAACGATTTACTATTTTTTCAACCACTTACCATTAATACCCTGCACATACTCTCCCGGTTTCGCTCGAGCAACCAGCTTTTGCCCGGCCATTTTCGCCACTTCATCTGGCGGAATATTATTGCTCTCTGCCAGTTGCTGATAGCTGGCGTGGCGCGCTTTATTAATCTCACTCACCAGTGCCTGCGTTTCGGCATCGGTTTGCAATGCAACCAGATAGCCATTGAGCGTTTCCCCTACTCGACCCTGCGTTCTGGCTTCATTCAGGGTCAATGCCCACGCATTGCTACTGAGTAAACTCAGGACGACCAGCGCCACTGCAAACTGTTTTCTCATCATGACCTCAGAACAAATCGCTGCGCGATTTCAATAAGCTTTCGACGTCTTTATCAACTTTGATATGGATCTCATGCTCGATTTTGACGTTCATATTAATGGTGATGGGCTCTTTTGGCGCAGCCACTTCGATTCTGGGAGTGCACCCTACCAGCACAGATGAAGCCAGCAGACCCAGCATGGCAGCTATCGTTTTCATTGTTGTTCCTCACATTCCTTGCCTTCCGGGCAATGGGTTTCCGGCAGCGCTGCATTTTGTTCAAGCCATGCCTGTAAATTGTCGCCAAAACGCAAACTGCGCCATAGCGTAAAGACGTTTTCCTCGTGGGTATAATTCAAATTAACCGTACCTACTTTGCCATCTACCCGACTATTGCCAGTCACGGTTGACTGCATGGTTAAGACACCGAGGTTATCCAGATTTATTTTCGTCCACGAATGGCTTATTTCCATATAACGCAGCCAGTTAATGGCCGCCCCCGCAGCCATGTTATCTTTGACAACCGCATCCGCAGTGTCCTTATCAATACGCAACGTCATCGGCCCTGGATTAGTCAACCAGCCGTCTTTAATGATCCATTTTTCGTTATCCAGCCATAATGGCAACGCGCCACTGACCGGGCCAGACATGGCGAACTGTTTGGGGTTAACCGCGCTGATAAGCTCGCTGGAAGAGATATTCTGCACTCGCAATAAGGCCGGATCATGCTGCGGCATTCGCAGTTGCTGCATGATGATTTTGCCCCCCAGCAGGTCGGCGCTGACATCGCTCAACAGTAACGGGTTGTTTTCACTCCAGGGGTACGCCCCCTGCAGATCGGCGGCGATATTCTTCACCGTCACCTGATTGACCACTTCCGCAATACGCAGTGAAATAGGTCCACGCGTACCCAGCTGCCATGCACCTTCACTAAACCGGAAAGGCAATACAAAATCGACACCGTTGATTTGGTTGTCGGGCATCCAGGCGCTACCGCCTTTTAACACTCCATGACCGCCCGCTTCAAAGCCCTGCTCCGGGGCTGCCGAAAACGCGACCTGCGCATACAGCTCACCTTCTCGTAGCTTCATTTTCCAGTCAGGTGGGACCAGAGGCTGGAATACGGTGAGCGATTGTTTTGGCCACCAGGCCTGTCCGCGCAGGCGGATACCGTCCCAACGACCATTCAGCTGTACGGGCCCAATCGCCCCCGCGTGAAGCTGGCCTTTGAACTGGAAAATTGTCGGATCGCTACCTTCCACGCTGAACTTCAGCGTCGATGGTGGTAACACGCTTCCCCCGGTGAAGGTGGTGTTCCCTGCGTCCAGCGACAGCGCGCCGCTAAATGTCGGTTTGGTTGCATCCCGTACCCAGACTATCGGTTCGTCCATCACCAGACGTGGGTTTTCCACCTTCATCGTGCCGTATTGCAGATGATCAAATCCGGTGGAAAGATCAAATAGCTTCAGGGTGTTGTCATGCCATTCTCCCTTACCCGCCACGTCCCAACGGGCATGCATCGGCGTAAAGCTGCCTTCACCCCAATATCGCCACTGCCAACGACCGGCATCAGGAAGAAAATCATTTGCCAGGCCATCCAGATGCAATTCAAAGCCCCCCATCTGGTTTTCATGCGCACGTAAAATAGCCTGCAGACGCCCATCCACACCGCGTTGTGTGACTTTTACACCTGCCAGCGGCCAGCGAATCTCGTCAATATCCAGCGAATCAATCACCCGTCCACGTGAGCGCAGCAGCGCCCCTGGCTCGAAAGCCAATTGCGGATCGTACAGACTTCCGGTGAGTCTGGCGGGTAATTTCGCGTAGAAGATCAGATCGCCCTGTTTCGCTTCACCGGTCAACTGTAGCGGCATATCGCTACTATCCATGCCAAGCTTACCTGGCCCCAGCGTTAATACGGCGTTTCCTTTACCGGCATCGCCATGCGTCAGAATGTTCAGACGCCCGCTCACCACCGCGTTTTCCAGTCCGGCCTGCCAGTTTTCAACCTTCATGCCCAGCCGGCCACTTAACGGGAATCCCTGATAAGGCCAGTTCCAGCGTCCGTCGCTGATGGTCAGTTGCTGGCGTGTTATTTCCCACGGAAGGTCAAGCAGCGGATCGGCATTATCCCGCGCCATCACGATCAGTTGTCCGCTGTTTTGTTGCCACTCCAGTTCGGCGTCCACAAGCGTAGGCTCTTGCGGCAAACTTAACGTCGCAACCGCATGACCGCTTACCGGTAGTCCATCGGGCACCAGTGGCATCGTAAATTCACCGACCAGTTTTACTGGCGGCTGGCCTTCAAATGCCGCAACATCCAGCTCCGTTACCGTGAGGTTTTGCCCGTGCAAACGCCCCTGAAATTTAACTTTTTCACCCTGGTAACGCAGCTGTTGAGTAGAGGGAGTGAGCGAGAGTGACAGTTTTCCCTGCCATTCCTGCCATGGAGAAAGGATAAGTTTGTCGATGTTAATCCAGGTATTGGGCAGCATTGACTGCCATTCAGCCAGCGTTTTAGGCGCTACCGGCGATGGCTCTGCCTGCGGCAATTTGGCCAGGCAAGCTGAATCCAACTCAATGGTACCGACATTCAGCGCCCAGCGGCTGGGGTGAGACAGATCCGCCTGAGTGATGCGTGCTAGCGGGCAATCTTCAACCAGATAGCGGAGTTCAGGTATATGCAACCCATGCCGTGTCAGCCGCGGGCTCTCATCCAGCGCGATGCGTGTTCCAACGGGTAACCAGATACCCACCAACGTAGGCACCCACAGGCCAAGCGTCATCACTAGCGTCAGCGGCACGAGAATCAATAATAAGAGGAGTGCCAGAACGGCTTTATATTTACCCTTCATGGGTAGTTAATATCCTGATTTAGCGAAAATTTAAGCCGGTTTAGGCCTGTATTGTGGCATGTTTAACTGGATATGCCCACATTAAGGATAGATAACCGATTTATAGGCACGCTGTTACACGTGCCGTCGGGGATATTAAGATTCAGACTCAATGAGGCCTCAGTTGTCCATCGCTATGTTTAGGTCCGATACGACCTGCTTCTATCAGAATTTCCTCAATGAGTTCTTCGAGGCACTCCCTACCATGATGATCGCAGACCAGATGTACCTGCCGGGAAATCTCATCAGGTTTCATACCATCGCATAATGCCGCCTTGAGCATTAGGGTGGCCCATCGTTTTGCTTCAGAGTGAGTCAGCATAACCCCTCCCGATAATTGCTACCTGTATAAGCGTAGCTGTCCGGATGTGATTCGGCTGGCTTTTTACCTGCCGCGATATTCGGGTGTTGAGTTGGATAGAAAAATATCCAGTTGTTGAAATTGTGTAACCTGCCCACACTAACAACAGATACGCTGAAATTATTCATTACGCCTATGACTATCAATAACTTTTTAGATTTTGTAAAATAATTTGAATTGAATTAATGTGACGTCAAAATCACTGGAGAAAGTCTAATGAAACTCGCCATCTATAGTACAAAACAGTACGACAAGAAGTATCTGCAGCAGGTTAACGAGGCTTTTGGTTTTGAACTTGAATTCTTTGACTTTCTGTTGACGGAAAAAACAGCCAAAACCGCCAATGGCTGCGAAGCCGTGTGCATTTTCGTCAACGACGATGGCAGCCGCCCCGTTCTGGAAGAACTGAAAAAGCATGGCGTGAAATATATCGCGCTGCGCTGCGCCGGGTTCAATAACGTCGATCTCGACGCAGCAAAAGAGCTGGGTCTGCAGGTGGTTCGTGTTCCAGCTTATTCACCAGAGGCCGTCGCAGAGCATGCGATTGGCATGATGATGACGCTGAATCGCCGTATCCACCGCGCCTATCAGCGTACCCGTGATGCCAACTTCTCTCTTGAGGGGCTGACCGGTTTTACTATGTATGGCAAAACCGCTGGGGTGATCGGTACCGGTAAAATCGGTATCGCTGCACTGCGGATCCTGAAAGGTTTTGGTATGCGTCTGCTGGCGTTCGATCCTTACCCGAGCGCTGCTGCGCTGGAGTTAGGCGTTGAATATGTCGATCTTAAAACGCTGTTTGCCGAGTCCGATGTCATCTCTCTGCACTGCCCGTTAACACCGGAGAATTATCATCTGCTCAATCACGAAGCCTTTGAGCAAATGAAAAATGGCGTGATGGTCATTAACACCAGTCGTGGTGCATTGATCGACTCACAAGCCGCTATCGACGCGCTGAAAAACCAGAAAATTGGTTCTCTGGGTATGGACGTGTATGAGAACGAACGCGATCTGTTCTTTGAAGATAAATCTAATGACGTCATTCAGGATGATGTGTTCCGTCGTCTGTCAGCCTGCCATAACGTGTTGTTCACCGGTCATCAGGCATTCCTGACAGCTGAAGCGTTGACCAGTATTTCTGAGACTACGCTACAGAATCTGGCACAAATATCCAAAGGCGAGACCTGTCCAAACGCCCTCTTCTAATCCCAGTGCTCCCCTGACGCCAGGGGAGCATTTTCAGACAATCACCGATGATAAAACATTCAGTATCATTATTATATTGAATGTATTCCCGTCACAAACGTAGAGAAATTTAATGAAGAAAGTTGTCACGTTGATTGTGCTCAGCATGCTGATGGCTGGCTGTGTGAGCAATGGAAAAGTTTCCGTCAATCGCGAACAGTTGCAGCATCATCGCTTCGTTTTGCAAAGCGTGAATGGTAAAGCCGTCACCGCCACCAACAACCCACCTGAGTTAAGTTTTGGTGAAAACATGACGGTATCAGGAAAGATGTGTAATCAATTCCATGGCCAGGGCAAGCTGTCTGACGGTGAGTTGAAGGTAAAAGATATGGCGATGACGCGTATGATGTGCGCCGATCCACAGCTTAACGCGCTCGACGGGATCGTCAGCGAAATGTTTAAGCAAGGCGCACAGGTCGATCTAACTGCTGACCAGTTAACGCTGGCGACAGCAGAACAAACGCTGACGTATAAACTCGCGGATTTAATGTAGGAAACGCGGGAGCTTAATAGCTACCACAACTTCCGGCGGCAAGCGACTGCTCACTACAGCGTTTGCCGTTGGGTAACGCACACATCCCGATGGCTGAACCATCCAGTTGACGAGCAACAGAGAGTGAACCGCCAATCATGGCGCAATTAGCTTCTCCAGAACTGGACATTGCTGCCTTCATGCCCGGCGCGACATGCGCGGCGGTTGCCTGCTGAACAGGTTCGCTGCTACAAGCCGATAATAATAACGCGGCACATCCTACCCAAAACGCTGCGCGCATCTTACTCCCCTCTGAATATTAACCAAACGACACAGCCATAAATAATAGGCAGCGGAAACACCGCCGTCGAGAGGCAAAATACGCATTTATGCGCACTGTTTACATTTTCTGGCAATTTTTTGCCTGCTCCTTTGATCAAACCATTCATTCTGTTTATTCCAAGGACACAAAAGCGAAAATCTCTCTTTAGCGCTTTTGCTAAAATAGAAAGATAACAACCAGGATTCGCCGCCGTTATGCGAGTCCCTCTTTTTGCGCAATGTAAGGGTGTCAGTATGATCACAATTGACGGTAATGGTGCGGTTGCTTCAGTCGCATTTCGTACCAGCGAGGTTATCGCCATCTACCCGATTACGCCCAGTTCGACGATGGCTGAGCAGGCGGATGCCTGGGCCGGGAACGGGCTTAAGAACGTGTGGGGGGATACCCCTCGCGTCGTAGAAATGCAGTCAGAAGGCGGCGCGATCGCAACCGTTCATGGCGCGTTGCAGACAGGTGCGCTCTCTACGTCGTTTACCTCATCGCAGGGCCTGTTGCTGATGATCCCAACGCTGTACAAACTGGCCGGTCAGTTGACCCCGTTTGTACTGCACGTTGCGGCTCGTACAATTGCTACTCACGCATTATCAATCTTTGGCGATCATTCCGACGTGATGGCGGTGCGCCAGACAGGATGTGCGATGCTGTGTGCCAGCAGCGTTCAGGAGGCACAGGACTTTGCGCTGATTTCGCAAATAGCTACCCTGAAAAGCCGGGTTCCGTTTATTCATTTCTTTGATGGTTTCCGTACATCCCATGAAATCAATAAAATTGTGCCACTGGCCGACGACACGATCCTCGGACTGATGCCGCAGGCGGAAATCGATGCTCATCGCGCTCGGGCGCTTAATCCTGAGCATCCAGTTATTCGCGGTACGTCTGCGAACCCGGACACCTATTTCCAGTCACGCGAGGCAACAAACCCGTGGTACAACGCGGTTTACGATCATGTAGAACAGGCGATGAATGATTTCGCCGCAGCGACAGGTCGCCAGTACCAGCCATTTGAATATTACGGCCATCCTCAGGCTGAGCGCGTCATTATCTTAATGGGCTCGGCGATTGGAACCTGTGAAGAAGTCGTTGAAGATCTGCTGGCGCGTGGCGAGAAAGTTGGCGTTCTGAAAGTACGTCTGTTCCGTCCATTCTCTGCCAGACATTTACTGCGCGCGCTGCCGGAAACCGTACGCAGCATCGCCGTCCTGGATCGCACCAAAGAGCCCGGCGCACAGGCAGAACCGTTGTATCTGGATGTGATGACCGCGTTAGCGGAAGCCTTCAACTGTGGTGAGCGAGAAACGCTACCGCGCGTGATTGGCGAACGTTATGGCCTTTCTTCCAAAGAGTTTGGTCCAGAGTGCGTCATGGCGGTCTTTAATGAGCTGAGCAGCGCGAAACCTAAACCTCGCTTTACGGTCGGCATTTATGATGATGTCACCAACTTGTCGCTACCGTTACCGGAAAACACCCTGCCCGGTACGGCTAAGCTCGAAGCGCTGTTTTATGGGTTGGGCAGCGACGGTAGCGTGTCCGCCACCAAAAACAATATCAAGATTATTGGTAACTCTACGCCATGGTATGCGCAGGGTTATTTCGTTTATGACTCGAAAAAAGCAGGCGGTCTGACGGTTTCCCACCTGCGCGTCAGCGAGCAGCCTATTCGATCGGCATATCTGGTGTCGCAAGCCGATTTTGTTGGCTGTCACCAGCTGCAATTTATCGATAAGTATCAGATGGCCGAGCGCCTGAAACCAGGCGGTATCTTCCTGCTTAATACCCCTTACAACGTGGATGAAGTCTGGGCGCGTTTGCCGCAGGAAGTTCAGGCAGTACTGAATCAGAAGAAGGCCCGTTTCTATGTGATTAATGCGGCCAAAATCGCTCGCGAATGCGGTCTGGCAGCGCGTATTAACACCGTTATGCAAATGGCATTCTTCCATTTGACACAAATCTTACCCGGCGACAGCGCGTTGGCTGAATTGCAGGGTGCGATTGCAAAAAGTTACAGCAGTAAAGGACAGGACCTGGTTGAACGTAACTGGCAGGCTCTGGCTCTGGCGCGTGAATCCGTCGCCGAAGTGGCACTCCAGCCGGTTGATCCGCACAGCGCAAACCGCCCACCGGTGGTTTCTGATGCCGCACCTGATTTCGTGAAAACCGTCACCGCGGCAATGCTCGCCGGTCTGGGTGATGCCCTTCCCGTATCCGCGCTGCCGCCAGACGGCACCTGGCCAATGGGCACCACGCGTTGGGAAAAACGCAATATCGCCGAAGAGATCCCCATCTGGAAGGAAGAGCTGTGTACCCAGTGTAACCACTGCGTTGCCGCTTGCCCGCACTCGGCAATCCGCGCCAAAGTGGTTTCACCTGAAGCGATGGAAAACGCCCCTGCCAGTCTGCATTCTTTGGATGTAAAATCACGCGATATGCGCGGTCAGAAGTATGTCCTGCAGGTTGCACCAGAGGATTGCACCGGGTGTAATCTGTGCGTCGAAGTTTGCCCGGCGAAAGATCGCCAAAACCCGGAAATCAAGGCCATCAATATGATGTCGCGCCTTGAGCATGTTGAAGAAGAAAAAGTTAACTATGACTTCTTCCTCAATCTGCCGGAGATCGACCGCAGCAAGCTTGAACGCATTGATATCCGTACCTCGCAGTTAATCACTCCGCTGTTTGAATATTCCGGCGCCTGTTCTGGCTGTGGTGAAACGCCGTATATCAAACTGCTTACGCAGCTATATGGCGACCGCATGCTGATCGCTAACGCGACCGGCTGTTCATCAATTTATGGCGGTAACCTCCCCTCAACGCCGTATACCACCGATGCCAACGGCCGTGGACCTGCGTGGGCAAACTCTCTGTTCGAAGATAACGCCGAGTTTGGTCTGGGCTTCCGTCTGACGGTGGATCAACACCGTGTGCGCGTCATGCGGTTACTGGAACAGTTTGCCGATAATATTCCGGCTGAACTGAACGATGCCCTGCATGCTGAAGCGACGCCAGAAGTACGTCGTGAACAAGTTGCAGCGCTGCGCCAGCATCTGAAAGATGTCGAAGGTGCACAGCAACTGTTAACCGATGCTGATGCGCTGGTTGAGAAGTCCATCTGGCTGATTGGCGGCGACGGCTGGGCTTACGATATTGGTTTTGGCGGGTTGGATCACGTCCTGAGTCTCACCGAGAACGTCAATATTCTGGTACTGGATACCCAGTGTTACTCCAACACGGGTGGACAAGCGTCGAAAGCCACGCCGCTCGGGGCGGTTACCAAGTTTGGGGAGCATGGCAAGCGCAAGGCTCGCAAAGATCTGGGCGTCAGTATGATGATGTACGGACATGTGTATGTGGCGCAGATTTCCCTGGGCGCCCAGTTGAACCAGACGGTGAAAGCTATCCAGGAAGCGGAAGCCTATCCGGGTCCGTCGCTGATTATCGCCTATAGCCCATGTGAAGAGCATGGCTATGATCTCGCGCTAAGCCACGATCAGATGCGTCAGCTGACGGCAACCGGATTCTGGCCGCTATACCGCTTTGACCCGCGTCGTGCAGACGACGGTAAATTGCCGCTGGCGCTGGACTCTCGCCCACCGTCAGACGCGCTGGCTGAAACATTGCTTAACGAGCAGCGCTTCCGCCGCCTGAATGCCCAACAGCCAGAAGTTGCAGAACAACTTTGGAAAGACGCCGCAGCTGATTTGCAAAAACGCTATGACTTCCTGGCCCAACTGGCGGGTAAAGCAGAAAAGAGCGGTACTGAGTAACACCTTTCGTTCAGCATTAAGCTGGAATCAAAAAAAAGCCCGAACAGTTGTTCGGGCTTGTCAATTTATTCGTTGGCTAATTAATAATTACCATCAATATACCAACGAAAAATAAAGCGTGACAATAAAGGCATATAACACGCGCAGAATAGCCCAATACAATTCACTTGTATAATTTTTATTTTATATATATCTTCATCAATTCATTCATAGCAATTATTACCATTTCCGTAGAATTATTTGTTTAAGGTTTTACTTAAGACGTAACAATTCATATTTATCTCTTTACGGAACTTCTCCTTTAGCATGCTTTTACTCCCTACATGGGTAGTCACAGGTTAATAAAAAAACTAAAGGATTATTTCAATGAACAGAAAAGTACTGGCTCTCGTAATTCCTGCCCTGCTGGCTGCAGGCGCTGCTCACGCTGCTGAAGTTTATAATAAAGACGGCAACAAATTAGATCTCTACGGAAAAGTAGACGGTTTGCATTACTTCTCAGATGATTCGTCTAAAGATGGCGATCAGACTTATATGCGTATGGGCTTCAAAGGTGAAACCCAGGTTAACGATATGATCACCGGTTATGGCCAGTGGGAATATCAGGTTCAGGCTAACACTACTGAGAGCGATAATAGCAACTCCTGGACTCGTCTGGCATTCGCGGGTATTAAAGTTGGTGACTATGGTTCATTCGACTATGGTCGTAACTACGGCGTACTGTACGACGTGGAAGGCTGGACCGATATGCTGCCAGAATTCGGTGGCGATTCTTACACTCAGTCTGATAACTTCATGACCGGTCGCGCTAATGGTGTAGCCACTTATCGTAACACCGACTTCTTCGGACTTGTTGATGGTCTGAATGTTGCGTTGCAGTATCAGGGTAAAAACGAAAGCCAGAGCTTGAATGACGTAAATGTAGGCACCAACAACCGCAATGCTGGTGATGATGTGCGTTACGATAACGGTGATGGTTTCGGTATTTCTACAACCTATGATATGGGCATGGGCTTTAGTGCCGGGGCTGCCTATACCTCTTCTGATCGTACCAGCGAACAGTCAAATTCAGGCAATCCAAATATTTCCGGTGGCGATAAAGCAGATGCGTGGACTGCTGGCCTGAAATACGACGCGAACAACATCTACCTGGCAACCATGTACTCTGAAACCCGTAATATGACTCCTTACGGTAAAACTGATGATGGCGATGTTGGTGGTGTTGCTAATAAAACCCAAAACTTTGAAGTTACTGCACAGTACCAATTTGACTTCGGTTTGCGTCCAGCTGTTTCCTTCCTGATGTCTAAAGGTAAGGATCTGAATTACAAAGGCGCTAACGATGACAAAGATCTGGTTAAATATGCTGATGTTGGTGCAACATACTACTTCAACAAAAACTTCTCTACCTACGTTGATTATAAAATCAACCTGTTGGACGAAGATGACCAGTTCTACAAAGATGCCGGTATTTCTACTGATGATATCGTAGCACTGGGTATGGTTTACCAGTTCTAATCCGTCAGCCCGCTGGCAACAGCGGGCTCTCTTTATGTTCTAACAATTCTGTTTTATCCAGATCAAAACATTATATCTGTTGCGCTAAAACACATCTCTGATAGATGATATCTTGCATTAAGGTCTGCAGTAGAGGATACCTGCAATGAATCATCATCCTGTAAAATCATCCCGTATTGCATCCGTCGGCTATGACGAATCCTCCCGCACGCTAGAAATTCGCTTCCATCAGTTGGCTACCCTGCAATATCAACAGGTCCCTGCCCGTATTTTTCGTGATTTCCTGATCGTGGTCTCTAAAGGCCGATTTTACGATGGGGTAATAAAAGGCAAATTTCCTGAAATCAAAATAAAGTGATGCCAAAATGTGATCGTTGTCATTGTACATAAAGTGCCATTACGCGGTAAGCTTTACTTGGATACTTAAACAGGAGGTTTTATGAACAGAACGATTCTTGTACCCATCGATATTTCAGACTCAGAATTAACTCAACGCGTTATTGCCCATGTTGAAGCAGAAGCAAAGATTGACGATGCGCAGGTTCATTTTTTGACCGTCATTCCGTCCTTGCCTTATTACGCTTCCCTGGGACTGGCCTACTCGGCAGAGTTACCGGCCATGGACGATCTGAAAGCCGAAGCAAAATCTCAACTGGAAGAGATTATCAAGAAGTTCAATATCCCAACGGACAGAGTGCACGTTCATGTCGCAGAAGGTGCGCCGAAAGACAAGATTCTTGAGATCGCCAAAAAATTACCGGCCGATATGGTCATTATTGCCTCACACCGACCTGACATCACCACCTACCTGCTGGGCTCTAACGCCGCAGCCGTGGTGCGTCATGCGGAGTGTTCGGTACTGGTAGTCCGCTAAACTGTCTGGCCCGCACATTGTTGCGGGCTTTTTGTTTCTACCTCTTATCTCCCACAATTCCTGCCCTAAATGTGCTGACATTTTTCCCGCTTATCCGTACCATACACGCCACAGTTTTTATATCAGACTTCTTTTGCCGGACGATCCGGCGTGATGCATACTCTTCTGATGCCACACTATGAATTGAGCCTCTATTAAATGTCGCAAAATCAAGATATTAGTAAGAAAGAACAATACAACCTGAACAAATTGCAAAAACGTCTGCGTCGTAACGTCGGCGAAGCCATTGCCGACTTCAATATGATCGAAGACGGCGATCGCATTATGGTGTGTCTTTCCGGCGGGAAAGACAGCTATACCATGCTGGAGATCCTGCGTAATTTGCAGCAAAGCGCCCCGATCAGTTTTTCCTTAGTTGCGGTTAACCTCGATCAAAAACAACCCGGCTTCCCCGAGCACATTCTGCCGGAGTATCTGGAACAGCTGGGCGTTGAGTACAAGATTGTCGAAGAAAACACTTACGGGATCGTCAAAGATAAAATCCCTGAAGGCAAAACGACATGCTCACTCTGTTCTCGCCTGCGTCGCGGCATTCTGTACCGTACGGCAACCGAATTAGGAGCCACCAAGATTGCGCTCGGCCACCATCGCGACGACATCCTGCAAACGCTGTTTTTAAACATGTTCTACGGCGGGAAAATGAAAGGCATGCCACCGAAGCTGATGAGTGATGACGGTAAGCATATCGTGATCCGCCCGCTGGCTTACTGTCGTGAGAAAGATATCGAGCGTTTCTCCGAAGCGAAAGGTTTCCCAATTATTCCGTGCAACCTATGCGGCTCACAGCCTAACCTACAGCGTCAGGTCATTGCTGACATGCTGCGTGACTGGGATAAACGCTATCCAGGTCGTATTGAAACTATGTTCAGTGCGATGCAGAACGTTGTACCTTCCCATCTGAGCGATATCAATCTGTTCGATTTTAAAGGCATTAAGCACGGTTCAGAAGTTGTGGACGGCGGTGATTTAGCGTTCGATCGTGAAGAGATCCCGCTGCAGCCGGCGGGCTGGCAGCCAGAAGAAGATGATGCTCAACTGGATGAGTTACGCCTGAACGTGGTGGAAGTGAAGTAAGCGTCTGTCAGGCCTACAACGTGCATAAGCGCCTGTAGGCCTGATAAGCGGAGCGCCATCAGGCGCCCCAACGGGCAGTTATTTCAGTAACCGAACCCGGCAAGTCTTGCCTTTAATCTTACCGTTTTGTAATTGCTTCCACGCCTTGTGCGCTATGTTCTGGCGAACGGCGACATAAACGTGTGCCGGGTGAACGGCAATTTTGCCGATATCGGCGCCATCCAGGCCAATGTCGCCGGTCAGAGCCCCCAGAACATCGCCAGGACGCATTTTCGCTTTTTTACCGCCATCAATGCATAACGTCGCCATCTCTGCTTCCAGCGGCAGGACTGAGCCATTAGCTGGCGCAGTTAGCCAGTTCAGCTTCAGTTGCAGCATTTCAGAAAGAATGTTGGCACGCTGCGCTTCTTCCGGCGCACAGAAGCTAATCGCCAGACCGCTGTTGCCGGCACGCGCGGTACGTCCGATACGATGGACATGTACTTCCGGATCCCACGCCAGTTCGAAGTTAACTACCAGCTCAAGTGATTTGATATCCAGGCCACGTGCGGCCACATCGGTTGCGACCAGCACGCGCGCGCTACCGTTGGCAAAACGAACCAGCGTCTGATCGCGATCGCGCTGTTCCAGGTCGCCATGTAATGACAGTGCGCTTTGCCCTGCCGCATTCAGTGCATCGCAAACGGCCTGACAATCTTTTTTGGTGTTACAAAAAACCACGCACGATGCGGGTTGATGCTGGCTGAGTAGCTTTTGCAGCAGCGGAATTTTTCCGTGGCTGGAGGTTTCGAAAAACTGCTGTTCAATCGCCGGTAACGCATCGACTGTATCAATTTCAATCGTTAATGGATTTTGTTGTACCCGGCCACTGATTGCAGCAATGGCTTCCGGCCAGGTTGCGGAAAATAGTAGGGTCTGACGTGACGCTGGCGCAAAGCGGATCACATCATCAATCGCATCGCTAAAGCCCATATCCAGCATGCGGTCGGCTTCATCCATAACCAGCGTATTCAGGGCATCCAGAGAAACGGTGCCTTTTTGCAGGTGGTCAAGCAAACGACCCGGTGTGGCAACAATAATATGTGGTGCATGTTGCAGGGAGTCACGCTGTGCACCAAAAGGTTGCCCACCGCACAGCGTTAAGATCTTGGTGTTTGGCAGGAAGCGCGCTAAACGACGCAGTTCACCCGCTACCTGGTCGGCAAGCTCTCGCGTTGGGCACAGCACCAGAGACTGCGTCTGAAACAGCGCAGCATCAATATGCTGTAATAGCCCAAGACCAAAAGCGGCCGTTTTGCCACTGCCGGTTTTAGCCTGCACGCGAACATCTTTACCCGCCAGAATTGCCGGTAATGCAGCAGCCTGAACAGGCGTCATTTCAAGATAACCCAGCTCGTTAAGGTTCTCGAGTTGAGCAGCAGGTAAAACATTCAGGGTTGAAAAAGCGGTCACAATTTAATCTCGCGGTAAAAACTCACATTCAGCAGGCGCGTATCCTCGCAGATCTGTGCCCGTGATGCGACAATTTAATAGGTTCTTCATCCGGCGGCGGATCCGGCATTGGCTGCGGACGAGGAATGGGGTCGGGAATGGGAACCGGGTCAGTCGGTAGCGAATCAGTGTGCGACGTTGCAATCAGACAGGTCATATACCCCTCCAGTCATTCAGGTTGACTCTTTTAGGGTAGACGCTGATTTCCTGCAGGCAAAAAAAAGCCGACTAATCTAAGTCGGCGTCGTACGAATCAATTGTGCTATGCAGTAATTCAAAAAAGGAAGTAAGACAATATGGAGCGCAACGCCCATCGCTTGACGTTGCATTCACCTGCGAGAGAGATATTGCCCCGAATAGGTAGATGGTTTATTGACTTCGCTCAAAAATCAGGACGTTTTCATGCGCAAAAGCCACTAAAAAACGTTGTTGTTACAACCATTTACTACGATGCAACCATAAAGTAACACCACCAATCAGGACCACTAACAGAATACAAAAGAGTGAGAAACCAAACTGCCAACCACCGCCGGGGATACCGCCGAGGTTGACGCCGAAAAGCCCGGTTAAAAATGTGCTGGGAAGAAAAACCATTGCCATCAATGACATTGTATACGTTCGGCGAGCCAGAGACTCCTGCATCACCTGCGCAATTTCATCCGCCATAATACCGGTCCGGGCAATACAGGCGTCTATTTCATCCAGCCCTCTCCCCAGCCTGTCAGCGATATCCTGCATCCGTCTCCGATGGTCGTCGGTCATCCAGGGTAAACGTTCACTCGCCAGACGCGCATAAACATCTCTCTGAGGAGCCATATAACGTCGCATTACAATCAACTGTTTGCGCAGCAATGCCAGGAAGCCGCGTGGGGGAATTTGTTGATCGAGCAAGTTATCTTCCAGATCGATAATTTTGTCGTGCAGTTGTTCGATAAATTCGCTGGCATGGTCGGTTAGCGCATCACAAACATCCACCAGCCAACTGCCACAATCAGCCGGTCCCGTTCCTTCCTGGAGATCGCTGACCACATCATCCAGCGCCAGCACTTTGCGCTGGCGGGTTGAGACAATCAGACGTTCATCCATATATAAACGCATCGCCACCAGTTGGTCAGGTCGCTCATCGGTGCTGCCGTTGATACAGCGCAGTGTAATCAACGTACCTTCCCCGACTCTGCTGACGCGTGGACGCGTACTTTCGCCTGCCAGCGCATCACGCACATTATTGGGAAGTAAAGGCGTTGTCGCCAGCCATTGCGCGCTTTCAGGATGGGTATAATTAAGATGTAGCCAACAGGGATGCTGACTGTCGATAACATCGTTATCTTCCAAGGGTTTCACCCCACCCCGGCCATCCAACAGCCAGGCAAACACGGCATCCGGCACATTAACATCCGTTCCCTTAATGGCTTCCACAGCGCCTCCACAATCATTCAGCTTTTTTCGTTAGTCTAGCCGTCAGAATATGTTAAGCAATATCTCATTGTCCCATTGTGCTGAAATGATTCATAAAAGTATCAGGTAATACAAAAAGCGCCGACGAATGCGACGCTTGCATCTAGATGGCCTGTTAAGCCCGCTGCCATCTCTCTGACTCAAGAGTGTTACTTAAGCGAAATTTATGCGTTCGCGACTGGAGATCAATCACCTGGTTTTTCAGGATACCTGAGGAATCAGAAAGCTCATCAACCATAATGGCATTACTTTGGGTTACATTCTCCAGTTCGGCCAGTGCATGAGTAATTCTGATAATTCCTTTCTCCTGCTCCTGTGTAGTGGTTAATATCTCGCCCATCAATTGGTTTAATTGACCGGCACCACCGACAATGTCATGCATATTTTTTTCTGCTTCACGGACAATAGCTGCACCTTGCTGAACATTTTGATGGGTTTGGGCAATCAGTTGCTTAATATTCTTAGCAGCATCTGCACTACGGTGTGCAAGCATTCTTACCTCACCGGCCACCACGGAAAAACCTTTGCCATGTTCACCGGCCCTCGCCGCTTCCACGGCAGCATTCAATGCCAGAATATTTGTCTGGAATGCGATACCATCGATCAGCGTAATAATTTCCGTCATCTGCTGGGCACATTCGGTGATTGATCGCATATTTGTTGCAACCTGCACCATTAATTCTCCACCCTGAATGGCGCATTGCGTGGCAACTGTTGCCTGGACGCTGGCGATTTGCGTGTTGTCAGCATTATTTCGCGTATTAACGGCTATTTCATCCATATTAGCAGCTGTTTGCATCAATGCTCCGGATTGTTGTTCCGTTTTCACTGAAAGCGCAGCGCTGCGTTCCGCAAGCTGTTCAGAGAGCGCCATCGCCGTTTGCGAGGATGTTCTGATCTCATTAACGAGTGTTGAAATATTACTCGATAAACTATTGATGCCCGGTATTAGTCTACCCGCACAATTATTACCAAACTCTGGAATACTGATCGCCAGATTCCCAGATGTCACTTCTTCAATGCTTCTTTTAACCGTATTGATCGGCATGACCAGATATTTCGTCATGTACCACCACAAGCATAATATAGAAATAACGCTTACCGCATTTGTACCAATTATAATTTCCGGAGTGGCCGAAAAAATCAATTCAACAATATTGAGAGCAACTGCCGTAATCAGCAGAAATAAAATAATAAAGGTTCTGACGCTAATATCATTTAACATTTTAGGCCTGTTCACAAAGAAATTACGTAGATATTATTTTTTATAGCACCTGCAATGCAGAATGCCATTGCTCTGCGACGAAAGCTGTACTTTCAATGAGAGTCTGCAGCCCTTTTACTTAAGGCGATAAATTACACCTTTTATTTCTATTAGTTCAGTATTTTATCCCATCAAGTTACTGTGATGACGCCAGGCATCAGATTATTGTGATGACAAGCACATAGAGAGCATAAAACGCACAGAACTATAAATTTGGTGAATGTTTATATAAGTAATGGTTCGTTATTTTCACTATCGCCCTGCTCCCTCTAATACCTGTGTAAAAACACAAGAACATTCCTGGTTTTATCATGTTAACTGGACAAAACCTGCTAGATTTATTACCACGGCCTTTTTTCGATAGGTAGTATGATGTTGAACGTGTCATGGGACCCTGTATTGATTGGGATTTCCTTTGTGGTCGCGTTTATTGCCTCTTTTATTGCTCTCGATAGTGCAGGCAAGGTGGCGATATCCAACCGACGAGAATCTACCTTCTGGCGGTTGTCTGGCGGGGCTACGCTAGGGATGGGTATTTGGTCGATGCATTTTATCGGTATGCTGGCCATGAAAATGAGTATGCCGATCAATTACCATTTTTCGCTCACGGCATTTTCTTTCTTTATTGCGCTCATTTCTGCAACTCTCGCCATTAATATCGCCATTTCCGGTAATACGCTTTCAACAAAACGATTAGTCGTTGCCACGGGAATATTAAGCGCCGGTGTCGTCACCATGCACTACGTTGGCATGTATGCCATCATTGAGCATGTTGCCATCCTATGGAGTCATTCGCTGATACTGCTCTCAGTAATGATTGCCATCGTTGCATCTGGTGTGGGTTTGTGGCTGGCTTTTCATTTGCGCCAAAATACCCGTCGCGCCCTGATCAACCGGCTTGTCGCCGCCCTTATTATGGCGCTGGCGATTGCCTCTATGCATTACACCGGGATGGGAGCGGCAACGTTCACCCATTTTGGACACACTGCACACGATGGACTCAGCTCGCTGGAACTCTCTGTCTGGGTCTGCGCCGTCACGCTGGTTATTTTGGGTATCATGTTGGTGGTGTCGATGGTGGATTCGCAACTGCGTACCTCCCGACTGGCTGACAACCTACATCAACTTAACTGCCAGCTTGAGCATCAGGTCCACTTCGATGCACTGACCGGACTTGCCAATCGCACACAAATAGATGCCTGCTTACAGGCCTGTCTGCAACATTCCAAACTGCATCAGCATCAATTTGCTCTGGTATTCATCGACCTCGATCGCTTCAAAGTCGTTAACGATACCTGGGGACATCACATCGGCGATCAGTTGCTGATCGCCAGTACGCAGCGAATCTACAGCTGCCTTGATGACACCATGACGCTGGCGAGGCTGGGGGGAGATGAGTTTATTCTTCTGGTTCCTGACTGTAATAAAGAGGCTATCACCGCTCTGCTGACCCGGATTGCGGCTGCGATTGGCGATCCTTTCACGCTGTTTGGGTATACCATTCGGGTTTCGTTAAGTGCGGGAAGCAGTATTTATCCTGAACATGGTTCCACATTGCATGAGTTAAAAGTAAAGGCTGATATGGCGATGTATCATGTCAAACAGGCTGGCAGAAACGGTTGGGCTATTTATAGCCCGGAAATGGAAGCTATCGCCGATACACCGCCGACATTTTTACAGGAACTGTCACAAGCACTGGAACACGATCAATTTGAGCTTTGGTACCAACCCAAATACACCGCCGGAGATCATTCCCTGACCGGTTTTGAAGCGTTATTACGCTGGCATCACCCGGAACGCGGCATGCTGTTACCCGCAGAGTTTCTGCCTGCGCTGGAAGAAACAGGTCTTATCATTCCGGTCGGGAAATGGGTTATCCAGCAGGCATGCCAGCAGTTACATCAATGGAAGTTACAGGGCCATGCGGAATGGACCCTCGCCGTTAATCTTTCCCCTTCCCAGTTTGAACAACATGATATCGTTGATGTGGTTTGCAGCGCCCTTGCACAATATCAACTATCACCTGCATATCTCACGCTGGAACTGACTGAAAGTACAGCGCTTAAAAATTTAAAACGTAGCGCTGAAGTCTTGAATGCATTTTCAGCTTTAGGGATCACCGTTTCTATTGATGATTTCGGTACCGGTTATTCAAATATATTGATGTTAAAGTCTCTTCCGGCACGGGAATTAAAAATTGACAGAGTATTTGTTAAAGATATCAACGAGAACAGCAAAAATACAAAGATTGTGTCTACTATTATTGACATAGCCCACTCCATGAATATGCAAGTGGTGGCTGAAGGAATAGAGACCCAGGAGCAGGAAATACTCCTGACCCAGATGGGATGTGGCGTGCTGCAAGGTTTCTTGTTTGCAAAACCGTTGCCTGCGCATCAGATCCATGAATTGATTCCAACGGAAAGCAACATTAAGCAACAGCGAATCGTACAGTCTTTATCTCCTCAACAATCAATAACATTATGAGACTGTAATATAAAAAAACAGATGCCATTAAACGGGCAACACAGCAGATAAAGATAACGGGATTATCGATGAGCACAACCGAGCTGCATTCACTGGATTTATTAACCCTGCCGGTGTGGATTGTTTCGCCGCATACCGAAGAACTGGTGTTCGCAAATACCGTTGCACGGGAACTGATGCAGGCCCCCTGCTTTTCTCTACTCCGCAAGGGTATATTTTCAACTCATGCCCAGAATGATTTAACCATGTATCTCAGCGATTTGAGAAATCATCACGATATTGTGGAAATCCTTACGGTTTGCCGCGAAGGTGAAGCCGTCGCAATGGCATGTCGCCTGTCCATCCGCTCTCTGCCGGAATCAGGTGACGTCATTCTTTTCGAAGGCATTGAAACACCGACTTCGCAAGGTCTGAAAGCGAGCCGTTCAGCGAATTATCAGCGAAAAAAACAGGGATTTTACGCGCGTTTTTTCCAGACCAACTCGGCACCAATGTTGCTTATCGATCCGTCCCGTGATGGGCTGATCGTCGATGCAAATCTCAGCGCGCTAAATTTTTATGGCTATAGCCATGATACGATGTGCCAGAAACATACATGGGAAATCAATACACTAGGCCGTCATATACTCCCGGTGATGCATGAAATCGCCCATCTTCCCGGTGGCCATAAACCTTTGCATTTTGTGCATAAACTGGCAGACGGCACCTCCCGTCACGTACAAACCTACGCCGGGCCAATCGAAATCTACGGTAATAAGCTCATGTTGTGCATTATTCATGATATTACCGAGCAAAAGCGGCTGGAACAGGAGCTTGAGCGTGCGGCCCTGCGTGACGCCTTAACGGGATTGCTTAACCGCCGACATTTTTATCAGGTAACCGAGCCGGAACAGACCCACGCGATGTCACTGACACAGGATTACAGCCTGCTGTTGATCGACACCGATCGCTTTAAAAGCATTAACGATCTTTTTGGTCATTTAAAAGGTGATGAGGTACTTTGCGCTCTGACACGCACACTGGAATCTTGTGCGAGAAAGGACGATCTGATTTTTCGCTGGGGAGGTGAAGAATTTGTGCTGCTACTGCCGCGAACCTCGTTGGACACTGCCCTCAATCTCGCAGAAGTGATACGGGCGACGGTGGCCAAAGTGACTCTCCCTGGCCTTCCCCGCTTTACCGTCAGCATTGGCGTAGCTCGGCACGAAACAAATGAAAGCATCGATGAGTTATTCAAACGCGTTGACGACGCGTTGTACAAAGCCAAGAACGAAGGCAGGAACAGAGTGCTGGCCGCCTGATGTTTACGTCGTTCAGCGACTACGTTTAGCGTGACGCTCCCAGTTGTCTTGTTTTGCTTGTGCGGTTTTACGCAATGCCACATAACATGCCCCGCTGCCGCCGTGATGTGGCAGTGCGGCGCAGTATGCTTGCACATCGTCAAATTCCGTCAACCAGCGCGCCACGTAGCTGCGAACAATATTGGCATGGGAGTTATCGTCACGTCCCTTGCCGTGTATCACCAACACGTTACGCAACCCTTCCTGCTGAGCCTGCAGAATAAAGCTAAAGAGCATCTGGCGACATGTTTCAACAGGTTGGCGAATAAGATTGAGACTCGCCTGCTGCGGGTATTTTCCGTTTCGCAGCTTGTCGGTCACGCCGTTCTGTAACCCTTCGCGACGAAACTCGAGCGGCACATTCAACGGGACAATATCGAGAAATCCCGTCGAGAGAAAATTATCCAGTTGAAGCGTATCGACACGCGCCGGAGTGCGAAGATTGCGCATAGGCTGCCAGTGTACATCGGCATGGTTTTTCAGCGGTTGAACATCCCCCATAGCGTCAAGAAACAGCGATGCATCATCAAGGTTCATGTTTCATCCTCCAGCATATTGCGACGAGCATTATCATAACCGCGCACTATTATACCGACAACTATACCGGTAACGGTTTACGGTTATTTCCAATAATTAGCCGGATCCACCGCGCTGAATCGATCTACTCACGACAAGTTGATATCCGTTTTTAGGGGTATAGCTGCGACGGTCACTGGCGTGATAATGTGTAGCCTCGCTTGAATGCTGTAATGAGAGAAACGGATGCTTAACTTACTGGAAGACACCATAGACACGCCGCTGGGCCCGCTGTGGGTTATTTGTGATGAGCAATTTCGCCTGCGCGCAGTGGAATGGGATCAGCACAGCGATCGCATGGAACAATTGCTTGATATTCATTACCGTACAGAAGGTTATCAGCGCATTACCGCCAACAATCCAGGTGGATTAAGCGACAAACTCTCTGAGTATTTTGCCGGAAACCTCAGCATCATTGACTCGCTGGAAACGGCAACCGCTGGGACGCCTTTCCAGCGTGAAGTTTGGCAAGCATTACGCACTATCCCCTGCGGGCAGGTCATGCATTATGGTCAGTTGGCCGAACAGTTGGGACGCCCCGGCGCTGCAAGAGCCGTCGGCGCAGCTAATGGCTCCAATCCAGTAAGCATTGTGGTTCCCTGTCATCGCGTCATTGGACGTAACGGCACCATGACCGGATATGCCGGCGGCGTACAACGAAAAGAGTGGTTATTGCGCCACGAAGGTTATTTGCTACTCTAGATTCCAGGCAATTAATGCCTTATTCATCACACTTCCGCATAATGCGACCCCAAATTAAGTGTGGTTAATCAAGCAGATACAAACATTTGCTCCAGTTATGCCTGAATTATTCTCTATTGGGAGTAGCTCAGGCTTACGTGCTCACCAAAAAGATGTTAAAATTGACAAATATCAATTACGGCTTGAGCAGACCTATGATCCCGGAAAAGCGAATTATACGGCGCATTCAGTCTGGCGGTTGTGCTATCCATTGCCAGGATTGCAGCATCAGCCAGCTTTGCATCCCGTTCACACTTAACGAGCATGAGCTTGACCAGCTCGATAACATCATCGAGCGCAAAAAGCCTATCCAAAAAGGGCAGACGCTCTTTAAAGCAGGTGATGAGCTTAAATCACTCTATGCTATCCGCTCCGGAACGATAAAAAGCTATACCATTACCGAACAAGGCGATGAGCAAATTACCGGTTTCCATCTGGCGGGTGACCTGGTAGGTTTTGACGCCATTGGCAGCGGCCATCACCCGAGCTTTGCTCAGGCGTTGGAAACCTCAATGGTATGCGAAATTCCTTTCGAAACCCTTGATGACCTGTCCGGTAAGATGCCGAACCTGCGTCAGCAGATGATGCGTCTGATGAGTGGCGAAATCAAAGGCGATCAGGATATGATCCTGTTGCTGTCGAAGAAAAACGCTGAAGAGCGCCTGGCGGCCTTTATCTACAATCTGTCTCGTCGCTTCGCCCAGCGTGGGTTCTCGCCTCGTGAATTCCGCCTGACCATGACCCGTGGCGACATCGGTAACTACCTCGGTCTGACGGTTGAAACCATCAGCCGCCTGCTGGGTCGTTTCCAGAAAAGCGGCATGCTGGCGGTGAAAGGCAAATATATCACTATTGAGAACAGCGACGCGCTGGCAGTTCTTGCCGGCCACACGCGTAACGTTGCGTAATCTTTCCGCAAGCCTCTCAGTTATCCTTCTGTCAAATCGCTAAATTTTCCCGATTTATTGATCTGGCAGGAGGTTATTCCCTGTTTCAATCTTCATTATTGGGTTACTCTTTTAGTTACAAACTGCGATGACAGTTGTAAGGAGACCCTGTATGGCTATGTATAAAAATATGCTGGTCGTCATCGACCCTAACCAGGACGATCAACCAGCATTACGGCGAGCTGTTTATTTGCATCAACGGATTGGTGGCAAAATTAAAGCCTTTTTGCCGATCTATGACTTTTCCTATGAGATGACTACCCTGCTGTCGCCTGATGAGCGTACGGCAATGCGTCAGGGGGTCATCAGCCAGCGAACTGCATGGATACGTGAACAAGCGAAATACTACATCGAAGCAGGGATCCCTCTGGAGATTAAAGTGGTCTGGCATAACCGACCCTTTGAAGCCATCATCCAGGAAGTCATCAGTGCCAGGCATGATCTGGTCCTCAAGATGGCGCACCAACACGACCGCCTCGAAGCCGTAATATTTACGCCAACCGACTGGCATTTATTGCGTAAATGTCCAAGTCCGGTATGGATGGTGAAAGACCAGCCATGGCCTGAAGGGGGTAAAGCACTGGTTGCCGTAAACCTCGCCAGTGAAGAGGCTTATCACAACGCGCTCAATGAAAAACTGGTCAAGGAGACGCTACAGCTTGCAGAACAGGTTAACCATACCGAAGTACATCTGGTAGGCGCCTACCCTGTCACACCAATCAATATCGCGATTGAACTGCCTGAATTTGATCCCAGCGTTTATAACGACGCAATTCGTGGACAGCACCTGCTGGCCATGAAGGCGCTACGCCAGAAATTCAGTATTGATGAGAAAGTGACGCACGTTGAAAAAGGCTTACCTGAAGAGGTCATTCCTGATTTAGCCGAGCACTTGCAGGCGGGTATTGTGGTATTGGGGACCGTCGGACGTACCGGTATTTCTGCTGCGTTTCTTGGTAATACCGCGGAACAGGTTATCGATCATCTACGCTGTGACCTGCTGGTCATCAAGCCGGATGAATATCAGACACCAGTTGAACTGGACGACGAAGAAGACGATTAACCACACAATGAAATGCCGGATGGCGATATCATCCGGCATTTTAAACGCCTAGTGTTGCTCCTCACCGCCGAGGAAATAGATACCAAGCGGGATAGCCAACAGAATCGTAAACACCATGCTGTAGACACAAATCATTGCAGATTGAATGGCGTACATTGAAGCGGTCCAGTCGGATAGCGGAATGTCATACTGTTCAATAACGCCACCGATCGTCGCTCGCGTCACGACCGACGCTGCGATAATAAACACTCCAAGCAGGCACAACAGAAACTTCCGTCCCTTCGCTGTTTTCAGCTTAGCCATGATCATAGTACTGTCCTTTTGCAGATGAAAACCTTGTTACTTTGCGCTAACAATACCATGACATCAACTGACTGTCTGCTACATAAACCGCATACAGGGTTGACGTCAGCGTTATTTCGCTGAAAATAGCGCTGATTGCATTATTTATCTCTCCTTTTGATTAATGATCTGACCTCCTTAACTGGGTAAAATATCTGGGGATTAGGATGTCAGATGATATTTAGCTAACACGGAGTTGCCAGGAAGAATCATGATCGCTGAACTGTTTATGAATAATGCGTTTAATTTGACGGTAATTCTTAGCTGCTGTGCCGCGCTGGTCCTGATGAGCGTCTGGTATCATCGTGGAGAGCGTCGCTGCAAAGGATTCATATTTCATGCCGCACAATTTTTTGTCTATGCCATTATCATTGGGACGTTTGGCAGCATTGCTAATAACGTTATCGAAAGTTACAGCCTGAAATTTATCTCCCCCAGCGTGGTCGACTTTATCTGCACCTCGTTGATAGCGTTGATCCTGACCATCAAACTTTTTCTGGTGATTAATCAGTTTGAAAAGACGCAGATTAATAAAGGCAGAGATATCACCAGCGCGAGGATCCTGTCGCGTATCATCAAGATTACCATCGTGGTTGCCATCATTTTACTGTATGGCGAACACTTCGGTATGAGCTTATCCGGCCTGTTAACCTTTGGCGGTATTGGCGGTATCGCAGTGGGTATGGCGGGGAAAGATATTCTGAGCAACTTTTTCTCAGGCATTATGCTCTATTTCGACAGACCGTTTAGCATAGGCGATTGGATCCGCTCCCCGGACCGCAATATTGAAGGCACGGTAGCAGAAATTGGCTGGCGAATGACTAAAATAAACACCTTCGACCATCGTCCGTTGTATGTGCCAAACTCGATTTTCCCCTCCATCAGCGTAGAAAACCCAGGGCGCATGACCAACCGGCGAATTAAAACGGTGATCGGGTTACGATATGAGGATGCCGATAAAGTCGGTGCCGTTGTCGAGTCGGTTAGAGAAATGCTGCAAAGCCATCCAGGAATAGACCAGAAACAAACTCTGTTGGTCTATTTTAATGAATTTGCCGATTCATCGTTGAACATCATGGTGTATTGCTTCACGAAAACCACCGTCTGGAAGGAATGGCTCGCGGTACAGCAAGACGTTTATTTAAAGATTATCACGATAGTCCAGGCAAACGGCGCCGACTTTGCGTTCCCCAGCCAGACGCTGTATATGGATAATCCTGAAACATCGCCATCGACACACTAACAAAAGAAAAGACGCGGAAATCCGCGTCTTTTTTGTACTTATTTCAATGAGGCAATATCAATTACAAAGCGGTATTTCACATCGCTTTTCAACATCCGCTGCCAGGCACGATTAATATCCTGAATATCGATCACCTCGACATCGGCGGTAATACCATGCTGACCGCAAAAATCCATCATCTCCTGCGTTTCGGCAATACCGCCGATAACTGAACCCGCCACAGACCTACGCCCAAGGATCAGGGGAACCGTATTCAGCAACGGATCCAACGCACCAAGATAACCAACCAACACCAGCGTACCGCTTAGCGCCAGGGTTGGGATATAAGGGTTCAGGTCATGAACGTAGGGCACAGTATCGATAATCAGATCAAACTGATTCGCTGTCGCTTTCATCTGTTCACTGTCAGTGGAAAGCACAACGTGACTGGCCCCCAAACGTCTGGCATCAGCTTCTTTGCCCGGTGAACGCGTAAACAGCGTAACTTCCGCTCCCAGCGCATTTGCAAGTTTGATTGCCATATGCCCGAGTCCACCCAGACCGACAACCGCGACTTTACTGCCCTCGCCTACCTGCCAGTGGCGCAGAGGCGACCATGTTGTGATCCCGGCGCAAAGCAGCGGCGCCGCACCGCGTAAATCGATCCCTTCAGGGACCTTCACCACAAACTTTTCGGTAACGACAATTTTGTCAGAATAGCCGCCGAAAGTGGGCAGACCGTCATGACGGTCGATATCGTTATACGTTAGCGTGTTACCTTCTTCGCAATACTGCTCTAGCCCCTGCTCGCAGGCGCTACAGTGTTGGCACGAATCAACCATGCAGCCGACCCCTGCGAGATCGCCCACTTTGAATTTTGTTACCGACTTACCAACATGCACCACGCGGCCAATGATCTCATGCCCTGGTACCATCGGATATTTAGCACCGCCCCAATCGTTGTAGGCGTTGTGAATATCCGAGTGGCATACACCGCTGTATAAAATATCGATAACCACATCATCTTCACGCGGATCGCGACGAACAAAATTATGGGGGACTAAATCTTCTTTCACCGCCAGAGCAGCATAACCCTTCACATTCATGACCATTGAGATCTCCTCAGGGATTAGGTGTTACCAGAACCAGCATAGTTCAGGGCAGCAGGTTGTACTCAGCATCGCTAACCGGTTCCAGCCATTCGTTCGACGCGCCAGGGGCCGGGATTTCCACGGCGATATGAGCAAACCAACTATCACGCGCAGCACCGTGCCAGTGTTTCATTCCCGCCGGAATGTGCACGACATCACCGGTTTTCAGCTCACGTGCCGGTTTATTCCACTCCTGATACCAACCTCTGCCACCGGTCACCAGCAATATCTGTCCGCCCTTATGATGAACATGCCAGAAGTTACGACAACCCGGTTCAAATGCGACATTGCCAATTACCACGCCTTCCATGGAGAGCATGGTCAGATAGCTGTCGCCAGTGAAATACTTCGCATACGCTTCATTTTTCTCTCCACGCGGAAAGACGCTGTTGCCATCAAATTGTTGATTCATAATCTCCACGCTGGCGCTGGGCGCGGTATTCAGTTGATTTTGCATTTCGACTCTCCAAAACGGTGGCGACATGTGCCACCGGATGCTGAAAACAGTAAAATTATAGAGACTCTACGTGCCGGTGATTAGAGGGAGAAAAAAGGACAAACTTATGAATCGTGCTCATTAATACTGCGGGTACAATTTATCGGCTGGAGAACGCGTGAAGCCTTACGCTACGATTTCAATCAAGTTACCGTCAGGATCATGTATTACCGCTTCGTAATAGCCATCACCTGTGGTGCGCGGGCCAGAGACTAATATCCCTTGTTCTTTTGCACGCTTCGCCATGGCATCAACATTTTCACTACTGCCAACTGAAATGGCGAGATGCACCCATCCGCAACGATTATTGTCAGGTTGCTGCCCGACAAGACCCGGTTTGGTCATTAACTCAATCGCAATATCCTCGCCAATTTTGACAAAATAAGATTCAAACCCAGGGTTGGTTCTACTAAAGTATTTTTCGTTGATCTTACCGTCAAAAAACGAGACCCAGAAGTGAGCTTGCTGCTCGAGATCCTGTGTCCATAACGCCATATGCGCAATCTTCATAGCAAACCTCTTCCCGTTGTATCCAGAATAGTACGACCCCTATATGGGATGTTGACATCGTTAATCATAATGCACGATCATGCACTTTATTGCTCGATGTTTATTTTACCTGGAGTATTCATGCTCGATTACGCCGCATTCCCGGAACAGCGCCAGGCGCTTATCTATCAGATCCTGCAAGAAAACGGCAGGGTCATTTGTTCTGAACTCGCAAACCGATTAGGCGTTTCTGAACATACAATTCGCCGTGACTTGCATGAATTGAGCAAAGATGGCGTGTGTAAAAAAGTTTATGGTGGCGCGGTCATTACACTCCCTGAATCCGAAGACATCGACGTGCGCAAGAGTATTAATGTAGCCAAAAAGAGCAACATCGCGCAGAGATGTGCCAGGCTGGTCAATTCTGGAAGCTGTATTTTTATCGACACGGGTAGTACCAATCTGGCAATGGCAGAAGCTCTGCCCGCCGAACTGGCGTTAACCGTGGTGACAAATTCGCCGGAGATTGCCGCCGTTTTGCTAAAAAAACCGCTGTTTGAAGTCATTATGCTGGGTGGCGTGGTGCAGAGATCTTCAGGTGGGTGCGTGGGAGCTTCCGCCATCGCACAAGTGCAGGACATTTTATTCGATCAGGGATTTATTGGCGGCTGCGCGATGTCGCCTGAATCCGGCTTAACGGGATTTGATTATGCGGATTGTGAGTTCAAAAAAGCGGTGATAAAACAATGTAATGAAACCATCGTCGCGCTAACGGCTGAAAAAATCCCAGCCGTCGCCCGATATGTCGTGACCGAAAGCAGCAATATCGATGTGATTGTTGTAGAGGACAACATCAGCAAAGAGTACGCCACAGCGTTCCAGGCACATGACATTCGAATTTATACCGTCTAACCGCGGTAGGCTCACTGAAAATTTACTGTGCTAAACGTCGCTCCTGGCGTCAGCGCGGTGATCGCTGACAGATAATCCAGACGGATTTTTTGCTGATTTTCAGATTGCTCCACTACCAGAAATTCTTCTTTTTCCACTGTGGTACACGTCGTCAGCGCTTTAGCATCAAAACATGTGCCATCTGTTAGTTCAATGTGCAACCAATAGTGGTACATGCAGGCGATTTCCAGATAATCATGAAGATCGCAATCTATCGGGTGATACTCTTCGGTCGTTTTCATCACGCTACCGTCCCCCAACAACTTGTATATCCGGGAAATCGCCAATGCAACTTCCCGAACGATCCAGCTATTTCAGCGCTTCAATGGGAGCACCGAAATTAATATGCAGCACATTGCCTTCAATCACCAGCGCTGGCACAGATTTCACGCCAGCCACTTCAGCCTCAGCAACTCGATCAGGTTGCTCTCCCAGATGAACCACATCTATTTCAACATCGGGGGACAAGTGTTGCAGAAGTGTCTGTTCTGCGGAAACACAAACCGGGCAACCTGCATGATAGAAACGAGCTTTAGTCATGATACATCTCCTTTAATTTATAGTATCGAATCGATACTATAAATTATGCTACGCTGCTTTTATTCTTTGTCAATATAGTTTTTAATCGATACTATATGCCGAGGAGGATTTGTTATGCCCGACATGTCACTTTTCGACGTACTTGACCGGCTTTCCAGCCTGACAAGGATGTGGTTTCGCCAGCATCCTTTACTGGCGGATCTCCAGCCAGTGCAACTTAGCGCGTTAATGTATCTGGCCCGTTGCAACCGATATTCCAATACGCCGCTTGGCGTGACAGACTACCTTGGTCTCACCAAAGGTACCGTATCGCAATCGCTGAAGCTGTTGGAAAACAAAGGGTTGATTGTTCGCAAGCCGGATGACCGTGATAAACGTAGCGTCCATCTACACTTAAGTGAGGCGGCAAATACCTTACTGGAAGCCCTGCTGCCCCCCACGTTTTTAGTGGAAGGTGAATCGGCAATGGGTGAACGGGCGAGTGTTCTCAGGGAGCTGCTGTTAGAACTGTTACGCGGGATCCAGAGAACCAACAATGTGCCTGGCTTTGGTCTTTGCCATAGCTGTCGATTCCACCAAAAAATTGATGGTAAGGGATTTTGTAATCTGACGAAGGAGTCGTTGAATGAAGAGGATTCGCTGCTGATTTGTCGGGAGCATCAGCCGCCGGAAACATAAAATGGCTGATGCAAAATCACACCAGCCATTATCTCTGTTAGTGCTTAACGATATACATTGTGCGGCTGTATGCGACATCTTCAGGGTTAGTAATCGGATACCCTTTCAGCCACGGTTTAATTAAACGCCCGTTGGTATACTGATAAATCGGCGCAATAGGTGCCTGTTCCATCAGAATTTTCTCCGCGGCGTTATAATCGGCATTGCGCGCTTTCTCTGTATTCTCCAGAGTTGCCTGGGTCAACACTTTGTCGTACGCCGGATCATTAAAGCGGGAGATATTGCCCGTATGGGTCGATGTTAATAGCGACAAGAACGTAGAAGGCTCATTGTAGTCACCCACCCACGAGGCGCGGATCACATCAAAATTACCGGTATTACGGCTGTCGATATACGTTTTCCATTCCTGGTTCTGCAGTTTTACGTCAACACCGAGGTTCTTCTTCCACATAGAAGCCACAGCGATAGCAATCTTCTGATGATTTTCTGAGGTGTTGTACAGCAGCGTCAGTTTAAGCGGTTTCTGCGGGCCATAGCCCGCCGCGCGCAGCAGCGTTTTCGCCTGCGCGTTCAGCTCTTCCTGACTCATTTGCTCAAACGGTGAAGGTTCCGGCACAAATCCTGCCGTTACATCCGGCGTAAAATGCCATGCTGGTTTCTCACCGGTACCCAAAACTTTCTCCGCCATCAGACGACGATCGATAGTCATGCTGAGCGCCAGGCGCACGCGTGAGTCGGCAGTCGGTCCCTTCTGGGTATTGAAGGCATAATAATAAGTACCAAGCTGCGGCGGGGTGTAAACCTGACCCGGGATATCCTTCAACAGTTTCTGGTACATATTTTTCGGGAAGGACTCGGTAATATCAATATCACCAGCAAGATAGCGCTTGGTCGCAGCTGATTCCTGGTTGATCGGCAGGAAGGTGACTTTTTGCAGCACTGTTTTGGCGTTGTCCCAATAATGCGTGTTCGGCACCACTTCCAGTTTTTCGTTTACGACGCGATCTTTGAGCACATAGGCGCCGTTACCAATCAGATTGCCTGGTTTGGTCCACTCTTTGCCGCTCTCAACGTTGGCTTTTTGTACCGGATAGAATGCAAAACTCGCCGTCAGATTGGCAAACCAGGGCAGCGGTTTATCCAGTTGAACTTTCAATGTCCGTGCATCGACAGCACTAACGCCAAGTTTATCAGGTGTGGCTTTGCCATCGATAATAGCCTGAGCATTATTAATACCCGCCAGCGCAGCAAACCAGGCAAACGGCGACAGCGTTTTTGGATCAACCAGACGCTGCCAGCTATAGACAAAATCCTGCGCCGTTACTGGCGTACCATCCGCCCATCGCGCATTGTCGCGCAGCGTAAACGTCCAGATGCGGTTATCGTTACTCTTCCACTGGGTAGCGACGCCAGGCACGATCTCACCCTTCTCATTCTGGTTGACCAGCCCTTCAAATAGATCACGAATCACCTGTATTTCAGGCAGCCCAACGGCTTTTGCCGGATCAAGCGACGCCGGTTCGTCTTTTATATGACGCACCAGTTCTTGTTTCTCTGCCAGTACCGTTCCGCTGGGAACATCAGCAGCCCAGGATAAAGAAAAGCTGCTAACTAACAACGCACAACAGGTTACTGAAACAGAATGCTGCATAAGGTACCCTCAATTCCGGCTACTAAGTGAATGTGTAATTATTTGTATCGCCAGCAGGAAATGCAATTAACTTCCGACAAGAAAGTGATATTACACCTGAAAAGATAAGTGTGTGAAAACGATTTGATTATCCGTACATTTTGCACAACACTGCGAGTAACAATCCAAGCATTCAGAGATGACTATGACCGTTACCCGTCCCCGTGCCGAGCGCGGCGCATTCCCACCTGGAACCGAACATTACGGACGCTCCTTGTTAGGCGCACCGCTAATCTGGTTTCCTGCACTGGCAGCCGATCGTGAAAGCGGCCTGATACTGGCGGGAACGCACGGCGACGAAAACTCCTCGGTCGTTACCCTTTCCTGCGCATTGCGTACGCTTAACCCTTCCCTGCGTCGCCACCATGTGGTGCTGGCCGTAAACCCTGACGGTTGCCAGCTTGGGCTGCGCGCAAATGCGAACGGCGTCGATCTGAACCGTAATTTTCCCGCCGCAAAATGGAGAGCGGGCGAAACGGTGTATCGCTGGAACAGTAGTGCAGAAGAGCGTGATGTGGTGTTGTTGACCGGCGAAAGTCCGGGTTCGGAACCAGAAACCCAGGCGTTGTGTCAGCTTATTCACCGAATTCATCCCGCCTGGGTAGTCTCTTTCCACGATCCACTGGCCTGTATTGAAGATCCCAGAAGCAGCGAGCTGGGTTCGTGGCTGGCACAGTCGTTTGAATTGCCTCTGGTCACCAGCGTAGGTTATGAAACGCCCGGCTCTTTTGGGAGCTGGTGCGCAGACCTGAATTTACACTGCATAACCGCCGAATTTCCGCCCATTTCATCGGATGAAGCGAGCGAAAAATACCTGGTGGCCATGTCCAATCTGCTGCGCTGGCACCCTAGAGATGGAGCTGCCCGGTCGTAAAATGCAGGGCTGGCTCCGCATCGCTGGCCAGCCAGGTCGGGCCATCAAGATCGGCAAAGTTAACCTGCGGCGTAAGCGGCAACGCCGCACCGATCGCCCGGGAGGTACACAGCATGCAGCCCAGCATCAGCGCAAATCCCTGCTCGCGGGCTTCCGTTGCCAGCGCCAGTGCTTCCGTCAGACCGCCTGTTTTGTCCAGTTTGATATTGACCATTTCATAGCGTCCGTGCAGCGCTTTCAGGCTACTGCGAGTGTGGCAACTTTCATCTGCGCAGATGGGCAGCGGATGCACAAAATTCTCCAGCGCGGCATCATCCTGAGCCGGCAGCGGCTGCTCCAGCATCGCCACCCCTAAATCAGCCAACAGCTGACAGCGTGCCGCAAGGCCTTCTGCCCGCCAGGATTCATTGGCGTCGACAATAATCGTGGCGTCAGGAACAGCCGCACGAATGGCAACCATCCGCTCACTAATCAAGCGAGCATCCAGTTTAACTTTCAGCAGTCTCGCACCATTTCCCCACAGCGCAGCCGCGCTCGCGGCCATTTGTTCCGGCGAGCCAATCACCACGGTTTGCGCCGTCGTCACCACTTCCGCCAGTTCACTTCCCACCAATTCCGCCAGCGACGTCTGCTGTTGACGCGCACTCAGATCCCACAACGCACAATCTACGGCATTTCGCGCAGCCCCTGCTGGCAGCAGCTTTTGCAGCTCTTCACGCGTCAGTCCGTTTTCCAGTTGTGGCGCAATGCTCATAATTTGCGCCAGGACAGAGGCATCGCTTTCACCGTAGCGCGGGTACGGTGTGCACTCGCCAATACCTGTGACGCCATTTTCTGTCAATTCGACGACAACCACATGCGCTTCGGTCCTGCTCCCGCGGGCTATGACAAAGGGAGTGTGCAGCGGCCAGGCTTCCTCATATACCTTAACTGTTCTCATTTGTTTTCCTTAATGCAGTCCCTGAAGCGGATATCCGCAAATAGCGTTTGCCGTGTTAACTGTTGATGGCATAAACTAGCCTCGACGTTAACTATATGTAAACAGGAAGATAACCATGTCACAAACCGTTCATTTCCAGGGCAACCCGGTTGCAGTTGCCGGCTCCATTCCTCAGGCTGGAAGCAAAGCTCAGGCTTTTACCCTTGTGGCTAAAGACCTGTCTGACGTTACGCTGGGCCAGTTTGCAGGCAAGCGCAAAGTGCTGAATATTTTCCCAAGCATCGATACTGGCGTTTGCGCGGCATCGGTACGTAAGTTTAACCAACTGGCGACAGAAATCGACAATACCGTCGTACTGTGTATTTCGGCCGACCTGCCATTCGCCCACTCTCGTTTTTGCGGCGCGGAAGGTCTGAGCAACGTTATCACGCTGTCCACCCTGCGCAACGCAGAATTCCTGAAAAACTACGGTGTTGAAATCGCTGAAGGCCCGCTGAAAGGTCTGGCCGCACGTGCCGTAGTTGTTATCGATGAAAATGACAACGTCGTCTTCAGCCAACTGGTCAATGAAATCACCAACGAACCAGACTACACAGCGGCGCTGGACGTACTGAAAGCGTAAGCTGCGTTTGCATACAAAAATGCCTCCACATGGAGGCATTTTCATTTACGGCATTACTCTTCGCTTTTTTTCTGTTGGCTCAGGCCGTACTCGCGCAATTTATTGGCAATCGCGGTATGCGAAACGCCGAGGCGCTTGGCCAGCTTGCGCGTGCTGGGATAATTCATATACAGCTGCGTCAGCACGGAGCGTTCAAAGCGGCTGGTAATTTCATCCAGCGACCCTTCCATTACCTCTTCTCCGACCGCAACCGTTGCCGCATCATAATCCGGCAGCAAAATATCCTGTGGCCGCAGTTCATAGCCTTCAAGCTGGGTCAGCGCCCGGTAGATAGCATTTTTAAGCTGACGCACGTTGCCCGGCCAACCGTAACGGGTTAACACCGTGCTGAGATCGGCGGACAGCTTCGGACGCGGCACGCCCTGCTCATCGGCAAAACGCGCCACGAACAGTTCGGTGAGCGGCATAATATCTTGTGGGCAATCGCGCAGCGGCGGCAGGTTTAACGTCAGTACATTCAGACGATAATAGAGGTCTTCACGGAAAAGTCCTTTCTGCACCAGCTCCACAAGGTTCTTTTGCGTGGCGCAAATCACACGGACATCAACATGAACTTCGTGATCTTCTCCCACGCGACGGAACGTACCGTCATTGAGAAAACGCAGCAATTTGGTCTGCATACGCGGCGACATTTCGCCAATTTCATCTAACAGAACCGAACCGCCATTCGCCTGCTCAAAGAACCCTTTTTTACCTTCCGGCGCATGGCCAAACAGCTCGCTTTCAACCGCATCTTCAGGGATTGACGCACAGTTCAGCGCCAGATACGGTTTCGACGCACGCGGGCTTGCCAGATGGCAGGCATGAGCAAAGAGATCTTTGCCGGTGCCGGTATTACCAGTAATCAGTAGCGGCGCGCTCAGCGTCGCCAGCTTGCGCGCTTGTTCTACGACGTGTTTCATTTTGGTGCTGACGGCAATAATCTGGCTAAACGCACTGAGATCCTGCGTTGTCATATTTTGCAGCTGACGTCCCATTCGGATGGTGGAGCGCAACATCACCACCGCGCCGGTCAACATCTGCTCCTGATTTTCGCCCTGCAAATGGACGGGCGTAATTTCCATCAGGAAATTCTGCCCGTTAATCACGACATGTTCGCTATGGGAATCCTGCGGATTGCTTTCCAGCCAGCGCTGGAAGTTAAACCCATTGATTAACTGGGCTGCGGTATGGTTGCGCATCCGCTCCTGGGTGTGCGCAAAAAGTTGACAGCTCGCAGGGTTCGCCATCTCAACTTTGCTTTTCATATCAAGAGAAAGAACCGGCTCTGGCAACGCTTCAAGCAGCGCACTTAGTGCCAGATGTTCACGTTCGGAAGGCATCCATGGCACGGTACGCACATCCGTAACCCCTGAAATACGGCGAATTTCAGCCATCAGGCTGCTGAAGTTGGTGAACTCCAGCTCCGCAAAATTAAGGTAAATCCGCCCGATGGGGTCAATTTCGATGCCGCGTAAATCAATGCTTCTCAGCACCAGTAAATCGAGCAATTCGCGGGTCAGACCAAGACGGTCTTCACAAAAGACTTCCAAACGCATAGGAACCTTCATCAGGACAAGGGATTATGTAGTAAATGATAAGACAGTATTTGGTTCGCAGGAAGAACTCTGTCAACAAATATTGACAGCGCGCTGGAAAATTGGGCGCCGGGGCGTAAAGTTATACGATCGGCGCCTGTTTTTTAGCTAACTTTCGCGCGGAGATTTGTTTTTTTGTAAGGTCTCTTTCACCTGACCAATCAGTTGACGGCGAAAATCGCCCAGTCGTGGCTTATCATCATCGATCCACGGCAGCGGTCGGCAAAGTTCCATAGCTTTAATGCCCAGACGCGCCGTTAACAACCCCGCGCCAATGCCCTGTGCGGCACGCGTTGATAAGCGGGCGGCTAAATCCTGCGACATCCAGTCCATCCCTACTTCCCGCACCAACTCACTGGCCCCGGCAAAAGCGATATTCAGCAGCACCAGGCGGAACAGACGCAGACGGCTGTAATAACCAAGTTCAATGCCATACAGCGATGCAATGCGATTAATCAGCCGTAGATTTCGCCAGGCGATAAACGCCATATCCACCAGCGCCAATGGGCTGACGGCAATCATCAGCGTGGACTCTGCCGCAGAACGGCTAATCTCACGCCGGGCTTGCGCATCCAGTACCGGCTGCACAAGATGGGCATACAGACTGACCACCTCGCGATCGTTCTGCGTTTCATGAATTGAGGCATACCAACGCTGCAATGCTGGATGCGACTGATCGATACCCGCCTGCTGCGCCAGTTTTTCACAAAATGCACGACCTTTTCCGGTGCCATGGCTGTGGAGCAAGTCTCGCGCTTCATCACGTTCGTGCGCGCGCTGACGCAATCGCCACAATCTGCGCCACTCGGTCGCCACCGATCCGACACCTGCACCGATAATCAATGCGCCTGCGGCACATCCTCCCAGCGCGACCCAGTCCTGAGTCTGCCAGGCGTTCATGGTCCACTGCACACCCTGAGCAACAACGCTCACGCCAAACAGCGCCAGCCCGCCCATCACCATCTTGCGCCACAGACTGCGTTTGGGGCGTAAGGCCGCATCAATGACGGCCTCCGCCTGACCTTCGTCTTCCAGGGGTTCATCCACTTTCGCCGGAGAAAAAGTCTGCGCCTCCGTTTCGTTGAACATTTGTTGTGCTTTAAACGCCGTGTTTTGTTCCACGTCCAGCGGACCTGAGAAATCGATACGCGGTTTTAACGGCTCGCTCATCGCAATTTATCTCCTATTAAAAACTCCAGCGCGGCATCGAGGCGGATATGTGGTAAGGGTTTATCGACATCCATAACCTGCGGGCGAAACGCCTCAAACTGAAAGCCCTGGCTGTCCCAAAATGCCTGCCCAGGTAAACGCGCGGGCACTTCCCCCGGATAGACTGTCAGCGGTTCGCCATCGCTCAGACGATTACCACGCAACGCCGGGATCTTTTCACCTTTCACATCGATCAAGCCGCTGGTGGTTGCCTGCACAGATGCCAGCCCCAGACAATCCATGCTGATACCTTCGAACGCAGCGTTTTGCCATGCGTCCTGGATCAGCTGCTGCAATAACGACACCATATTGGCGTGCTGATCCACCGTGACGTGGTCGGCTTTGGTGGCGGCAAACAGCAGCTTGTCGATCACTGGAGAAAATAGCCGACGAAACAGCGTACGCTGCCCGTAATGGAAGCTTTGCATCAACTGAGTAAGCGCCAGGCGCATGTCGTTGAACGCCTGTGGCCCGCTGTTGAGCGGCTGCAGGCAATCGACCAGCACAATCTGGCGATCAAAGCGCAGGAAGTGATTCTTATAAAACCCTTTGACGACCTTTTCGCAGTAATAATTGAATCTTTCGCGCAACATGCCCGCGTTGGTGTGTTTGTCAGCCTGCGCCAGCTTTGATTCCCCCCAGGCATCGACATCCGGCCACGGGAAGAATTGCAGCGCAGGCGCGCCCGCCATATCCCCGGGCAGGACAAAACGGCCCGGTTGAATAAAATGTAGGCCCTGCTGTTTACACTGATGCAGATACTCCGTCCAGGCGGCAGCAATTTCCGCCAGACGGTTTTCATCAGCAGGCGCCAACGGATCCAGCCCCTGGCATAACTGCCGCCATTTTGCCGACCATTCGCCCCGCTGCCCCTGCAATAATCCGGTCATTTGCCGCGACCAGCTCAGATAATCCTGGGCAAGCATCGGTAAATCGAGCAGCCACTCCCCCGGATAATCGACGATCTCCAGGTACAGCGTGGAGGTGTCTTTAAAGTGGCGCAGTAAAGAGTCATTGGATTTATAGCGTAGCGCCAGACGTATTTCACTCACGCCGCGCGTAGGGGTCGGCCAGGTCGGCGGAGAGCCGTACAGCTGAGCCAGTCCCTCATCATAGGTAAAGCGCGGAATGCCAAAATCGCGTTGAGGAACCCGTTTCACGCCGAGCAAACGCTCTTCGCGCACGCAGCTGAGCAACGGCAGACGTGCACCGGCATGAATATTGAGTAACTGATTTACCATCGCGGTGATAAACGCCGTCTTACCGCTGCGGCTAAGTCCGGTGACAGCCAGGCGTAAATGCCGGTCTACGCCGCGATTAACCAGCGAATTGAGTTCATTTTTAAGTCGCTTCATCGCCATCCCGTTTTGCTGAAGGAACCGAAGAAATTATAACAAACAGGAAGTAAAGATAGGGGTCAATTCTTACTTATCAACTACCTGGGCAGTTCCTGGCGGCATTATTCTTACCGCCAGGAGCAGAAGAACTGCGTACGGATTATTTATTCTCTACTTTAGGAAGCGAGATCTGGTTGATGCCACCTTCATTCGTCACCTGCGTATAGCCCATTTCAGTCAACATATCCTTCGCTTGTCCCGATTGACGCCCGGAGTTGCAGTACAGCTTCACAGTGTCGTTCTTATCAGGAACTTCAGCTGCAATACGTGCCTTCATCTCTTTTAACGGAATATTGACGGCCCCCTGAATATGCTGCTGTTGATACTGTTCAGGAATGCGAACATCGATCCAATGTTCCGCAGCATAAACCGGCATGCCGATGACCAGAGCCAACGCTAATACACCTTTTTTCAACATAATATCTTCCTGACTGATAGTTGGATTTACCTCTACACTATACGCCAGTTCTTAAGAAAATATTGCGACCGCATTATCACCGTCTGCAGGCGCGGACGATTGTTCCTCAGGTTACCCATGCTGCAGTTAGCCTGTTGATTTTTCTACCCGCATTTGATGTTCCTACCCAACAATTAGGTGAGCAAAGCTGTAATTTATTATTTAATCTGATGGCAGGTGAGAAAGGATTACAGAATATCACTATAGGAACACAAATATTGCTGACCGACTTCCTGATATAAAACCTGGGTAGTAATGCCCTGCGAAATAGATTTTTTAGTTCACCTTCAATACCCGTGGTAACGACCCAAAAGAATTTTGACAGCCCCAAAATTATATTTGTGAGCTGCCGCAAATTAACTGAGGGAATGTTGATTAATTGTTGCTTGCTTTTGCTGATTCAAATATCAGGGTTGATTACCTGAATAACGTTTCGACAATTTTGCCGCAGCCCGACTCAACACCGGTTCCAGAACCAACGCCAGCAGCATTTTTAGCGGGCGTCGGGCGACGGACTTCACCGCCCACCCTGCTACACCCGCCGGGCCGTAGCGCAGCGCGGTCAGAAGCACCAGCTTACCTGCTATTTTAAAGCCCGGCTTAACCCTTTGCCCGGCACGTTGCCAGCAATTGTTCATTTCTGTCCTCACAATTGACGGAAGCGACTACGTAAGGAAAAAGTATCGGACGTCACATAACGCTCCATTTCACGTAAACGCTTTTCACTAGCCGCCAGCTCGCGATCGACGGCATCCAACAGCTCACCGCTTGATGGCTGCTGCTCGCCGGAAACCACATTATCCGGCATCGGATCCAACACAAACGTCAGCACGATGTAAGCGACGAAGGTAAAAAAGGCCAGGCCAAAAAAGACTGACAACACCACCAGGATCCGTACCAGCTTCACAGGCACATCGAGATAATGCGCAATACCTGCGCAAACCCCCTTCACCATGCCCTGCTGCGGAATACGCCACAGTTTTTTGTTCAGGTTAACGCCTCCCATTAGCGGTCCCTCCAGTTTGGGTGTTCTGCATCAAGGATGTCTTCCAGCGCCTGAATGCGCTCGCGCATCCGCTGTGCGTCATTATTGAGTTCGACCAGACGTTGCTGTTCACTTTGCGACAGTTCGCCGCGACTGGAACGGTTGCTGTAATGCAGCCAGAGCCAAATCGGTAAAACGAACAACACAAAGATGGTTAACGGGATGGCCAGAAATAGCGCGCTCATGAGTACTCCTTACAGGTGATGAGCGGCGGCGCGTTCGGGCGCCGCCAGATGTTATTATTGCTTGTCTTGCTGCATTTTGGCTTTAAGTTGCGCCAGCTGCTCGCTGATTTCATCATCTGCTTTCAGGTCAGCAAATTGCTGATCCAGAGACTTCTGTTTACCGAAGTTATGGCTTTCAGCCTCGGCTTCCATCTGATCGATACGACGCTCGAAAGATTCAAAGCGCGCCATCGCTTCATCGAGTTTACCGCTGTCCAGTTGACGACGAACATCACGCGAAGAACTCGCTGCCTGATGACGCAGCATCAACGCCTGCTGACGAGCACGGGTTTCACTGAGTTTATTTTCCAACTCACCGATCTCTTTTTTCATACGCGCCAGCGTATCGTCAACCAGCGTCACCTCATGCTCCAGAGAGGCAATTAAATCGGTCAGTTTCTGCTTTTCAATTAACGCAGAACGCGCCAAATCTTCTTTCTCTTTACGCAGCGCAAGTTCTGCTTTTTCTTGCCACTCTGCCTGTTGGGCACTGGCCTGTTCGATACGGCGAGATAATTGTTTCTTTTCTGCCAGCGCACGCGCTGAGTTAGAACGTACCTCAACCAGCGTGTCTTCCATTTCCTGGATCATCAACCGCACCAGTTTCTGCGGATCTTCAGCCTTTTCCAGCAACGCATTAATGTTGGCGTTCACGATGTCGGCAAAACGAGAAAAAATACCCATAATGTAATCCTCACTTACTGTTCTGATATCGGGCTATGCCCTGCTGTTTTCATTATGCACTTGGCGTGCCAACTTTTTATGTAATTGATTTTATTGTAATTATATAATTTTACCTGCCAGGCTAATTAGCGTAAATTGGTGAATAACACTAACAAATGGTGAATTTCATCATGGCTGGATACAAAGATAATCTTCTGGGTGAAGCGAACAGCTTTATTGAAGTGCTGGAGCAGGTTTCTCATCTGGCACCGCTGGATAAACCTGTACTGGTTATAGGTGAGCGCGGGACCGGGAAAGAACTTATTGCCAACCGCCTGCACTACCTCTCCACCCGCTGGCAAGGCCCGTTTATTTCGCTTAACTGCGCGGCGCTAAACGAAAATTTGCTTGATTCCGAACTGTTTGGTCACGAAGCGGGCGCCTTTACCGGCGCGCAAAAACGCCATCCGGGACGTTTCGAACGCGCCGACGGCGGTACGCTGTTTCTCGATGAACTGGCAACTGCCCCGATGTTGGTACAGGAAAAATTGCTGCGCGTTATCGAATATGGCGAGCTTGAGCGCGTAGGTGGTAGCCAACCATTACAGGTTAACGTACGACTTGTTTGTGCAACCAATGCCGACTTACCTCGCATGGTTAGCGAAGGCACTTTCCGCGCGGACCTGCTGGATCGCCTGGCCTTTGACGTGGTGCAACTCCCACCGTTACGCGAGCGTCAAAGTGACATTATGTTAATGGCCGAACATTTTGCCATTCAGATGTGCCGCGAGATCGGGTTACCTCTGTTTCCGGGTTTTAGTGCCGAGGCCAGAGAAACGCTTCTCCACTACCGTTGGCCGGGCAATATTCGTGAACTGAAAAACGTCGTGGAGCGATCCGTTTACCGGCATGGAACCAGTGATTACCCGCTGGATGAGATAATCATTGACCCCTTCCGCCGCCACACTACGCAGCCGCAGGCGCCGGAAACTAAACCGATGTCTGTAGGGTTACCGCTGGATCTGCGTGAATTCCAGCAGCAGCAAGAGAAAGACTTTCTACAAACCAGCTTACAGCAGGCAAAATTTAACCAGAAAAAAGCCGCTGAATTACTGGGTCTGACTTACCATCAGCTTCGCGCTTTGCTGAAAAAACACCAGATTTAAAGCACATTTGCAGATGTCATATTGGCGGATTTGACGCATAACCTCATCAGGGTTTACCATGACGCCATTACTGTACAAAAAAACAGGTACAAATATGGCTCTGGCACTCGTTGGCGAAAAAATTGACAGAAACCGTTTCACCGGTGAGAAAATTGAAAATAGTACATTTTTTAACTGTGATTTTTCAGGTGCCGACCTAAGTGGTACTGAATTTATCGGCTGTCAGTTCTATGATCGTGAAAGCCAGAAAGGGTGCAATTTTAGTCGTGCAATGCTGAAAGATGCCATTTTTAAAAGCTGTGATTTATCCATGGCGGATTTTCGCAATGCCAGTGCGCTGGGCATTGAAATTCGCCACTGCCGCGCACAAGGCGCAGATTTCCGCGGCGCAAGCTTTATGAATATGATCACTACACGCACCTGGTTTTGCAGCGCATATATCACTAACACAAATCTAAGCTACGCCAATTTTTCGAAAGTCGTGCTGGAAAAGTGTGAGCTGTGGGAAAACCGTTGGATGGGTGCCCAGGTACTGGGCGCGACGTTCAGTGGTTCAGATCTCTCCGGCGGCGAGTTTTCGACTTTCGACTGGCGAGCAGCAAACTTCACACATTGCGATCTGACCAATTCGGAGTTGGGTGACTTAGATATTCGGGGCGTTGATTTACAAGGCGTTAAGTTGGACAACTACCAGGCATCGTTGCTCATGGAACGTCTTGGCATCGCGATTATTGGCTAGTCTTCAGGGAGCGGTGAATATTCCGCCCCCTGCACTGCTTTTTACCCCTCAGGCATCGCTGAAGAGTGGTGTGTGGAAATTTTCCACTCTTTACCGTCCCATGCATAAGTGAATGTGTAGCGGGCTGAAACCGTTGATTTGTCCGCGAAGGTAAATGTGTAGGTACCGGTGTCTATCGCCTTATTACACCCCAGGCGAATGGTACGCATGTCAATTTTCCCGGTCGGCTTTTTCGCAAGAAAATGCTCGAAATAATCAACACGCTCAGCGTCCGTTAAACGCGCTTTATTGGATACAGTAGGCAGCAATACCGCATCGCTAAGATAATTTTCAGATACCGTCTGCGCGTTACCTGTTTTCAATGACTCGTTCCACTTATCAAATAGCGCTTCGATTTGCGCTTTATTCACCTTCACACAGTCTGGAGTCGACGCAGCAAAAACGGCTCCAGGCAATAGGGCAAGTGAAACAACAAGGCTCAGTAATTTATTCATACAATTCATTCCATTAGAGGTTATATGGCAACAGAAAACCGTTCATAACCAGGATCAAAGCCAAAATGCATTTAATAACCAATGGAAATCATCACCATAAATGGGTGAGAAGATTAAGATGCCATGAAGAAAAAATGGAATTAACATATTGAAATAATTATAGATACTTTAGCTATTACAACTCACATAACGTGTACTACTTCCTGAATGATTATAGTTCAGCATTGATAGTGACACTCTAAATGCTCGCTCCACACTTCGTTATCGATGCCATACTCCATCTTCCGAGTACACACTGATATCAATCAGTAAACAACGACAGGAACGCCCCCACGTTTATAGCAAGTCAGATGGGCCATGAAAATGCTAAGATAGTTAACAGAGTAGATTCAAAGTAGATAGCAGGTATGAATTTTGACCATGTCGCGGTGTTGAACTCGCGCTTATCGAGCCTGTTACTCCCAAAAACAAACGGTAATGGCAAATGTCATTAAGTATTAGTAAGATAGCCTCTTTATATAATCCATTAAAATTATGCGCCTGGTTTTATCATCTCTGATCGTGATGGCTGGATTTCTGAGTGGTCAGGCTGCTGCTGCGCCTGAGCAAGCTCCGCACGCTGATATCCGTGACAGTGGGTTTGTCTATTGCGTCAGCGGGCAGGTCAATACGTTCAACCCACAAAAAACAAGCAGCGGTCTCATCGTCGACACGTTAGCGGCCCAATTGTATGACCGACTGCTTGATGTAGATCCCTACACCTATCGGCTGGTACCTGAGCTGGCTGAAAGCTGGGAAGTGCTGGATAACGGCGCAACCTACCGTTTCCATCTGCGTCGTGACGTTCAGTTTCAGAAGACTGCCTGGTTCACCCCCACCCGCAAACTAAATGCGGACGATGTGGTGTTTACCTTCGAGCGCATCTTTGATCGCCACCATCCGTGGCACAATGTGAACGGTAGCAGTTTCCCCTACTTCGACAGCCTGCAGTTTGCCGATAACGTCCAAAGCGTGCGCAAACTGGACAACAACACCGTTGAATTCCGCTTAACGCAACCGGATGCCTCCTTTATGTGGCACCTTGCCACACACTATGCCTCGGTAATGTCGGCCGAATATGCCGCTAATCTGGCAAAACAGGATCGCCAGGAGTTGCTCGACAGACAACCCGTCGGCACAGGCCCGTACCAGCTTTCGGAGAATCGTGCCGGCCAATATATTCGGTTGCAGCGACATGAAAAATTCTGGCGTGGTACCCCCCTGATGCCGCAGGTCGTAGTGGATCTCGGCTCTGGTGGAACCGGACGCTTATCGAAATTACTCACTGGCGAGTGCGACGTCCTGGCCTGGCCTGCCGCCAGCCAGCTCAGCATATTGCGTGATGACCCTCGCCTGCGCCTGACGCTGCGCCCGGGGATGAACATTGCCTATCTGGCGTTCAACACCAATAAACCGCCGTTGAATAACCCTGCCGTGCGGCATGCGCTGGCGCTGGCCATTAACAACCAGCGCTTAATGCAGTCTATCTACTACGGGACGGCAGAAACCGCGGCATCTATTTTGCCTCGCGCCTCGTGGGCTTATGATAACGAAGCTAAAATTACAGAATACAACCCGGCAAAATCGCGCGAGCAGCTAAAAGCGCTGGGGCTGGAGAATCTGACATTACAACTTTGGGTCCCTACCAGCTCTCAGGCCTGGAACCCCAGTCCGCTGAAAACCGCCGAGTTGATTCAGGCAGATATGGCTCAGGTGGGTGTGAAAGTGAAGATCATCCCTGTAGAAGGTCGTTTTCAGGAGGCGAGATTAATGGATATGAACCATGATCTGACGTTATCCGGCTGGGCGACGGACAGTAACGATCCTGACAGTTTTTTCCGGCCGTTGCTCAGCTGTGCCGCCATCAATTCGCAGACCAACTTTGCCCACTGGTGTAATCCGCAGTTTGACAGCATTCTGCGCAAGGCCCTCTCTTCGCAGCAGCTTTCATCGCGAATAGATGCCTATGACGAAGCGCAAAATATTCTTGCACAAGAGTTACCTATTCTGCCGTTGGCCTCTTCACTGCGTCTACAGGCTTATCGCTACGACATCAAAGGATTGGTGCTCAGTCCATTCGGTAATGCCTCTTTTGCCGGCGTGTCCAGGGAAAAGAAAGATGAGGTGAAAAAACCATGATTATCTTCACCTTGCGTCGATTTTTATTGCTACTGGTAACCCTGTTCTTCCTGACCTTTATTGGCTTCAGCCTGAGCTACTTCACGCCTCATGCGCCGTTGCAGGGTGCATCGCTGTGGAACGCCTGGGTATTCTGGTTCAATGGTCTCATCCACTGGGATTTCGGCGTATCCAGTATTAACGGTCAGTTGATCTCAGAGCAGCTGAAAGAGGTGTTCCCGGCCACAATGGAACTGTGCATTCTTGCCTTTGGTTTTGCACTAATGGTTGGGATCCCCGTTGGTATGCTGGCCGGTATCACGCGGAACAAATGGCAGGACCGTTGCATCAGCGCATTGGCTCTGATGGGGTTTTCTATCCCCGTTTTTTGGCTGGCGCTGCTGCTAACATTGCTCTTCTCACTGACCCTCGGCTGGTTACCCGTTTCCGGGCGTTTTGATCTTCTCTACGAGGTGAAACCTGTTACCGGTTTTGCCATTATTGATGCGTGGATCTCCGACTCGCCCTGGCGCGATGAAATGCTGGTCAGCGCTATCCGTCATATGGTGCTCCCGGTGCTGACGCTCTCCGTTGCGCCCACCACCGAAGTCATCCGCCTGATGCGTATCAGCACCATTGAGGTCTTTGACCAGAACTACGTCAAAGCGGCGGCCACACGCGGTTTGTCACGATTAACGATTCTGCGTCGTCACGTCCTGCACAACGCCCTTCCGCCGGTGATCCCGCGTCTGGGCTTACAGTTTTCCACCATGTTGACGCTGGCGATGATCACCGAGATGGTCTTTAGCTGGCCAGGTCTTGGCCGTTGGCTGATTAACGCGATTCGCCAGCAGGATTACGCGGCGATTTCAGCGGGCGTGATGGTGATTGGTTCCCTGGTTATCATCGTTAACGTCATCTCTGATATTTTGGGTGCTATGGCTAACCCTCTGAAACATAAGGAATGGTATGCCTTACGATAGCGTCTATAGCGAAAAACGCCCGCCGGGTACGTTGCGCACCGCATGGCGCAATTTCTATGGTGATGCGACTGCGATGATCGGCCTGTACGGCTGTGCGGGACTGGCTATTCTGTGTATTTTTGGTGGTTGGTTTGCCCCTTACGGCATCGATCAGCAATTTCTCGGCTATCAGCTTTTACCGCCGTCATGGTCGCGCTATGGCGAAGTCTCATTCTTCCTCGGGACTGACGATCTGGGACGTGACGTTTTAAGTCGTCTGCTCAGCGGCGCGGCCCCGACCGTTGGCGGCGCGTTTGTCGTTACTCTTGCCGCCACGCTGTGTGGCCTGGTATTGGGCGTAGTTGCCGGTGCGACGCACGGATTGCGCTCTGCGGTGCTGAACCACATTCTGGACACCCTACTGTCGATCCCTTCTCTGCTGCTGGCGATTATTGTGGTGGCCTTTGCCGGGCCGCATCTGACACACGCCATGTTTGCCGTCTGGCTGGCGCTGCTGCCGCGCATGGTGCGCTCCGTTTACAGCATGGTGCATGACGAGCTGGAGAAAGAGTACGTCATTGCCGCTCGCCTGGACGGTGCAACCACACTGAATATTCTGTGGTTCGCCGTTCTGCCCAATATCACCGCTGGCCTTATTACTGAAATCACCCGCGCACTGTCGATGGCGATTCTGGATATCGCCGCGCTGGGTTTTCTCGACCTTGGCGCACAGCTGCCGTCCCCGGAATGGGGAGCCATGCTCGGCGACGCGCTGGAGCTGATTTATGTCGCACCTTGGACGGTGATGCTGCCAGGCGCGGCAATTATGATAAGCGTGTTGCTGGTTAACCTACTGGGTGACGGCGTACGCCGCGCAATTATTGCGGGGGTGGAGTAATGCCATTACTGGATATCCGCAACCTAACCATTGAATTCAGGACCGGTGACGACTGGGTAAAGGCTGTTGATCGTGTCAGCATGACATTGAATGAGGGTGAAATCCGCGGGCTCGTCGGCGAATCTGGCTCCGGCAAGAGTCTGATCGCTAAGGCCATTTGCGGTGTCGCTAAAGATAACTGGCGCGTAACCGCAGACCGTATGCGTTTTGATGATATCGATCTGCTACGCCTTTCGGCGCGTGAACGACGCAAACTGGTCGGTCATAACGTCTCCATGATCTTTCAGGAGCCGCAGTCATGTCTCGATCCGTCCGAGCGTATCGGACGTCAACTGATGCAAAATATTCCGGCATGGACCTACAAAGGTCGCTGGTGGCAGCGCATCGGTTGGCGCAAACGCCGTGCGATTGAACTCTTGCACCGCGTCGGGATAAAAGACCATAAAGACGCCATGCGCAGCTTTCCATATGAGCTGACCGATGGCGAATGCCAGAAGGTCATGATCGCTATCGCATTAGCGAATCAGCCGCGTTTGCTGATTGCCGATGAACCAACGAACGCGATGGAGCCAACCACCCAGGCGCAAATTTTCCGTCTGCTAACCCGTCTGAATCAAAACAGCAATACCACCATTTTGTTGATAAGCCATGACCTGCAAATGCTCAGCCAGTGGGCTGACAAAATCAACGTGATGTACTGCGGACAAACGGTCGAAACCGCGCCAAGTAAAGATTTGGTCACCATTCCACATCATCCTTATACTCAAGCGTTGATTCGCGCTATTCCTGATTTTGGTAGCGCAATGCCGCACAAAAGCCGCCTGAATACCATGCCAGGAGCTATTCCATTGCTGGAACAATTACCCATCGGCTGTCGTCTGGGGCCACGCTGCCCTTATGCACAACGCGAATGTATTGAAACCCCAAGACTGACCGGAGCAAAGAATCATCTCTACGCCTGTCATTTCCCGCTGAACATGGAGAGAGAGTGAGATGGTAGAAACCCTGCTCGAAGTTCGTAATCTGAGCAAAACCTTTCGCTACCGGACAGGTTTATTTCGCCGCCAGACCGTTGAGGCCGTTAAGCCCCTGAGTTTCACCCTGCGCGAACGTCAGACGCTCGCCGTCATTGGTGAAAACGGCTCGGGGAAATCTACGCTGGCAAAAATGTTGGCGGGTATGATTGAACCCACCAGCGGTGAGCTGCTGATTGACGATCATCCGTTAAAATATGGCGATTATTCATTTCGTAGTCAGCGGATCCGTATGATTTTCCAGGATCCGTCAACATCGCTTAATCCTCGGCAACGTATCTCGCAGATCCTCGATTTTCCGCTACGTCTGAATACCGACCTCGAGCCTGAGCAGCGTCGTAAACAGATCGTGGAGACCATGCGCATGGTCGGATTGCTGCCCGATCACGTAAGCTATTACCCACATATGTTGGCCCCAGGGCAAAAACAGCGTCTGGGCCTTGCCCGCGCGCTCATTTTACGCCCCAAAGTCATTATCGCCGACGAAGCCCTGGCCTCTCTGGACATGTCGATGCGTTCGCAGCTCATCAATCTGATGCTGGAATTGCAGGAAAAACAGGGGATTTCGTATATCTATGTGACCCAACATATTGGCATGATGAAGCACATCAGCGATCAGGTATTAGTCATGCATCAGGGCGAAGTGGTAGAACGCGGCAGTACAGCGGATGTTCTGGCGTCCCCTCTTCATGAGCTTACCCGCCGCCTGATTGCAGGTCATTTCGGCGAAGCGCTTACCGCTGATGCCTGGCGAAAAGATCGTTAACAAACGGCTGCCCTCCTCAACCGGGGGGCATTCTGCCATCAGTGACACAATGTGGGTAAGAGCAGCGTATCAACCTCGGTAAACACGACTGACGGGTAAAGGGCACCACCTTGCATTGCCCAGACACCTGCGGTACTGGCCTCGTCGATAAGTCGTACTGTTTCTACTCCCTTCACCACAACACGGTCGCAATATTCCCTGATATTTTTGATCAGCACCGGGAACATCGGTTTTTCTACCTGTTCCAGGAAGAAACCGCGATCCAGTTTCACAACGTCAAAATGACCGCAAACCAGCGGACTGGCCCCTACGCTGCCGGAGCCAAGATCGCCCAACCACAATGCGTTTGGGCCGTCGCGAAGTGAATTAATCAGCAGATTATTCAGGCACATGGTATTCGACAGAAAACGTTCTGAAAGTTCCAGTGCAATAAATGGTAGAGCATGTAAGGCCGACTTGATGGCTGGATCACCAATCGCCAGCAGTGCCATTTCGTCAATGAGGTTCAGGGTGCAAATAAGGCTGTTGTGCTCAAACCAGTCACGCTTTTCGGCAATTAATCGAATTTGCTCGAGCATGAAATTACGCTTTTGTTCGCTATCCCACGCTGAAATGATGAAATCTGGATGCAACGGGTGAACCGTATCTGAAGTAAACCGGGCGTTAATCTCCACACCCAGTAATTTATCTGTTGTGTCTCTCATCGGTTCCGCGATGAAATGATAGTGCATAAGACCACTCCAATTGATCATAACATCCTGATAATGCACTTCTAATCACAATCAATCAATAATATCGATCAATGATTCGATATTGATCGATAAAAACAATATATCATAACAAGCTGAATATTGTCACATTTATTGTTTTAAGAAAGTTCCTACCTTGCTATGTTTATTAACATCAGCTAGCAATGAAATAATACCATTTCAATGCCTTTGAAACCTCGTATTTTCTCTGATTCACCGACGTTAGATGCCTGAACGAAGCACAAGCGGAGGGGGATGATATACTCCTCACATGTAATGACGTGACAGGTCACGTGAGGCGGATAACCATTCTCCAGGGAAAAAGCGTGGGATATAATTTCAGGCCAATTTCGAGTGTGTTTAATGCGTCAATCATAACTCATTGATTGATATAAGATAAGTGTTAGCCAAAAGGATTAAAGCCATGGGTTTTTTATCAGGTAAGCGCATTCTGGTGACAGGCCTTGCCAGTAAATTGTCTATCGCATGGGGAATCGCTCAGGCGATGCATCGCGAAGGTGCCGAACTGGCGTTCACCTACCAGAACGACAAGCTGAAAGGTCGTGTGGAAGAATTTGCAGCGCAATTAGGCTCCAACATTGTTTTGCAGTGTGATGTGGCTGAAGATGCCAGCATTGACGCCATGTTTGCTGAACTGAGCAAAGCCTGGCCGAAATTCGACGGTTTCGTACATTCCATCGGCTTCGCACCTGCTGACCAACTGGATGGCGATTATGTGAACGCAGTTACCCGCGAAGGATTTAAAATTGCGCATGACATTAGCGCTTATAGCTTTGTTGCGATGGCAAAAGCATGTCGTTCCATGCTAAACCCTGGCTCTGCGCTACTGACGTTGTCCTATCTGGGCGCAGAGCGTGCAATCCCTAACTATAACGTGATGGGCCTGGCGAAAGCCTCATTGGAAGCAAACGTCCGTTATATGGCTAACGCAATGGGGCCTGAAGGCGTACGCGTAAACGCAATTTCCGCAGGTCCAATCCGCACCCTCGCCGCTTCCGGTATCAAAGATTTCCGTAAAATGCTGGCCCATTGCGAAGCTGTTACGCCGATTCGCCGCACTGTTACCATTGAAGATGTGGGCAACTCTGCGGCATTCCTGTGTTCCGATCTTTCTGCCGGTATCTCTGGTGAAGTCGTACACGTTGACGGTGGTTTCAGCATCGCTGCAATGAATGAACTAGAACTGAAATAATCTTCCACTGTTCTCTGGGCGGCCCGCTGTCGCCCATGATGCTCGTTTTTAATTCCCCTCGACCCTGTCCCATATATGCTTTTCTGATATTTATTATCACGTAACAATCTTTCATCCCCTCTTCTGCTTACGTCAGGATATTGCAGCGCAAACGATCCGGCGAGTGGTATGACGACGTGTCCGGGTCGCCACTTTTTAGACCAAGGACCGCCCATGGAACAACGCCGAATTGAAGGCAAAAGCCACTGGTATCATGAGACGCAATCCAGCATGTATCCACAAGATGTTCTGCCGCTGGTGCCGGAAGCCGCTCATGTCGACGACTGCTTTTTACTGGATCTGGCGATATCTGATGACGCCCTTTTACCTTTTCAATCCTGGTTAATCCCTGCCCGTAAACTTGCCCAGATTCTCTTCCCGACCCACGTAAACCAGAGTCAGATGCACACATTCAGCGCCTATGAACGGATGAGTACGGCGTTAACCGTCGCTCAGGTATATGGCGTCCAGCGATTATGTAATCACTATGCCGCGCGTCTAACACCGCTTCCTGGGCCGGACTCCTCGCGGGAAAGTAACCATCGACTGGCGCAAATCACCCAATATGCTCGTCAACTTGCCAGCTCTCCTGCCGTGATAGGCGCGCGCGATCGCCAGCATCTGGATGCTGTCGGGCTAACCACCAGCGATAGCATTCTGATGAATCAAATTATCGGATTCGTCGGTTTTCAGGCGCGGGCCGTGGCCCTGTTTCAGGCCTGGTGTGGACATCCGGTGCGCCGAATTCCGGGTCTCGATATACAACAATTCGCTCACGCTGCGCCATTTAATGCAACAAACACAACCTGGCACGCTGCGCCATTCCCAATAGAAAAACATCTTAATCATGATGAGTCGATAGACAGACGTTATCCCGAGGAACTGCAAGCGTTACTGCCATTGCTGATACATTCCCCCGTCATTTTGGATTTACTCGGGTCGCTCATTTCCAGCACGCAACGTAGCGGGATACCGGTACAGGCATTTTCATTGGCGACGCTGACGACTTCACGGATTAATGGCAGCGTTTCCTGTTTTAATGAACATGCGTATTCAGCTCATGAATTAACCGAGGCCATTACCGTTCTTCGTCAGGATGAACGTGAATTACAACGTTGGGAACAACGACATCCGGTTGAGCGCGTTACCCTACAGGCGGTACAATGGCTGACCCGGGCGCCCGACCGCTTTAGCACCGCACTGTTAACGCCTTTGTTCGATCAGGGAATCTCTTCAGAGCAGGCCATTAACCTGCTAGCCTGGAGTGGATTGTGCGGATGGTTGAATCGCTTGAAAATCGCGCTGGGCGACACTGATTAACCGATCCACTTACTGAAAGAGCGCTTGCTGCCACTGGCAGAATCGCGTAAAACTGTCAGCCGCTCTTTTAGCCACGAAAATAGACAATTATGCTTCAGGACAACCCGCTGCTAGCGCAGCTTAAACAGCAACTACATTCCCAGACGCCACGTGCTGAAGGGGTGGTAAAAGCCACGGAAAAAGGCTTTGGCTTCCTGGAAGTCGATGCACAAAAAAGCTATTTCATTCCACCGCCGCAGATGAAAAAAGTGATGCATGGCGACCGTATTGTTGCGGTTATCCATACAGAAAAAGATCGTGAGTCTGCTGAGCCGGAAGAACTGATCGAACCCTTCCTGACGCGCTTCGTGGGTAAAGTTCAGGGCAAAAATGACCGTCTGTCCATTGTGCCGGATCATCCGTTACTGAAAGATGCTATTCCTTGTCGTGCAGCCCGCGGCGTTGAACATGAATTTAAAGAAGGCGACTGGGCTGTTGCAGAAATGCGCCGCCATCCGCTGAAAGGCGATCGCACCTTCTACGCCGAGTTAACCCAATTTATCACTTTTGCTGATGACCACTTTGTCCCGTGGTGGGTCACACTGGCACGCCATAATCTGGAAAAAGAAGCCCCAGACGGTGTAGCAACCGAAATGCTGGACGAAGGCCTGGTTCGTGAAGATTTAACCGCCCTCAATTTCGTCACCATCGACAGCGCCAGCACCGAAGATATGGACGATGCGCTGTATGCTGAAGAACAAGCTGACGGCACACTACAATTAACCGTCGCCATTGCCGACCCAACAGCCTGGATTGCAGAAGGCAGCAAGCTGGATAAAACGGCAAAAATTCGCGCGTTCACCAATTATTTACCGGGGTTCAATATCCCGATGTTACCACGTGAATTGTCTGACGATCTCTGCTCTCTGCGCGCGAACGAAGTGCGCCCGGTTTTAGCTTGTCGTATGAGCATTACTGCCGATGGCACGATTGAAGACAACATCACCTTCTTCGCCGCAACCATCGAGTCTAAAGCGAAGCTGGCCTATGACAATGTTTCCGACTGGCTGGAAGGTACAGGCGAGTGGCAACCAGAAAACGACGCGATTGCGGAACAAATCCGTCTGCTGCATCGTATTTGCCTGAGCCGAGGAGAGTGGCGTCATAACCACGCGCTGGTCTTTAAAGATCGCCCGGATTACCGTTTCGTTCTCGGTGAAAAAGGTGAAGTACTGGACATCGTCGCTGAGCCACGCCGCATCGCAAACCGTATCGTGGAAGAATCCATGATTGCGGCAAATATTTGCGCCGCCCGTGTGCTTCGCGACAAGCTGGGCTTCGGTATTTATAACGTCCATATGGGATTCGACCCGGCCAACGCCGACGCTCTGGCCGCGCTGCTGAAAACCCACGGTATGCACGTCGATGCCGAAGAAGTACTGACACTGGAAGGTTTCTGCAAACTGCGCCGCGAACTGGATGCACAGCCATCCGGTTTCCTCGACAGCCGAATTCGCCGCTTCCAGTCTTACGCTGAAATTAGTATTGAGCCAGGTCCACACTTTGGGTTGGGTCTGGAGGCATATGCCACCTGGACTTCCCCAATCCGTAAGTATGGCGATATGATCAACCACCGTCTGCTTAAGGCCGTCATCAAAGGCGAAACCGTCGCCCGACCTCAGGATGATACCACCGTGCAGATGGCAGAACGTCGTCGCCTGAACCGGATGGCTGAGCGTGATGTGGGTGACTGGCTATACGCCCGTTTCCTGAGTGATAAAGCCGGAACCGACACCCGCTTTGCGGCCGAGATCATCGACGTCAGCCGCGGCGGCATGCGCGTACGTTTGGTTGATAATGGCGCTGTTGCCTTTATTCGTGCCCCCTTCCTGCACGCCGTGCGTGACGAACTGGTCTGCAGCCAGGAAAGTGGTACCGTACAAATCAAAGGTGAAGTGGTTTACAAAGTCACTGATGTGATTGACGTAACTATCGCCGAAGTTCGCATGGAAACCCGTAGCGTTATCGCGCGTCCAGCAGCGTAAACTGACAAATCCAACGACCTTTCTCTTTTTTGAAAGGTCGTTTTCTTTTTTTACCGACCAAATTTCAACCACACACTACACTTCTCTCATCCAGTCAAAATTTTTTTTTACTATTTTTCAGTTCCGCTGGCTTTGCTTTTTATGGATTCTGGATTACATATAAATATATAAATAAAACAATACGTTCAGCCATAATCACCCTGAATGAATCATGGCTACCCTTACTTTTGAGGCTTTATGCGCTTTAAACGGGATAGTACACATCATGAAAGACGTCCGGGAGCTGGTTACGTTGTATAGCTATGTGGGCACTCATAACCCCTACTGGCGTTTGTCAGAGGATTGCAACATCCTGCATTTCTCTATTGATGAAACAGCAGAAGCTGAGCAGACCATCGAATTATCACCCGAACAGGCCGACCGCATTCGCGAGATGACGGTAATTACGTCAAGCCTGTTGATGACGTTACCCATTGAAGATGACGATATTCCGGTACATTTGGTCGGGCGGAAAATCAATAAGCGCGAATGGGCCGGTAGCGCATCAGCCTGGGATGACACCCCTTCCGTCGCACGCGACCTGGCTCAAGGTCTCTCTTTTGCCGAACAGGTGGTTTCAGAAGCCAATTCCGTTATTGTCATTCTTGACCGAATGGGCAACATTCAGCGTTTTAACCGTTTGTGCGAAGAGTACACCGGACTCAGAGAACGTGAAGTCATTGGCCAAAGCGTATTCACACTGTTTATGAGTCGACGTGAAGCCGCAGCCTCCAGACGTAACATCGAGGTCTTTTTTCGCGAAGGCAACTCATATGAGGTCGAACGTTGGGTGAAGACCTGCAAAGGTCAGCGCCTGTTTCTTTTTCGCAATAAGTTTGTACATAACGGTAGCGGCAAGAACGAAATATTTCTGATCTGTTCCGGCACCGATATCACTGAAGAACGCCGCGCGCAGGAACGCCTGCGGATGTTGGCTAATACCGACTCCATCACCGGATTACCGAACCGTAACGCCATTCATGAGCTGATAAGCGACGCGATTGAGAACGCAGGTGATACTCAGGTTGGGATTGTATATCTCGATCTTGATAACTTCAAAAAGGTGAACGATGCCTACGGGCATATGTTTGGCGATCAGCTATTACAGAGTGTGTCGCTTGCAATCCTCAGTTGTCTTGACGACAACCAGCTATTGGCTCGGTTTGGCGGTGATGAATTTATCGTCCTTGCCACCGAAACATCCCAGAGCACACTGGAGGCTACCGCATCGCGCATTCTGACACGCCTGCGTCAACCCTTTCGCATTGGCCTGATTGAAGTCTATACAGGCTGCTCTATTGGTATTTCCCTCGCTCCACAGCATGGTCAGGACTGCGAAAGCGTCATTCGTAACGCCGATACGGCCATGTACACCGCGAAAGAAGGCGGCCGCGGACAGTTTTGTGTTTTCTCTCCGGAAATGAATCAGCGGGTTTTTGAATACCTGTGGCTGGATACTAACCTGCGCAAGGCGCTGGAAAACGATCAACTGGTTATCCATTATCAGCCAAAGATAACCTGGCGAGGCGAAGTGCGCAGCCTGGAGGCGCTGGTACGCTGGCAGTCTCCGGAACGCGGCCTCATTCCACCACTGGAATTTATCTCCTACGCCGAAGAATCAGGGCTTATTGTTCCGCTGGGGCGCTGGGTTATTCTGGACGTTGTGCGTCAGGTTGCAAAATGGCGCGCCAAGGGAATCAATCTGCGCGTGGCGGTAAACGTTTCTGCCCGCCAACTCGCCGATCAGACGCTATTTACCGATCTCAAACAGGTGCTTCATGAACTCGACTTTGAATATTGCCCCATTGATGTCGAGTTAACGGAAAGCAGTTTGATTGAAAATGAACAGTTGGCACTGTCCGTCATTCAGCAGTTTAGCCAGTTGGGAGCGCAAATCCATTTGGATGATTTTGGTACCGGATATTCGTCACTGTCTCAACTGGCCCGCTTCCCGCTTGATGCAATTAAACTGGATCAAACCTTTGTCAGGGATGTACACAAACAACCTATTTCGCAGTCGCTGGTACGTGCCATTGTTGCGGTCGCACAGGCACTCAATCTGCAGGTCATCGCCGAAGGTGTTGAAAGCGCGAAAGAGGATGCGTTTTTAACCAAAAATGGTGTCAACGAGCGTCAGGGTTTTTTGTTTGCCAAACCAATGCCAGCAGTTGCATTTGAACGTTGGTATCGACGGCACCTGAATAAAAAAACACGCTAATGCAGTGGGATCAAACGTTGAAAATAGCCATAAATGGACATTACCTAACGATCCTATCTGCATGTAATCACAGAATATATAATATTCTTCTATCATTGAAGTTAATACTATTTTTCCCTTCTCTTTTGCCATGAAATTCTGCATCATGAAATTCAAACTCTATTGCCATTAGGATGATAACCATGTCTGATATCGACGCTCAGCGTCTGGCCGAACGCATTGATACCGTGCTGGATATCCTCGTTGCAGGTGATTACCACTCAGCCATCCACAATCTCGAAATTCTGAAGACTGAGCTGCTAGACACGGCCAAAGAAGATGCCGAGTCTTTGCCCAAAAAGCACAAGGCTCCCTGGGAGATCTGATGACATTAACCCTTTAATGTCGCTGCTATCAGCAAACTGCATATGAGGCAGTTTCCGTTTAATTTCCGATACGATATCGCAATAAAATTAATATTATGAATTCCCGACAACAATCTATTTTGCAGATGGTGACTGATAAAGGTCAGATGAGCGTTGCCGAACTGGCAAAAATCACCGGCGTCTCAGAAGTGACGATTCGACAGGATCTGAACACACTGGAAAAACAGAGTTATTTACGCCGTGCGCACGGTTTTGCTGTTTCATTGAACAGCGATGATGTGGAAACGCGCATGATGACTAATTTTACGCTGAAGCGTGAGCTGGCCGAATTCGCCGCATCGCTGGTAAGCCCAGGCGAGTCCGTATTCATTGAAAACGGCAGCAGCAATGCGCTCTTGGCCAGAACGCTGGCGGAGCAAAAAGATGTCACCATCATTACCGTCAGCAGCTATATAGCCCATCTGCTGAAAGAAACCCCCTGCGAAGTGATTCTCCTTGGCGGCATCTATCAGAAAAAAAGCGAAAGCATGGTGGGGCCCTTAACTCGCCAGTTTATCCAGCAGGTACACTTCAGCAAGGCCTTTATCGGCATTGATGGCTGGCAGGCTGACACCGGCTTCACCGGACGCGACATGATGCGTTCTGATGTGGTTAACGCGGTGCTGGAAAAAGGTGCAGAAGTTATTGTGCTTACTGACAGCTCAAAATTCGAAGCCATTCACCCTTACACGCTGGGTCCATTAGAGCGATTCAGCCGCGTAGTCACGGATTCCAGACTCAGCGCCAGCGTACAAATGCAGCTCGAGCACTCGGGTTTAACCGTCAATATCATTGATGCGCACGCATAAAATCTTCAGCAGATGATTTGTCAGTCGGCAAATCATCTCCTCTCTGAGAGTTATCTGACAGTCCAATTAAGACTTTTTACCTGTCGTTAACAGGATTAAGTCGTAAAATTAATGTTAGCGATATAACAGGAACGAACCTCCAATCTCAGGATAGTGTTTGTCATGCCTTCGCTAAACGGTTTCACGGAAATATCTTCGTTAGCCTAAATTTAGCGCTATTCTTAAAGAACACTGGATTCCGTGAATCAATAATTCAGGAGAAAGTATTATGTTAGTAACGAGCAAAAAAATGACCGCTGCCATTTTGGCGATTACTCTGGCAATGTCGCTGAGTGCCTGCTCTAACTGGTCCAAACGTGACCGTAACACCGCAATTGGTGCTGGTGCTGGTGCAATCGGTGGTGCAGTCCTGACTGACGGCAGCACGCTGGGAACGCTGGGTGGTGCTGCAGTAGGTGGTATTATTGGCCACCAGGTGGGTAAATAATTTACGGTTAAACGGCTCGATATAATAATACGTTTACTTTTTCAGGTCTGTATTATTAAAAAGCCACGGAAAAATTCCGTGGCTTTTTTTATTAACCGCCAGCCAATTTAACTTTCATTCCTTTGGCTTCCAGCAGCGATTTAATCAGGTCGCGTTTATCACCCTGTATCTCAATCACGCCATCCTTCACTGCCCCGCCGCAACCACATTTTTTCTTCAGTTCCGCAGCTAATTTGGTCAGTTCAGCATCGTCCTGATCTATTCCAGTAATCAGGCACACACCCTTACCTTTGCGGCCACTGGTCTGTCGTTGGATGCGGACAATGCCATCGCCTTTGGGACGTTCTGGGACGGCTTTTGGTTCATCAATACGCCCGGTGTCAGTTGAGTAGACCAGACGAGAATTTGAGTCGTTCATTTACGCACCTCGTTTCAGGGAGGCATTGATCATCTTCAGCGTCTGAGCCGGATCTGCCGACTGTGTGACCGGACGACCAATAACCATATAATCGACGCCAGCTGACTGTGCCTGTTCCGGCGTCATAATACGACGCTGGTCGCCTGCCACGCTGCCTTCAGGACGAATACCGGGCGTTACCAGTTTAAATGCCTGGCCAAATGCCTGCTTGAATCGCACTGCTTCCTGCGCGGAGCATACGACGCCATCCAAACCACAATGTTGGGTTAAGCGCGCCAGCCTTTCCGCATGCTCCGCAGGTGACAACGTCACGCCAAGGTCGGCAAGATCGCTGGCTTCCATACTGGTCAGAACTGTTACTGCAATCAGCAGCGGCGCATCCTTGCCAAAAGGCACCAGGGCTTCACGTGCGGCGGTCATCATACGCGCCCCACCAGAAGCATGAACGTTAACCATCCACACGCCAAGCTCAGCCGCCGCCGCAACGGCATGCGCGGTAGTATTGGGAATATCATGAAATTTCAAATCAAGAAAAACGTCAAAGCCACGCTGTTGTAAATCGCGAACCAACTGAGGTCCAAAAAGCGTGAACATCTCTTTGCCCACTTTCAAACGGCAATCACAAGGATCAATTCTGTCGACAAAAGCTAATGCTTTATCACGATTGGAATAATCGAGAGCGACAACGACAGGAGAATCAGTAACAGCACGAGAAGAAGATGAAGCAGTAAACGTCATGACCAGACCTTCCTGAGGATGGGCGCCATCGGCGGCGCAAAATGGGTAAACGGCGTGCATTCTACCTGCGGCAATAGAAAATTAACAGGCGCGATTACATTTCTGCCAGGCAAATTTGGCAACGGAGGTTGAGGAAGGATCTGTTATAGATCATTAGTATGTTGTAACTAAAGTGAGGTTTTTTAAAAATTACAGCCCATCAAGTCCGCGAATAGGCTTAATGGTTGACCATGAGCGACAGGATGGGCAGTGCCAGTACAGTGTATATGCGGTAAATCCGCACTTCTGGCAACGATACCGAGGCTTGCTGCGCACCTGCTCCCCGACCATATCGCGCAGAACCATCAGGCTCTCTTTCGCGCGCCCTTCTTCTGCTTCGTTAAGATGGTAATCCATCAACTTGTGGAACACGCGCATCGTAGGATGGCGTTGTAGCTGGCGGGTAATATAAACCTGAGCGGTATCAGTCCCCTCACGCGCTTCAAGAATATCGGCCAGCATAAGCTCGGCGGCGGCGCCAGTATTCTCCTCAACAGCCCGACGTAAAAACTCGGCCCACTCATCGTTTTTCCCCAGATGCTGGTAGCAGCTTTGCAGCATTTCCAGCGTTTCGCTGACCAGTTCTTTATCCTGAGAAATCACGCGTTGTAGACATTCGACGGCCTTCGCGTAATCGCCTTTCACCATGTACACACGGCCCATCATGATGGAAACACGGGCACTGTTTTTGTCTGCCGCAGCCCCTTTTTTCAACAGCGTCATGGCGCGATCCATATCGTCGCTACCCATCTGCTGTAAGGCCAGTTCGCAGTAGAAGTGAGCTATCTCAATACGCTGTTTATCTTTACCGAGCTTCACCAGGCGTTCTGCGACATCAATCGCTTTCTGCCATTCGCTGGTCGCCTGATAAATTTGCAGCAGTTGCTGTAATGCACCGACGCGAAAATCTGTTTCATCGGTAAGCTGATTAAACATGTCTTCCGCGCGGTCGTACAGACCTGCGGCCATGTAGTCGCGCCCCAGCTGTTGTACGGCCAACAAACGCTGCTCGTAGGTCAGCGAAGCACTTTCCATTAACGTTTGATGGATGCGGATTGCGCGGTCGACTTCACCGCGCGAACGAAACAGGTTTCCGAGGGTGAGATGAGCCTCAACGGTGCCCGTATCCTCTTTTAGCATATCGAGGAACAGATCCACCGCTTTGTCTTGTTGGTTGCTCAGGAGGAAGTTAACCCCGGCGACATAGTCACGGGAAAGACGGTTAGCTTCATCCTGCTTGGTTTGTTGCGCACTTCTGCGACCCATATACCACCCATAGGCAGCGGCTACAGGCAAAAGCAGAAACAACAACTCCAACATAAATAATTATTCCTTCACAACCGACGAATCGGCAGAAACCGCAACGTCGGTCGCAGGCGTAAGCTGGTTTTCCAGTCGTTTGATTTTACGTTCGGCGCGCGCAAGAGACACACGAACCTTCAGCCAGAAAAGGCCGCAAATTAACCAACCAATCGCAAAACCTGCGGCAAACAATACAGCAAGCAGCGTAGAGATACGATACTCACCCTGAGCCAGCAGGTAATTAAACGTAACCTGTTGATCGTTTTGCGCACCTAATGTCACCGAAATAACAAAAATCGCCAACACCAGTAAGAAAATGAGTAAATATTTCACATTACTTCCCGTTATGTGGTTTGAGCGAATAAATCGTGTACAACTTACCGCGTTGAGCCCTTTAAATTACCATTTTCACAACGAGTGCGAAACGGAAAAGCGCTTTCCCCTTTCTGATTTAAGGGCAAAATTCGAAAAATCAATCATGGCTAACTTTCTTGTTCACGCTGAGCGATTTCTTTTTCCTCCTGCACAGGCGGCGTTAATGGTCCGCATACCCTCTGCGCAAGCCATGTCGCCAGTGTTACCAGCAACCATGAAATCAGCGTTGCAACGACCAAATCACGGGGCCAGTGCATGCCTAATAGCAAGCGACTGCCCATAACACCCGTAGCCCAGATAAGTAAAAACACAATCGTCAGCGTACGTCGGCGTGGCCATAACAGCCCTACGGCCAGTAAAGCCCAACTGGCGGCAAACATCGTATGCCCTGACGGAAAGGCAAACCCTGTTTCTTTTTGCCAGTGCTTACGTAGAAACGTCGGAATATCCTGTTGTTCGGCCAATTGCTCTTTAACTAAGTGACCACGATCTTTACGTTTTAAAGTGTAGAACTCATCAACAGGGATATGGTGCGTTTTTTCCAGCCACACGACAAAGGGCCGAGGTTCCTGCACCCTGTCTTTAACCCAGGACTTCACGCCCTGACCGACTAAAATTGCCGCAGCCAGGATCGCAAACAGCATTACCGCAGCTTTCAGACGAAAACGCAGACACCACAGAAACCATGCGCAGAGAACAACGTGAGTGATAATACCCCACGGCTGCGTCACCGTTTCCGTTATCCAGTACAGAGATTTTAGCCACCAAACGTTATGTCCCGGCTGCCAGCTCCAGCCTGATACCCATACAGCAACCGGCATAATAAGTAGCAGCCCGGCCCCGACCGCAGTGCGCTTTGCAATTGACAGCATTGCCTCTCCTTTCGTCGATAAGTCTCACAATCATAACTGAAAAAAGCGCATGCCGGGGAAATTGACAATTTTGTGCCATTCCAAAAGCGAATCCGTTGTCGCGATTAGGTGAACATCGTTGCCTTATGGCAAAATAGTGCAATATAGAACAGAAGCCAACAGGCGACGGCACGACAGTGCCAGCATAATCTGGAGAATTACATGCAGCTTAAACGTGTGGCAGAAGCCAAACTGCCAACCCCCTGGGGTGATTTCCTGATGGTGGGATTTGAAGAACTGGCAACCGGACACGATCACGTCGCACTGGTTTTTGGCGATATCACAGGCCAAACGCCTGTCCTGGCACGTGTCCACTCCGAATGTCTGACTGGCGATGCATTGTTTAGCCTGCGTTGCGATTGCGGCTTCCAGCTCGAAGCGGCTCTCACCCATATTGCTGAAGAAGGGCGCGGTATCCTGCTTTATCATCGTCAGGAAGGACGCAATATCGGCCTGCTCAATAAAATCCGCGCCTACGCGTTGCAGGACCAGGGTTATGATACCGTTGAAGCTAACCATCAGTTGGGCTTTGCGGCAGATGAGCGTGATTTCACGCTGTGTGCGGATATGTTCAAGCTGCTTGGTGTGGACGAAGTTCGTTTGCTGACCAATAACCCGAAAAAAGTGGAAATTCTGACCGAAGCGGGAATCAATATTGTTGAACGCGTGCCGTTGATTGTGGGTCGTAACCCGAACAATGAACATTACCTGGACACCAAAGCCGCCAAGATGGGACATTTGCTGGGCAAGTAATAGTTGTTACCGCCGATAAAAAAGCCTGCTCTCGCAGGCTTTTTACATTCTAGCTCAACATATTACGAATCACGTAGTGCAGAATGCCATCGTTTTGGTAGTACGTTAGCTCCGTCGCGGTATCGATACGGCAGCGGCATAAAACCACGTCTTTACGTCCATCCGAGCGAACCATACTCACCGGCACTGTTGCACCCGGTTTGATGTTTTGCAGATCCGTAATATCGATCGCTTCCTCACCGGTTAGTCCCAGCGTTTTACGCGTGACGCCCTGTGGGAATTCCAGCGGCAAAATCCCCATACCAATCAGGTTAGAACGGTGAATTCGCTCAAAGGACTCTGCGATAACCACGCGAACCCCCAGTAAGCGCGGGCCTTTTGCCGCCCAGTCGCGACTGGAGCCAGAGCCATACTCTTTCCCGGCAATAACCGCCAGGGGGATATTCTCCTGTTGATATTGCATAGCCGCATCATAGATAGCCACTACCTCAGTTCCCGGCAAATGACGCGTCATCCCACCTTCAACGCCGGGCACCATCTCATTGCGAATACGAATATTGGCAAAGGTACCGCGCATCATTACTTCATGATTCCCGCGCCGTGAACCGTAGGAGTTAAAATCTTTACGCTCCACGCCGTGGCTTTGCAGATAACGACCTGCCGGGCTATCCGGCTTGATACTGCCGGCAGGAGAAATATGGTCGGTGGTGACGGAATCTCCAAGCATAGCCAGAATACGCGCGCCGTGAATGTCCTTGACTGGATCCGGCGTAGCCTGCATGCCATCGAAAAATGGCGACAAGCGGATATAAGTTGAGTCAGACTGCCAGCCATAGGTATCAGCCCGATCAACCTGGATTGCTTTCCATTCCGGCGTGCCCTCAAAGACTTCAGCGTACTCCTTATGGAACATGGCGGTAGAAACCTGCTCCACGGCACGTGCAATTTCCTGAGCCGTCGGCCAGATATCTTTCAGATATACGGGATCGCCCTTTCTGTCATGCCCTAACGGATCTTTCGTCAGATTGATGTTCATATTCCCCGCCAGCGCGTAGGCCACCACCAGCGGCGGAGATGCCAACCAGTTGGTCTTCACGAGCGGATGGATACGCCCCTCAAAGTTTCGGTTGCCGGAAAGCACGGCGCCAACGGTAAGATCGCCTTTTTTGATAGCTGTCTCGATAGGATCGGGTAACGGACCCGAGTTACCAATACAGGTGGTACAGCCATAACCTACAAGGTTAAATCCCAGCTCATCAAGATACGGCGTGAACCCAGCCTGCGCCAGATAGTCAGACACCACCTTCGATCCTGGCGCCAGCGAGGCTTTCACCCACGGCTGACGTTTCAGACCAAGCGTCACTGCTTTTTTCGCCAGCAGACCCGCCGCCATCAATACGCTTGGGTTAGAGGTGTTGGTACAGGAAGTGATCGCAGCAATAACCACCGCACCATCCGGCAGCTTGTACTGATGACCGTTCATTGTATAGTCCACTGGCTGACGATCTTTCAGCGAGCTATTTACTTCGAGTTCATTACTCGCCGAAAACGCTTTCGGGACATCAGCCAGTGCTACCCGATCCTGCGGACGCTTCGGTCCGGCAAGGCTAGCTTCCACACTGCCCATATCCAGCTCCAGTGAACTGGTAAATACGGGTTCATCCCCTGGATTACGCCACATTCCCTGCGCTTTGGCATAGGCGCTGACCAACTCAACCTGCTCCTCACTGCGTCCACTCAGACGCATATATTCAAGAGTGATGTCATCGATCGGGAAGAAACCGCAGGTTGCGCCGTATTCCGGTGACATGTTAGCAATGGTTGCCCGATCGGCCAGTGGTAAGGTGTCCAGGCCATCACCGTAGAATTCAACGAATTTACCGACCACGCCGTGCTTACGCAGCATCTGGGTGACGGTTAAAACCAGGTCGGTAGCGGTGATGCCTTCCCGCAGTTTGCCCACCAGTTTGAAGCCCACAACATCCGGGATAAGCATAGAGACCGGTTGACCAAGCATTGCTGCTTCAGCCTCAATGCCTCCAACGCCCCATCCCAGCACACCGAGACCATTAATCATTGTCGTATGGGAATCGGTTCCGACCAACGTGTCAGGGTAAGCCACCCACTCACCGTCCTGTAACTCGCTCCAGACGGCTTTGCCCAAGTATTCAAGGTTAACCTGGTGGCAAATCCCCGTTCCCGGTGGCACAACGCTGAAGCGACTAAATGCCTGCTGTCCCCATTTCAGGAACACATAACGCTCATGGTTACGTTCCATTTCCAGGCGAACGTTTTCTTCGAAAGCATCATCATCACCAAAACGGTCCACCGTTACCGAGTGGTCAATGACAAGGTCCACTGGCGAAAGCGGATTCACTTTTGCCGTATCTCCTCCCAGACGTTTCACCGCTTCACGCATAGCGGCAAGATCGACCACCGCCGGCACGCCGGTAAAATCCTGCATCAGAACACGAGCGGGTCGATAGGCAATTTCACGATCGGCATGGGCGGTCTTCAGCCAATGCGCGAGCGCATGAATATCATCTTCGGTAACGGAATTACCATCCTGCCAACGAAGCAGGTTTTCCAGTAACACTTTTAGCGATTTGGGTAGTCGGGTGATATCACCCAGTGATTTAGCGGCCAGAGGTAAACTGTAGTAGCGGTAGGTTTTATCTTTAACCTGCAATGTGTCCTTACTGGCTTCTCGTAGGGTCGACGACATAGCTCCTCCTTAAATGACAGGGTTGGATCCCCTGATTTTCCTCAGGGTTAGTATTAAAGATAACACAAACAAAATGTAACGCTTTGATAACAACTCAAATTGATAAAAGTAGCGCGCGATACAAAAGCGCGAAGTGAGGTCAATGGTAGGGAGGAAGGTCTAGCCGTGTAGATTAATAGGATGGATATTCAGCAGGCAATAGCGCAATCGATAATACGTTGATTAGGTGGCTGATGGTGAATACATGGGATAAACGATTCGATATTTAAGACCACGAGGTAATCGTTATTATTATAAAATACGTACGAACTATTGTTTCTGTTCATCATCATCCGTTAACAGATCAATAAACGCCCGTTGTTCAGGAGAAAGTTTCCAGGATTCGGGTATCTTCGGCCCCTTCTCGGCGACGGTTTTGCTCTCGTGTTCATGTTCATGTTCATGAGACGCTGGCGTCATAGTAGAGTGCTGCTTCGGTGCGGACATACTTACCCCCACACGTTCCAGGCCACGAGCGCGACAATAATCCAGAATACGGCAGAGCCAAGAAACACGGCGAACCAGGCTTTACGTTTCATCGCGGGATCCCGGCGTGCTGGCTGGTTTCCTGAAGGCATCGCTAACCTCATACTATCGAAATCACTTATCATTTAGGCACCAAACAATTGGTACAATTAATCATCAGATAGGAGGAATCCTAATAAAAAAGGTGAGAAAAAGCCAGTTAATTTTCGGACTCAATCTGATAAATAAATCAATTGTTTGATCAATTATGAATATTTGAGAGTGATTTTTGGCAAGCTGACTAATTTGAAACTACTTTAGAGAACTTTTTCCATAAATAATATATGGTTAATATATAGGAGGAGAAATAATGAATAAATTCAGACTCTCCCGTCGGTATCACTTTATGCTTACGGATACCGACGAGGTAACAACTGTTATTATTTCTCAGGCAATTTAATATCTTTAAACATGGCTTCAATATCATCGTTGGAACGCAGTGCCACCGCCGTGTCCACCACATCACGCGTCAGATGCGGCGCGAAACGTTGAATGAAATCATACATGTAACTACGTAAGAAGGTGCTGCGACGAAAACCAATTTTGGTGGTGCTATGGCTGAAAATATCATGCGCATCCACACGTACCAGGTCAGGATCGGAAACAGGATCAACCGCCATACTGGCAATCACACCCACGCCGAGCCCCAGACGAACATAGGTTTTAATGACATCAGCATCGGTCGCGGTAAAGACAATACGCGGCTCCAGACCCGCACGGTTAAACGCGGTGTCCAGCTCCGAACGTCCGGTAAATCCAAAGGTGTAGGTGACAAGCGGATACTGCGCCAGTTCCTCAATAGAAACCGAGGATTTGCCCGCCAACGGATGATCCGGCGTGACGACAATCGAACGGTTCCAGTGATAGCAAGGTAGCATCACCAGGTCGTCATACAGGTGCAAGGCTTCCGTCGCGATAGCAAAATCCGCATTCCCTTTCGAGACGGCTTCGGCAATTTGCGTTGGCGATCCCTGGTGCATATGCAATGAAACACGAGGATAACGCTCAATAAAACCTTTAATCACGTTCGGTAATGCGTAACGTGCCTGAGTATGCGTGGTGGCGATATACAGCGAACCTTTGTCCGGCCAGGTATGTTCACCAGCAACAGACTTAATGGCGTCCACCTTAGACAGAACTTCGCGCGCAATACGGATGACTTCCTGCCCCGCTGGCGTAACCTGGGTCAGATGCTTACCGCTACGGGCGAAAATCTGGATGCCAAGTTCATCTTCCAGCATACGAACTTGCTTACTGATACCGGGCTGAGAGGTATAAAGCCCTTCCGCCGTTGAGGAGACATTAAGGTTGTGGTTCACCACCTCAACGATGTAGCGAAGCTGCTGTAATTTCATGTTATGCCATCCCGATTCGCGCCATCAAATCATCGTTTCAGTGCAGGCTCGTGGGCACTGCTAATACGATTTAATAATAAAAAGACTGTTAACTATAACCACTATATCATTTATATGTACGCTGTATAGGTATGACAAAAAATAATATGCCAGAAACAAAAAGGGCCGCTTACGCGACCCTTTGAGGAGAAATTCAGCCGAAACGCGGTTATTTCTTCCCTTCTACCCATTTACCGTCAACGAAGAACGCGGACCAGCCAGTCGCCTTACCGTCTTTCTCAGCAGCAACGTATTGCTGCTTGGTTTTACGGCTGAAACGAACCATAGACTTGTTACCATCCGGGTCAGTTTGCGGCGCATCTGCCAGATAACGCAGTTTTTCCGGCAGGCGATCGCGGAAGCGATACAACTCTTCCACCAACGGCGCACGAGTCTCACGTGATTTCGGGAACGTATTGGCCGCCAGGAAGATACCTGCAGCACCATCACGTAACACGAAATACGCGTCAGATTTTTCACACGGCAGTTCCGGCAGCGGAACCGGATCTTCTTTCGGCGGAGCAACTTCACCGTTACGCAGGATCTTACGGGTGTTTTTACACTCGTCGTTGGTACACGCCATGTACTTGCCGAAACGTCCCATTTTCAGGTGCATTTCAGAACCACATTTTTCGCACTCTACGATCGGACCGTCATAACCCTTGATACGGAATTCACCCTCTTCGATCTCGTAGCCATCGCAAGTTGGGTTATTACCACACACATGCAATTTACGCTTAGGATCGATGAGATAACTGTCCATTGCCGTACCGCACTTCTGGCAGCGGCGTTTGGCGCGCAATGCGTTCGTTTCCGCGTCGTCGCCTTCCAGCACGTTCAATACTTCGTTTTCCGGCACCAGGTTGATGGTGGTTTTGCAACGCTCTTTCGGGGAAAGTGCGTAGCCGGAGCAACCAAGGAAAACGCCGGTACTGGCGGTACGAATACCCATCTTGCGTCCGCAGGTCGGGCAATCAATGCTGGTCAGCACCATCTGGTTCGGACGCATACCGCCTTCTTCAGGATCTTTCTCTGCTTTATCCAGCTGCTGAGTAAAATCAGTGAAGAAGTTGTCGAGTACGCCCTTCCATTCGGCTTCGTGATTTGCCACCTGGTCGAGACTGTCTTCCATCTGCGCGGTAAAATCGTAGTTCATCAGTTCGCGGAAGTTTTCTTCCAGACGATCGGTAACGATTTCACCCATTTTTTCAGCGTAGAAGCGACGGTTCTCAACGCGAACATAACCACGATCCTGAATCGTAGAAATGATCGACGCATAGGTGGATGGACGACCAATGCCACGCTTTTCAAGCTCTTTAACCAACGAAGCTTCACTGAAGCGTGCAGGCGGCTTGGTAAAGTGCTGAGCAGGCGTCAGTTCGATAAGCGTCAACGTATCGCCTTTATCCACCGCCGGTAAAATGCGGTCTTCATCGCCTTTACGCAGCGCTGGCATCACTTTCGTCCAGCCATCAAAGCGCAGAATACGACCACGCGCCTTCAGACGGAAATCACCCGCGCCAACGGTCAGCGTGGTGGAATCATATTTAGCAGGCGTCATCTGACAGGCAACAAACTGGCGCCAGATCAGCTGATACAGTTTTTGTGCATCGGCTTCCATATCTTTCAGCGATTCCGCCAGTACGGCGACATCGGAAGGACGGATAGCTTCGTGCGCTTCCTGCGAATTCTCTTTGCTGGCGTACTGGTTCGCGTTTTCCGGCAGATATTTTTTGCCAAAATTATCGCTGATGTAATCGCGAACCATGGTCACTGCATCCTGGCTCAGGTTGGTTGAGTCAGTACGCATATAAGTGATGTAACCCGCTTCATACAAGCGCTGCGCCATCATCATGGTTTTCTTCACACCGAAGCCCAGACGCGTGCTCGCGGCCTGCTGTAGCGTGGAGGTGATAAACGGCGCGCCAGGCTTGCTGCTGGTCGGCTTATCTTCACGTTCCAGGACGCTATAGCGCGCTTTTTCCAACAGGCTAACGGCGGCAAGCGTTTGTTCCCGATTTACGGGACGGAACGGTTTATCATTTTGATGCGTCACCTCAAGCGGCAACGCGTCGCCGCCCGGCGTGGTCGTGTTGGCATCAATTTCCCAGAACTCTTCTGGAACAAATGCTTTGATTTCGCGTTCACGCTCAACCACCAGACGCACAGCCACAGACTGAACGCGACCGGCAGACAGACCACGTGCAATTTTTTTCCACAGCAGTGGCGACACCATATAGCCCACAACACGGTCCATAAAGCGGCGCGCCTGTTGCGCATTTACACGGTCGATGTTCAACTCGCCCGGTTTTTCAAACGCCTGGCGAATAGCATTTTTGGTAATTTCGTTAAACACCACGCGGCTGTAGCGGGTGTCGTCGCCGCCGATGACTTCCCGCAGGTGCCATGCAATGGCTTCCCCTTCGCGGTCAAGGTCGGTTGCGAGATAGATGTGGTCGGCTTTTTCAGCCAGTTGCTTCAGTTCTGAAACAACTTTCTCTTTACCAGGCAGCACTTCATAACGCGCATCCCAGTTGTGCCACGGGTCAACACCCATACGGTTGACGAGAGCGCCACGTTCATCCTTTTTGGGCTTTTTAGCCGTTTTGGTGGAGGTTGAGTCGGCGCTCTTTTTAGTTGCTGAGCCACTGGTCGGCAAATCACGGATATGACCGACGCTGGATTTCACCACGTAGTCATTACCCAGATACTTGTTGATCGTTTTGGCTTTTGCCGGGGACTCAACGATGACAAGAGCTTTACCCATATTCACCTTTACCTAATTTGATTCTTCCAGAATGCGTCGCACGTTGATTCACCTTCCACTGGCGACGAGACATCGATATGGTCTCTGCGTCGGCGGATATCAACCCCTTAAACTGATTCGCGCTTGTAATGTAACTCTCATGTAACTGAGTTAACAGGCTTTTTTTCTCACAAACGCTCTAGCACGACGAAGTATTGGTCGAATGTCAAGCAAATCTGTTGCCAGATTGACGAAAGCGTCACACTGTACCTGATAAAATGCGTTACGCAACTTTATTAGCATGCAAAAACAAATCTCGCCAGTTGTAACACAGTCGTAAAACCTTCATTTATGTCAGGGAATATTTGCCCATAAGGCGGGCTCAGCGTAGACTAATGTCCTTGTTTAAGGAGTAAATCATGCATAAAGACACTCAACCCATCGATCGCGAAACACTGCTGATTGAAGCCAACAAAATCATTCGTGAGCATGAGGACACGCTGGCGGGGATTGTCGCAACCGGCGTTACGCAGCGAAACGGCGTGCTGGTTTTCAGCGGAGATTACTTTTTAGACGAGCAAGGGCTACCAACGCCCAAAAGTACGGCGGTGTTTAATATGTTTAAACACCTGGCGCACGTACTTTCTGAAAAGTATCATTTGATCGATTAACACGAGAAATAATTTGCCGGATGGCGGCAACGCCTTATCCAGCCTACGTTGATGCATATTTGTAGGCCGGATAGGATATGTGAGCAGCGCTATCCGGCAATGACAATTTTACATCAGTGGCTTCTGCCCCCGCTGCCACCAGCGCATCAGCAAACGATCGGCGCTCTCCGCCGCACTACCGGTAAAACGCTCCATCAGCTTTTTACGCTGCAGATAGCGAACGTTCAACACTTCACGACCTTCCATCAGCCCGAGGATCACCTCATCGCTGGTATTGATCTCATCCACCAGCCCATTTGCCAGCGCCTGTTGACCAAACCAGTGTTCACCCGTGGCAACCTGTTCAATGTCCAGAGTCGGACGCATGCGATGCACAAAGTCTTTAAACAGATGATGCGTTTCGTTCAGATCTTCGCGGAATTTCTGACGCCCTTCTTCCGTGTTTTCACCGAGTAAGGTCAGCGTACGCTTGTACTGTCCGGCGGTGTGCAGTTCGATATCAATATCTTTCCCTTTCAGGAAGCGATTAAAGTTCGGGATCTGCGCCACCACGCCAATTGAGCCGACGATAGCAAACGGCGCCGAGACAATTTTATCTGCCACGCAGGCCATCATATATCCGCCGCTCGCAGCGACTTTATCCACCGTGACGGTTAGCGGTATCTGCTTATCGCGCAGACGTTGCAATTGCGATGCAGCCAGGCCATAGCCATGTACCACACCACCCGGGCTTTCCAGACGAACCACCACCTGATCCTGAGGTTTAACAACCGCCAGCACCGCCGTCACCTCTTCGCGTAATGCGCTGACCTCATGGGCATCCATACTGCCTTTAAAATCAAGCACCCATACACGAGGTTTATCAGATGACGTGCTGTCACCCAGTTTCGCTTTTGCCTTGGCGGCCTTCGCCTCCAGCTTCTGTTTCTTTTTCTGCGCCTTATGCCAGAATTTTTGCTGATGCCCATCCAATAAGGCTAGCGACAAGTCTTCCTTCATCTCTTTATATTGATCGCTGAGGTTAATAACCCGCAATTCCCCACGCTGACGTTTGCGTTGTGTCGCGTTTACGATCAGCATCACCACCACTGCAATAGCCACCACGACAGTGACAATTTTTGCCAAAAACAGCCCATATTCAGACAACAATTCCACAAGACCCACCTTGGTTAAACAACGCGACTTCCGCTCAGTGTACAACAGGCGTGTCACCTCGTCTTGCTTCATACATCCAGTGCTGAATCAGTAAAAAGCATGACAAAGCGTTCATTTTGCGGTGTTATTGCCTTTGGCTGATTGAAAAAGAACAGGGTTTAAGGCATAAAGCCCAAAAGTTATTGCGAACGAGATGGCCAGGGCGTCGCCGAGGAGTAGCCGTGCATTACCAACCTAAACAAGACCTTTTACAGGGCCGCATTATTCTTGTCACCGGTGCCAGCGATGGTATCGGACGCGAAGCCGCGCAGACCTATGCACGCTATGGCGCGACCGTTATCCTGCTTGGGCGTAACGAAGAAAAACTGCGTCAGGTTGCCCGCACTATCGCCAATGAAAACGGAACACAACCACAGTGGTTTACACTGGATTTACTGACCTGTACCTCTGAAGAATGTCACCAGCTTGCGCAGCGCATTGCCGCACATTTCCCGCGTCTGGATGGCGTACTGCATAACGCCGGATTACTCGGCGATATTTGCCCAATGAGTGAACAAAACCCGCAGGTCTGGCAGGATGTAATGCAGGTAAATGTGAATGCTACTTTTATGCTGACTCAGGCATTGCTGCCGTTGTTACTCAAATCCGATGCCGGATCGCTGGTCTTTACCTCTTCCAGCGTCGGCCGCCAGGGACGCGCCAATTGGGGAGCATATGCTACCTCAAAATTTGCTACCGAAGGGATGATGCAGGTGCTGGCTGATGAGTATCAAAACCGTCATCTGCGCGTAAACTGTATCAATCCTGGTGGAACACGTACTGGCATGCGAGCCAGCGCATTCCCCACGGAAGATCCACAAAAATTGAAAACCCCCGCCGATATTATGCCGCTCTACCTGTGGCTGATGGGCGATGACAGCCGCCGTAAAACCGGTATGACTTTTGACGCCCAGCCGGGCCGTAAACCAGGAATTGCCCAATGAGTGAAGAACGCTATCAGCAACGTCAACAGCGCGTAAAAGATCGGGTTGACGCACGCGTTGCCGCAGCGAAGGACGAGCGCGGGATCATCATCGTGTTCACCGGAAATGGTAAGGGTAAAACCACCGCCGCATTCGGTACCGCCACGCGCGCGGTGGGCCACGGTAAAAAAGTCGGCGTCGTACAATTTATTAAAGGTACGTGGCCAAACGGAGAACGTAACTTACTTGAACCCCACGGCGTAGAGTTTCAGGTTATGGCAACAGGATTTACCTGGGAAACGCAAAACCGTGAGTCCGACACCGCGGCCTGTATGGCCGTGTGGGAACACGGCAAGCGGATGCTGGCCGACGATGAACTGGATATGGTGGTGCTGGACGAGCTGACCTATATGGTGGCATACGACTATCTGCCGCTTGAAGAGGTCATCACTGCCCTAAATGCGCGCCCTGCCCATCAAACGGTGATTATCACCGGCCGTGGATGTCATCGCGATATTCTGGAGTTAGCGGATACGGTCAGCGAGCTGCGCCCGGTCAAGCATGCGTTTGAAGCGGGCGTGAAGGCCCAAATAGGGATCGATTACTGACACCAGGCCGGATAAGGCGTTTACGCCGTATCCGGCTCCACGCTCACGCCTGATGGCACTTTGCTTATCAGGCCTGGTCATGATTAACCGTTGTTGCTACGACCACCCGGACGACGGCTGCTACCGACCTGTGAGTGGCGCTTCACCGCACGACGGATCTGATTTGCCTTCATGCGACGACGATCTTTCTCGACGGCAACTTTAGATGTCGTTTCCGGCTTCAGCTCCACCAGTTCACGCAGATAGTTGGTCTGCGCGAGGTCAAGCTCGGTCCAGCCACCACGCGGCAGGCCTTTCGGCAGCGGAATATCACCGTAACGAACACGAATAAGACGGCTTACCTGGACACCTACAGCTTCCCACAGGCGACGGACTTCGCGGTTACGCCCTTCGGTCAGCGTGACGTTATACCACTGGTTGATCCCTTCACCACCGCTGAACTTGATCGTTTTAAATGCCGCCGGACCATCTTCCAGCTGCACGCCACGACTCAGATCGCGCAGTTTTGCATCATCAACCTGACCAAACACACGTACCGCATATTCACGTTCAACTTCGCGGCTTGGGTGCATCAGACGGTTAGCCAGCTCACCATCGGTGGTAAACAGCAGTAAACCGCAGGTATTCACGTCCAGACGCCCTACGGCAATCCAGCGCGCATCACGCAGTTTTGGCAAACGATCAAAAACGGTCGGACGACCTTCCGGGTCGTTACGGGTACACAGTTCGCCTTCTGGCTTGTAATAGGCCAGAACGCGGCAGATTTGCTCCGCAGACTCTTTAACCGAAATCAGATGACCGTCGATACGGATTTTCAGACCCGGAGTGACTTCAACGCGATCGCCGAGCGTGGCAATTTTGCCATCAACGCTCACGCGACCCGCGGCAATAATAGATTCGATTTCACGGCGAGAACCGTGGCCAGCGCGCGCCAGCACTTTTTGTAACTTTTCGCTCATAGAGCTTCCTTTAGATGTCGCCTTCACAGGCGTCGAACAGGAGAATCAACGGCGCCAGTCAGCGCCATTTTAAGGCCGCGTAGTATAGCGGTTCGCGCCCTTATAAGAAAGGTTTAACGTCACCGACGCCTTCACGCAACACCACCGGAGAATCGTCGGTTAAATCGATGACCGTGGTCGGCTGCTGGCCGAGATAGCCACCGTGGATAATCAAATCCACCAGTTTTTCCAGGCGGTCTTTAATTTCTTCCGGATCTGACTCGGTAAATTCACTGCCCGGCAGCATCAGTGATGTAGAGAGCATCGGTTCGCCCAGCGCTTCCAGCAGCGCCAGCGCTATCGGATTCGAAGGCACACGCAGGCCAATGGTCTTTCGTTTTTCCTGCAACAAACGGCGCGGAACTTCTTTCGTCCCTTTCAGGATGAAGGTGTAGTTGCCCGGCGTGTTGTTTTTAATTAAACGGAAGGCCACGTTGTCGACAAACGAATAGGTCGACAGTTCTGACAGGTCACGACACATCAGCGTAAAGTTGTGTCCGTCCGGCAGGTGACGGATGCGGCAAATGCGCTCCATTGCGCCTTTATCTTCAATTTTGCAGCCCAACGCATAGCCGGAATCGGTTGGATAGACGATCACCCCACCTTTACGCACGATTTCAACGGCCTGATTGATCAGTCGCTGCTGCGGGTTTTCGGGATGAATATAAAAAAACTGGCTCATACTTTCCTCTCTGTGATCTCGGGCTGCTCCCAAAGTTGCCAGACGCCTTCTACGCCTGCGGGCAACCAAAGTTTACGCCCCAACTCAATCCATGGGCAGGGTAGATGAAAATCGGACCCTTGCGATGCCCACAGTTGATGCGAACGCGCAAGCGTCGCCAGATGGGTGCGTTCATTGGGAGACTGCTGGCACTGTGCCACTTCCATCGCGTCGCCGCGATGTTCAGCAAAATGTGCAACCAGTCTTTTCAGCCACTTAGCGCTAAGATCGTACCGCCCAGGATGAGCCAGAACAGCCTTACCGCCAGAATGATGAATGACATCAATAGCTTGTTCTATTGTACACCACTGTGGCGGAACGTAACCGGTTTTCCCACGGGCAAGATATTTTTTAAAGACATCCGCCATGGTTGTGGCTTTTCCGCATTCCACCAGGAAACGCGCAAAATGGCCCCGCGTAACCGCCCCGCCATCAGCCAGACGTAACGCCCCTTCCAACGCGCCGGGGATATGCGCTTTGTCGAGTCGTTCGGCAATCAGGCGCGCACGCTGCTGACGACGTTCCGTTTGTTGCGCCAGAAATTCGCACATCATTGGATGGTCGATATCAATGTTCAGACCCACTATATGGATCTCATGGTTTTCCCAAACCGTTGATATCTCGACGCCAGGGATCAAATTTAACGCTAAACCCGAACGTGAAATTTCTTCTCTTGCCGCCGCAATGCCCGCCGTGGTGTCATGATCGGTGATCGCCAGTGTACCGACTCGCATCTCTACCGCACGGTGTACTAAGGCTTCTGGGGTTAATCGCCCATCGGAGGCTGTAGTATGACTGTGCAGGTCATAAATCACTGCGTAATTCGTGTCGCTCAAGGCGGCTCCCGTTTCAATAAATGTCGTAACACGCTCATCATAGCGGTTTCGACAAATATACTGAAATCAGGTGTTGACTTTATTCCATCGAACTAGTTAACTAGTACGCAAGTTCACATGAAGAAGGTATCTGAGATGAAAGCAACATTTGTTCTGCACGGTTGGTGGCGCACTTCCTGATTTCGGGCAGTGTCTTACGTCTGCAATATGCAACCAGATACCCGGCCCGCCAAATGAGCGGGCTTTTTTTTGAACAAAATTAATGAGAATAACGATGCAAACTCAAAAAACGACACTCGAACTGCTTGCCTGCGATGCCGCCTACCGTGAGAATCCGACGGCGCTGTTTCATCAGGTGTGTGGCGCACGTCCGGCAACGCTGCTGCTGGAATCTGCAGATATCGACAGCAAAGACGATCTGAAGAGCCTGCTGCTGGTCGATAGCGCATTACGCATTACCGCTCTCGGTGACACTGTCACCATTCAGGCATTATCCGCAAACGGCGCATCGCTGCTGCCCCTACTGGATGCAGCCCTGCCCGCTGGCGTTGAGAATGAAAAACAGCCGAATGGTCGTCATCTGCGATTCCCCGCTGTCAGCCCGCTGCTGGATGAAGACGCCCGCTTATGTTCTCTTTCCGTATTTGACGCTTTTCGCTTACTGCAGGAGCTGGTGAATGTTCCTGTACAAGAACGTGAAGCGATGTTCTTCGGCGGTCTGTTTTCTTACGATCTGGTTGCGGGTTTTGAAGAGTTGCCACAGCTTGAAGCGGGCAACCGTTGCCCTGACTATTGCTTCTATCTGGCAGAAACGCTGATGGTTATCGACCACCAGAAAAAAAGCACCCGTATTCAGGCCAGTATTTTTACCCCCAATGATGCGGAAAAACAGCGTCTTAACGCTCGTCTGGCGCAGTTGAGCCAGCAGCTTACCGAGCCTGCGCCGCCATTGCCGGTCACTGAAGTCCCGCAGATGCGCTGCGAGTGCAATCAGAGCGATGAAGAGTTTGGCGCCGTAGTTCGTGGCATGCAAAAAGCGATTCGCGCGGGCGAAATTTTCCAGGTGGTGCCATCCCGCCGTTTCTCGCTGCCCTGCCCATCTCCGCTGGCGGCCTACTATGTGCTGAAGAAAAGTAACCCCAGCCCATACATGTTTTTCATGCAGGACAACGATTTCACGCTGTTTGGCGCCTCCCCGGAAAGCTCGCTGAAATACGATGCCACCAGCCGCCAGATTGAGATCTACCCGATTGCTGGCACTCGCCCGCGCGGTCGTCGTGCGGACGGTTCGCTTGACCGCGACCTCGACAGCCGTATCGAGCTGGAGATGCGTACCGACCATAAAGAGCTTTCTGAGCACCTGATGCTGGTTGACCTGGCGCGTAACGACCTGGCGCGTATCTGTACGCCGGGCAGTCGCTACGTTGCTGATCTCACCAAAGTCGATCGTTACTCCTTCGTTATGCACCTGGTTTCGCGCGTGGTTGGTGAACTGCGTAGCGATCTGGATGTGCTGCACGCTTACCGCGCCTGTATGAATATGGGCACGTTAAGCGGAGCGCCAAAAGTTCGCGCCATGCAGCTTATCGCCGAGGCAGAGGGTCGTCGCCGTGGCAGCTACGGCGGTGCGGTAGGTTACTTCACGGCGCATGGCGATCTGGATACCTGTATTGTCATTCGCTCCGCCCTCGTGGAAGACGGTATTGCCACCGTACAAGCCGGTGCCGGGATTGTTCTGGATTCTGTACCGCAGTCTGAAGCCGATGAAACCCGTAATAAAGCGCGCGCGGTTCTGCGTGCTATCGCCACCGCGCACCACGCACAGGAGACCTTCTAATGGCTGACATTCTGCTGCTCGATAATATCGACTCTTTTACCTATAACCTGGCGGATCAGCTGCGTACTAATGGTCACAACGTGGTGATTTACCGCAACCATATTCCGGCCCAGACGTTGATTGACCGCTTAGCAACGATGAAAAATCCGGTGCTGATGCTCTCTCCAGGCCCAGGTGCGCCAAGCGAAGCAGGTTGCATGCCGGAGCTATTAACCCGTTTGCGCGGCAAGCTGCCAATCATCGGTATTTGTCTGGGACACCAGGCCATTGTTGAAGCCTATGGTGGATATGTGGGTCAGGCCGGAGAGATCCTGCACGGCAAAGCATCCAGCATTGAACACGACGGTCAGGCGATGTTTGCCGGTCTGGCGAATCCGCTGCCGGTGGCACGCTATCATTCACTGGTTGGCAGCAACGTTCCTGCTGGATTGACCATTAACGCCCACTTTAACGGCATGGTGATGGCGGTACGTCACGATACCGATCGCGTCTGCGGCTTCCAGTTCCATCCGGAATCCATTCTGACTACCCAGGGCGCACGTTTGCTGGAACAAACGCTGGCCTGGGCGCAACAGAAGCTTGAACAAACCAATACGCTGCAACCCATTCTGGAGAAACTGTACCAGGCCCAGACGCTGTCCCAGCAGGAAAGCCACCAGCTGTTCTCTGCCGTGGTTCGTGGTGAACTGAAGCCGGAACAACTGGCTGCGGCGCTGGTGAGCATGAAAATTCGTGGCGAACACCCGAATGAAATTGCCGGTGCGGCAACCGCGCTGCTGGAAAACGCAGCCCCGTTCCCACGCCCTGATTATCTGTTTGCCGATATTGTCGGTACCGGCGGCGACGGCAGCAACAGTATCAATATTTCTACCGCCAGCGCCTTTGTTGCGGCGGCTTGCGGACTGAAAGTGGCCAAACACGGAAATCGTAGCGTCTCCAGCAAGTCTGGCTCTTCGGATCTGTTAGCGGCATTTGGCATCAATCTGGATATGAACGCCGATAAATCCCGTCAGGCGCTTGACGACCTCGGCGTGTGCTTTCTGTTTGCGCCGAAATATCACACCGGTTTTCGCCATGCCATGCCGGTACGCCAGCAGTTGAAAACCCGCACGCTGTTTAACGTGCTCGGCCCGTTGATTAACCCGGCGCATCCGCCGCTGGCGCTGATCGGCGTTTACAGTCCGGAACTGGTGCTACCGATTGCTGAAACGCTGCGCGTGCTGGGATATCAACGGGCAGCCGTGGTTCACAGTGGTGGCATGGACGAAGTTTCGCTGCATGCACCGACCATTGTGGCAGAGCTGCACGATGGGGAAATCAAGAGTTATCAACTGACGGCAGAAGACTTTGGTCTGACGCCTTACCACCAGGAACAGCTGGCTGGCGGCACGCCGGAAGAAAACCGTGACATTCTTAGTCGCTTGTTACAAGGTAAAGGTGAAGCCGCTCATGAGGCTGCTGTTGCCGCAAATGTCGCCATGTTAATGCGCCTGCACGGTGAAGAAGATTTAAAAGCCAATGCGCAAACCGTGATTAATGTACTGCGTAGCGGTGCGGCCTATGACCGCGTCACTGCACTGGCAGCAAGAGGGTAAATGATGCAAACCGTTTTAGCGAAAATTGTCGCAGACAAGGCGATTTGGGTAGAAGCCCGCAAACAGCAACAACCGCTGGCCAGCTTTCAAAATGATGTTCAGCCTGGCTCACGTGATTTCTACGATGCGCTGCAAGGTGCGCGCACCGCCTTTATTCTGGAGTGCAAAAAGGCATCTCCATCAAAAGGCGTGATCCGTGATGATTTCGACCCGGCACAAATTGCTGGCGTCTATAAACATTATGCTTCCGCGATCTCTGTACTGACCGATGAGAAGTATTTCCAGGGGAGCTTTGATTTCCTGCCCATCGTCAGCCGCATCGCACCGCAGCCGATTCTGTGCAAGGACTTTATTATCGATCCTTACCAGATTTACCTGGCACGTTTCTACCAGGCGGACGCCTGTTTATTGATGCTGTCGGTGCTCGATGATGAGCAATATCGTCAACTCGCCGCCGTCGCCCACAGTCTGAAAATGGGCGTACTGACCGAAGTCAGCAACGAAGAAGAGCTGGAGCGTGCTATCGCACTGGGCGCCAAAGTCGTTGGTATCAACAACCGTGATTTACGCGACCTGTCGATTGATCTGAATCGTACCCGTCAACTGGCGCCGCGACTGGGTCACGGTGTTACCGTCATCAGCGAGTCCGGGATCAACACCTATGGTCAGGTGCGCGAGCTCAGCCACTTCGCCAACGGTTTTCTGATTGGCTCCGCGCTGATGTCGCATGATGATCTGCACGCCGCCGTGCGTCGCGTACTGCTCGGCGAGAATAAAGTCTGCGGTTTAACCCGGGCTCAGGATGCAAATGCGGCATACGAAGCGGGTGCCATTTACGGCGGCGTGATTTTTGTCCCCACATCACCGCGCGCGGTCAACGTTGAACAAGCGCGAGAGGTCATGACCGGCGCGCCGCTGCAATACGTCGGGGTGTTTCGCAACTCAGATATTACCGACGTGAGCGCAACAGCGGCGGAACTGGGACTAACTGCCGTGCAACTGCACGGTAACGAAGACCAGTCCTACGTTGACGCCCTGCGCGAGGTACTGCCCGCACAGGTACAAATCTGGAAGGCGCTCAGCGTCAGCGAGACTTTGCCAGCCCGTGATTATCAGCATGTCGATAAATACGTCTTCGACAACGGCCAGGGCGGCAGCGGTCAACGCTTTGACTGGTCACTTTTAGGCGGACAATCGCTGGATAACGTTTTACTGGCAGGCGGACTTGGCGCAGATAACTGCGTGGACGCGGCAAAAACCGGCTGTGCCGGTCTCGATTTCAATTCTGGCGTAGAGTCACAGCCGGGCATTAAAGATGCACGTCTTCTGGCTTCGGTCTTTCAGACGCTGCGCGCATATTAAGGAAAAGGACATGACAACATTACTCAATCCGTACTTTGGTGAATTTGGCGGTATGTATGTGCCACAGATTCTGATGCCTGCCCTGCGCCAGCTGGAAGAAGCTTTTGTCAGCGCACAAAAGGATCCTGAATTTCAGGCGCAGTTTACAGACCTGCTGAAAAACTATGCAGGTCGCCCAACCGCACTGACCAAGTGCCAGAACATTACTCAAGGCACCAACACAACGCTGTATCTCAAGCGTGAAGATTTACTGCACGGCGGCGCGCACAAAACCAACCAGGTGCTGGGTCAGGCGTTGCTGGCGAAGCGCATGGGTAAAACGGAAATCATCGCCGAAACAGGCGCGGGTCAGCACGGTGTTGCATCTGCTCTCGCCAGCGCACTGCTGGGGTTGAAATGCCGTATTTACATGGGTGCGAAAGATGTTGAACGTCAGTCGCCTAACGTTTTCCGTATGCGTTTGATGGGCGCTGAAGTTATCCCCGTTCACAGCGGTTCCGCAACGCTGAAAGATGCCTGTAACGAAGCGCTTCGCGACTGGTCTGGCAGCTACGATACCGCGCACTACATGCTCGGTACGGCGGCTGGTCCGCACCCCTTCCCGACCATTGTGCGTGAGTTCCAGCGCATGATCGGTGAAGAAACCAAGGCGCAGATTCTGGAAAAAGAAGGCCGTCTGCCGGACGCCGTTATCGCCTGCGTGGGCGGCGGTTCTAACGCCATCGGTATGTTCGCCGATTTTATTAATGAAACCAGCGTAGGTCTGATTGGCGTAGAGCCAGGCGGTCACGGAATTGAGTCTGGAGAGCACGGCGCACCGTTGAAGCATGGTCGTGTCGGGATTTACTTCGGCATGAAGTCCCCGATGATGCAGACCGAAGAAGGACAGATCGAAGAGTCTTACTCTATTTCTGCAGGGCTGGACTTCCCATCGGTTGGGCCACAGCACGCGTACCTGAACAGCATTGGCCGCGCAGATTATGTTTCAATCACCGATGATGAAGCACTGGAAGCCTTCAAAACGCTGTGTCTGCACGAGGGAATTATTCCGGCACTGGAGTCCTCCCATGCCCTGGCGCACGCGTTGAAAATGATGCGTGAAAATCCGGAAAAAGAGCAGTTACTGGTGGTTAATCTCTCCGGTCGCGGCGACAAAGACATTTTCACCGTACACGATATTCTGAAAGCGCGAGGGGAAATCTGATGGAACGTTACAAAAACCTGTTTGCACAGCTGAAGGACCGCAAAGAAGGCGCTTTTGTCCCCTTCGTAACCCTGGGCGATCCGTCTGTTGAGCAGTCACTGAAAATCATTGATACGCTGATTGAAGCCGGTGCCGACGCGCTTGAGCTCGGCATTCCTTTCTCCGATCCGCTGGCAGACGGTCCGACCATACAGGAAGCCACCCTGCGAGCGTTTGCCGCCGGCGTCACACCGTCGCAATGCTTTGAAATGCTGGCGCTGATTCGCCAGAAGCATCCGACGATTCCCATTGGGTTGCTGATGTATGCCAACCTGGTCTTCAGCAAGGGCATTGACGAGTTTTACGCCCAGTGCGAAAAAGTGGGTGTGGATTCTGTGTTGGTAGCCGATGTGCCTGTTGAGGAGTCTGCCCCGTTCAGAACTGCAGCGCTCCGCCACAACATCGCACCGATTTTCATCTGCCCGCCGAACGCTGATGAAGAACTGCTACGCCAGATTGCCTCTTATGGCCGTGGCTACACTTATCTGCTTTCACGTGCAGGTGTGACCGGTGCAGAAAATCGTGCGGCATTACCGCTGCATCATCTGGTTGAAAAGCTGAAACAATATGATGCTCCGCCTTCTTTACAGGGCTTTGGTATTTCTGCGCCTGAACAGGTCGCTGGTGCTATTGAAGCCGGTGCTGCCGGTGCAATTTCCGGCTCGGCAATTGTGAAGATCATTGAGAAAAATGTTGCGGCACCGGATCAGATGCTGACTGAACTGAAAGCGTTTGTCAGCGCAATGAAAGCCGCCACCCAGCAGTAAGTTAAATCAACCGCCAGTGACAGCTGGCGGTTTCACCCTTCTTTCGTGTGCTTCATTCTATACATAGCGCTATCCGCATTCTGAATGGCCACATCCAGTTCATCGTTCACCTCTGCAATTCCCCACGATACTGACAATGGCACGGTATGGCCGTCCACAACGAACACATGACTGGTCACCTGCCCGCTAATACGTTGCGCGATTGCTATAGCGTCAGTTGCCTGTGATCGAAACAGCAGGATCATAAATTCATCCCCGCCGGTACGAATCACAATATCGTGGCTGGTGCGGGTGTTTGACAGCATCCTGTTGGCGATAATTTGCAGCGCGCGATCGCCTGCCGCGTGGCCCCAGGTATCATTGACGGCCTTGAATTTATTGCAGTCCAGTAGCACCACCGAACAGTGTGATAAATCCCGACGCTTGATAATGTCGAGTATTCGGCGGTTAAAACAGCCGGTCAGAGTATCGATATAAACCTTGAGGTCGCTTTCATTCAGCCATGATTTGAGTGAGAAACTGATCATGATGAAAAAGAACGGCGCCAGCAGAATCACGATCCCAGCATGTGTGTCGCGTACCATAAAACGACCTAATGATAGCGAATAGTGCAGTGCATATTTCTCCGAAAAATTGCGCACCATAAAGCGGGATTGACTTGTACATTTGCCGGATAAACAGAGACTCTCATGGTTTGTTAAATTCACCAACTCCACGTTCAGCTCCGGTGGAATTTGGTTGTCAAATGCCTGGGCTAACGCTTCCTGCAATTCGGGCTTTGAATGGTCATAGACCAGATAGGCTACGATTTGGTCTGATATCTCTTTGCCAGACAGATCGTAGATATAACTCACCACGCTGTAAGCTTTTTCACCGGTAATTTTATCGGTATAAAAATTCGTCGAACTAAGGGCTTTGTTTTTGACGTTTTTTTGCAGTAATCGGGTATAGAAATCGACGGGCGGGTAGAAAAATTGAGTGATATCCCGCGCCATTTCAGAATTTGAGAAACTGAAATTGCGTGAATCGGAAGCCATAAACCAGTAAAAATAATCTGAATTTTTGGCGATGATATAACGATGTGCATCGAAGCTGCCCGGGTTTAGCTCATTGACCATACCGCGAATAAATTCAGCCGCCGTATACATACACAGCGCGTTGTGACTGGTTTGCTGGGCAACCATTGTCCCCGTCGCCGAATGCAGTCGCTTTGGATCGGCGTTAATTCCCCATTCATCCTCATCCCGGAGAACAAATTTTGAAATATCGCCGCATTGTTCCCCCGTTTTGATATGGTGATAACGCTCACCAATCGCATCGGCGATCAGCTCGTTATCGTTAAAAATGTCCATCATGCGCGCTTGCAGGCGGTTGACACCTTCGCTGGCAGCGGCCATTCGCTGTTCATAAATAATAAACAGAAACAACGAAGTAAATATCAACGTAATGAGCCCTGATACCAGCAGTGCCTGCCTGTTTCTGAGCTTATCCTGCACAATCTTCACGAGTCCACCCTGATAGTTAACAGTATTGCCAAATCGGTTACCCGTTTATGTTGTTGCATAACAGCGTTGTACGTTGATAGAGAATGTTTGCCACTCCGAAGCAGGTAAGTTGATGTAGCCCGCAGTCGCGCGCTTAGGTTACATATTTATACAATAAAATCACATATTTGTTAACATAAACGCAAACTAATCATCACCTTCGATAGGATATCCTGCCCGCCGGATGGCCTCGCGGCAGTCGTTTACGCCTGCGGCATAGCCCGCCTCAATCTCACAAACCGGACTTGCGCTGCAATAAGGTAGTGTAACCGGAGTCGCAATAATTTTCTCCAGCGCCTCAATTTTATCCATGTAAAGCAATAACTCACGTGCAGCACTCACGGCAAATGCTGCCGTTTGATCTTCGGAGAACGGTTCCAGAAGTGTGATTTTTTGCTGTAGCAGATGGCGGGTCAACATCATCATCAATACCCTCAAAGTTGGTTTGCTTAAAGAGTAGCACTACATCAAAGGGGAGAAAGGCTCGATGTTTTCCCCAGAATTTTAAATAAAGAACAAGGGGAATGTTTCCTGGTTGCTAACCACTGTCAGGCATGCCCGGAATCTATACAGTTCAGTCATCCTGGTTGTGCAACTATTAATTAAGTTGACTTCAAAAAGTCCCTTGCGAGACACTGGTTTAAAGCATACCAAATATGGGTGAACTTGTTGAGACATCTGTTGATTAAATTAGTTGTGTTAAGCGTTGGATTTTTAAGCGCTGGGGACATACTGGCAAATACTCCGGAACAGGTAGTCACCGCTTTCCAGAGGGATTATAAATATTGGAATGACCAGTCATTCCAGAGAAATCAGAACGACGGAAAGCAAGAAGTTATGCTCCAGGCCCAGAAGGGTTGGAATGAGCTTTTGAAAAAATATACAAAACCTGGTTTTCAGAGCGAGCCTATAGCTTTTGGTTCTGAGTCTAAATAGCTGCGCGGAATAGTAGATCACTGAAAGGGAACTCAGCCCGGATTGTGCGATCTGATCAATCGCCAAACCAACCAAAATCACCAACCGGACTGAGCGATGCCGATCATAGTACCAATACCCCGTGGCGAACGACGCCTGATGCAGAAAGCTATTCATAAAACGCGTGATAAAAATCATGCCCGCAGACTCACGGCCATGCTGATGCTTCATCGGGGTGAACGGGTCAGCGATGTTGCCAGAACTCTCTGTTGTGCCCGTTCATCCGTTGGTCGCTGGATTAACTGGTTTACGCACTCAGGTATTGAAGGCCTGAAATCCTTACCCGCAGGGCGCTCCCGACGCTGGCCTTTTGAACATATCTGCACCCTGTTACGTGAGCTGATAAAGCATTCTCCCGGCGATTTTGGTTATCAACGTTCACGCTGGAGCACCGAATTACTGGCAATAAAAATCAATGAGATAACCGGTTGCCAGTTACATGCAGGAACCGTTCGCCGCTGGTTGCCATCTGCGGGGCTTGTATGGCGCAGGGCCGCGCCAACTCTGCGTATCCGTGACCCACATAAAGATGAAAAGATGGCGGTAATCCACAAAGCGCTGGATGAATGCAGCGCAGAGCATCCGGTATTTTATGAAGATGAAGTGGATATCCACCTTAACCCTAAAATCGGTGCGGACTGGCAGTTGCGCGGACAGCAGAAACGGGTAGTGACGCCGGGGCAGAACGAAAAATACTATCTGGCCGGCGCACTGCACAGTGGCACGGGTAAAGTCAGCTACGTGGGCGGCAACAGCAAAAGTTCAGCGCTGTTTATCGCTCTGCTGAAGCACCTGAAAGCCACTTACCGGCGGGCGAAAACAATCACGCTGATCGTTGATAACTACATTATCCATAAAAGCCGCGAAACACAGCGCTGGTTGAAAGCAAATCCCAAGTTCAGGGTAATTTACCAGCCGGTTTACTCGCCGTGGGTGAATCATGTGGAACGGCTATGGCAGGCACTTCATGACACGATAACCCGTAATCATCAGTGCCGCTCAATGTGGCAGTTACTGAAAAAGGTCCGCCATTTTATGGAAACCGCCAGCCCATTCCCCGGAGGAAAACATGGTCAGGCAAAAGTGTAGCGGTATTAGGCGCAGCTATTTAGTCATGACCCTGAGCAAGAGAAGATCATATCGGTTCAGATTACTGAAAAAATAGCGGTCGTAACGACCAAATTATCAAGGCAGTATTATTCACCTATTTATGAATATCAATTGTCCAAAGAAAATGATACCTGGTATCTATCTCAGATCTTTTTAGTTGATGACGATGGAAAATATCCGAGTTTGTAATAACAGTGTACTTGTACTCATTGTTTCCATACTGCCTGAGACTGTCAATCGCTGGACGACTCTGAGCGTGAAGCGGACCAGACTATCTGATGAAAAGTCTGATGAAAAGCTTCACTCATACTGTCGGGACAGCGATAAGCGAGGAACTCACGTTGTGCTTGCATCAGGATGACCTGGAATGATGGAGTTAACATCTCAATTGTTCATAGCAGCGCTGAGTGGATTCAGGATATCGCGGGGCGTATTGGACGTATAACGTTTATCGCGTACCTAAGAAGTTAAGGCCAGAGATTTTAATTATTACATTTTCTTTTTTAAGATAGTGGTTTTTATCTATTTTTTAGAATAAACATATCTGGCCAGACATTCTTCTTCATAACAACCCTATGAGTTAAAAAAATCTGCCATAATGACAGATTCTTTTAATCTATCATTAGAGATTTGCAACGTTATGATATACTTTTTGAACATCATCGTCATCTTCAAGGGCATCAACAAGCCCTGCAAAGACTTCTAAATCTTCTGGTGAAAGTTCAATTTCTGATTGAGCAATCATCTCTAATTCTGTGGTAGTGAATTCAGTAATCCCTGCGGCTTTTAAAGCAGCAATGCCTTTGTGAAGATCTGTAGATTCCGTATAAATAACGATGTTTCCTTCTTCTTCGGTTACATCACGAACATCTACTTCAGCATTAAGCAAAATTTCAAAAATGTGGTCAGGATCTGTCCCTTCAAATACAATCACTCCGGTATTGTCAAACATATAGCTGACAGAACCAGCCGCTCCGATATTCCCGCCTTTTTTATTAAAAATTGAGCGGACATTAGCAATCGTACGGTTAACATTTGAAGTCAATGTTTCAGCGATAATCAGTGAGCCACTGGGACCAAAGCCTTCATAACGCCCTTGCACGAACGTTTCATCGCTGCCGCCTTTGGCTTTATCAATAGCTTTATCAATAACGTGTTTTGGAACCTGCGCTTGTTTAGCACGTTCAATAACGAATTTTAAAGATGTATTTAATTCTGGGTCTGGTTCGCCTTGTTTAGCAGCAGCATAAATTTCTACACCGAATTTTGCATATACATTAGACGTTGCTCCGTCTTTAGCTGTTTTTTTAGCAACAATATTTGCCCACTTACGTCCCACTGGAATGATCTCCTCAAAAATTCATTTACATAGCCGACAGGTAAATAACCTAGCATTACATTATATCATGACGTATAAATCCTCGTCCATGAAAAATAAAATATCCAAATTTTACGATATGTTACTTTAATTTTATCAATAGTTAACATTTTGGATAAATTATCCCCTGACTATCTTCAGGTTTTTTGTGCGTAATAAATGAACCGCAACAATAATGCATAAGAGAAGAGAAACAAAAGTGATATTCCAGATAAACACACTTGCTATTAAAGTTAGCGCAGTACTGCTTATAGCGAGGTATCGACACACAAATTTTGTCAGGCCAGAGGCGCAAAATAATGGCCGTTCAAGACAATGACACGTGTGGAAAAGAATGGAAAAACTGGCCATTTGATGACCAGTTTTGCAGGGGGTTTGCAGAAAAACTTAAAAACGATAACCCGCAGAGAACATAAACACCCACGGATCAAGGCGTACGCTGTCTCGCTGCTGTACACCGCCCATTTTATAGCTTGCGGTGGTGTCGATATCCATGTACCACACCGACATGTTAATCAGCCAGTCACGGTTAATCAGATAGTCCATACCAACTTGCCCTGCTGCGCCCCAGGAATCTTTCAGACTCAGGTCCGATAACCCCGTTTCTTTACCGTTGTCGTTAAAGCCTTCATCGAAGAAGGTCGTGTAGTTCACCCCAACACCTACGTACGGACGCAGTTTACTGCTGGAGTCACCGAAGTACCACTGCGCCATTAACGTCGGCGGTAAATGATGTACGGTGGCAATATCACCCGTTGCAGCAGTACCGATTTTATGGCGGAACGGCGTAGCTGCCAGTAATTCAACACCGATATTGTCGGTTGCCATGTAGGTAAATGTCAGACCCAACTGCGTGTTATTGCTGACATCAAAGCCACCTAAGCTGCCCAGCGTACCACCTGCACCTTCCGTCGGCCTGACGGTGGCAGAACCTGCACGAATAAAGAACTCTCCAGCTTCATGCGCAAATGCGTTACCAGAGAGAAGAGTTGTTAAAGCCAATGCTGCAACTGTTAATTTTTTCATGTCCGCTCCATCGTTATGGTTATAAAAGCGGAACGAATATACCCACATTGGAGTAATAAGTGATCTAACATGGATCACATTGACTTTGATAATTTAACATTTATTGATCCAGATTAAGTTAGAACTTGCATTCAAAATCCTGGTTAAATTAATTCAGATCAATTTTGATATATTTTCAATGTGCAAGTACCTCCAGCTCATTGCTGATGGGTGATGGATATCTGCTCGTGATGCGCAGATAACAAACAGCGTTCATGCACGACGCTGAAGTCATAGCCAAAAATTACTGCAGCTTTACAAAGATATGCTTTTCCATACATCGCGCGATGCTGCCACTGTAGAGTTATCCAGGGTACAATTGCCCGCAAATGAACACCTGCAAAACTCAAGGAGAGTGCATGTCTATCACGGCGAAATCCGTTTACCGTGACACGGGAAACTTTTTCCGTAATCAATTCATTACCATCTTGCTGGTATCGTTGTTGTGCGCGTTTATCACAGTGGTGTTAGGGCATGCCTTTTCCCCCACTGACGCACAAATTGCGCAACTCAGTGAAGGCGATCAGTTAACCAGCAGCGTGGGGCTGTTCGATCTGGTGCAAAACATGACCCCGGAGCAACAGCAAATTTTGCTACGCGCTTCCGCGGCGTCGACGTTTTCCGGTCTGATTGGTAATGCCATCCTCGCCGGGGGTGTCATCCTGATGATTCAGCTGATTTCAGCAGGTCATCGCGTCAGCGCATTACGTGCCATCGGCGCCAGTGCGCCAGTGTTACCGAAGCTGTTTATTCTGATTTTTCTGACTACTCTGCTGGTGCAAATCGGTATTATGCTGGTTGTTGTACCCGGTATTCTGCTGGCGATCCTGCTGGCACTCGCCCCTGTGATGTTGGTACAGGACAAAATGGGTGTCTTTGCCGCGATGCGCAACAGTATGCGTCTCGCGTGGTCGAATATGCGACTGGTTGCGCCGGCAGTGATCGGTTGGTTGCTGGCAAAAACGCTGCTGTTGCTTTTTGCGCCAAGTTTTGCAGTACTTACGCCGAATGTAGGCGCGGTATTGGCGAATACGCTGAGCAATATGATCTCCGCCGTGTTGCTGATCTATTTGTTCCGCCTGTACATGCTGATTCGCCAATAAACCCTGAACGCATTCCGGGCTTGTACCCGGTGCTTTTGATGACGGAATCGAAGAATGAAGCAGTTTCTTGATTTTTTACCGCTGGTTGTCTTTTTTGCTTTTTATAAGCTTTATGACATCTATGCGGCGACCTCGGCGCTGATTGTCGCGACGGCTGTAGTGTTGATTTACAGCTGGGTTCGCTATCGCAAGGTCGAGAAGATGGCGTTAATCACCTTTGTCCTGGTGGCCGTATTTGGTGGCCTGACTATTTTTTTCCACAACGATGAATTCATTAAGTGGAAAGTAACGGTGATTTACGGGCTGTTTGCTGGTGCTCTGCTGGTTAGCCAGTGGGTAATGAAAAAGCCGCTAATTCAACGCATGTTAGGTAAAGAGCTGACCCTGCCGCAGCCGGTGTGGTCGAAACTTAATTTAGCCTGGGCCGTCTTTTTCATCCTGTGTGGTCTGGCGAATATCTATATTGCATTTTGGCTACCGCAGAACATTTGGGTCAACTTCAAAGTGTTCGGCCTGACCGCCCTGACTTTATTCTTTACGCTGCTGAGTGGAGTCTATATTTACCGTCATCTGCCGCAAGAAGATAAATCGTAATACATGCTCGCCAGATCTGCGGATCTGGCGAATTTTTATCCCCTCGCGTTCCATTGTGCTGACAACCTGGCTTACATCTGCTCTGCACGCCGCATCCCCTCTGTTCTCAACGCACAAATTCTAGTAGCATCGCGCCTGTAATCTTTCTCTATAGTCGGTTCTACAATGACAACAACGAATAACACTCCCCAGGGTGAACTGGTTTTACGTACTCTGGCCATGCCTGCAGATACCAACGCGAATGGTGATATTTTTGGCGGTTGGCTGATGTCACAAATGGATATAGGTGGCGCGATTCAGGCCAAAGAGATCGCACATGGTCGTGTGGTAACGGTGCGGGTTGAAGGAATGAGCTTTTTGCGGCCGGTCGCCGTAGGTGATGTAGTGTGTTGTTACGCGCGCTGTGTGAAACGCGGGACAACCTCAATCAGCATCAATATTGAAGTTTGGGTGAAGAAAGTCGCTTCTGAACCTATTGGGCAGCGCTATAAAGCCACCGAGGCTCTGTTTATCTACGTTGCCGTTGATAAAGACGGGAAACCGCGTCCAATTCCCACGTTGGCCTGATAGCACACGCCAGTAATGCTATCCGGCAATGATCAAGAGTGATGATTGCCGGACGGCCTGATGCTTACTCGATTTGCGTTGTGCCGTTTAATTTGAAAACAATATTCACCACGAGTCCGGAACCGGGTTTACCTGCCTCATAACGCCATCTACGCATCGCATTTTTCACTTCACGCTCAAACATATTGGCAGGCTGTGCAGACAGGATCTCCACATTTTCAACCCGACCATCCGGCGTTACGTTAAATTTGACCTTTACCCGTCCTTCAATGCGCAGCGCCTGAGCTCGCGCCGGATACTGAGGCTGATTACGGCTTAAAGCGCGTGGACCTGATGGCGCACTGACCACCGGTTTGCTGGTAGTTGCCGGCGCGGTATTGGTCATTGTGCGAGTAGGTGCCGTATTTTCCAGTGGGGAGGCCGGGCGCGGTTCTGCTGGTTTAACATCGCGTTTCGGTTGCTCTTCCACCTTTTTCACCGGTTTTGGCTTCGGTTTAGGCTTGGGCTTCGGTTTTTCAATCACCACCGGTGCCTCTTTTGGTGGCTCTGGAATCGGTTCTGGTTCCGGTTCAGGCTCGACAACGGGTTCCGGCGGCGGCTGAACGGCCTGAGGCGGTTCAAGGTCGGCAGGCGCGACCATCGTGACAGAGATCGGCTGCGCTGGCGCAGGCAGTTCAATAACCTGATGTACCGAGGTATACAGCAAACCAGCCACTACGGCACCATGAATGCCGACAGACAGTAACGTTGGCCAGGGAAAGCGACGAGGTAAATCAAGGGTCATTGAAGTCATAATCGTTTCAGTAAAAAAACCAGGCCCTGATTTTAAATGCAAATAGCAATCATATTCAATAAGCCCGTGGCGGTAACTGACATTTAAAACGCGATTTTATGATAAAAAACCGCTTTCAGAGTATGGCCTTAACATATCAGTTATCTTTCCGTTGCAGTTGTTAGGCCTTTCCAATAACGTTATTAACGACTTTTACCGTTCAAGGAGCTCTACCCGTGCTGTATGTTATTTACGCTCAAGATATTGCAGACTCTCTCGAAAAACGTCTCTCCGTGCGCCCTGCTCATCTGGCTCGCCTGCAACTCCTTCATGACGAAGGTCGTTTGCTCACGGCGGGCCCCATGCCAGCGGTCGATAGTAACGATCCCGGTGCGGCGGGTTTTACCGGCTCGACGGTGATTGCCGAATTTGAATCTTTGGAGGCGGCACAGGCGTGGGCGGAAGCCGATCCGTATGTCGCGGCGGGCGTGTATGCGCAGGTTTCAGTAAAACCGTACAAGAAGGTTTTTTGAATTTAAATAATTAACCTTAAATTCAAATAGATAAACACAAATATTCATCCAAAATCAAATTTAAGGGCGCATTTAGGTACACATTAACCTACGCGCCCTCTCTTTTAGTTACCACCTATACTTTCAGTCTGACATATGGCTGGAGGTTTCTATGTGTGGACGCTTTTCACAGTCGATGACGCGTGAAGACTATCTCGTCCTTCTCGCTGACGAAGTCGAACGAGACATTCCATATGACCCGGAACCGATCGGGCGTTTTAACGTGGCGCCAAGCACCAGAGTTCTGCTTCTGAGCGAACGTGACGAGAAACTCCATCTCGATCCTGTTATCTGGGGATACGCCCCAGGGTGGTGGGATAAACCACCACTAATTAACGCACGCTCTGAAACTGCGGCCACCAGCAGAATGTTTAAGCCTCTGTGGCAACACGGTCGCGCAATTTGCTTTGCTGATGGCTGTTTTGAGTGGAAAAAGGAAGGCGACAAAAAGCAGCCCTTCTTCATTCATCGAGCCGATGGCCAGCCAATATTCATGGCGGCGATCGGCAGCGCACCATTCGAACGTGGAGATGAAGCAGAAGGATTCCTGATAGTGACGGCTGCTGCAAGATATTCACGACAGGCGGCCACTGGTACTGTCACCAGAAGCCGCTCGCGAATGGATGAGGCAGGACGTTGGAGGGAAAGAAGCTGCGGAAATTGCGTACGATGGTTCCGTACCGGCTGATAAATTTATATGGCACGCCGTAACGCGTTCCGTTGGGAATGTGAAAAATCAGGGGCCTCAGTTAATCCAGCCAATATGATGCAGAGTTACCGAGAAAAATAAGATAACTACATGATAATTATTAAATTTTAAACTAGCAGAATGGCAGCGCAACTACCTTTTTGAACTCATTGAATATCAAAACTATGCTTTCAGTTGTTGGGAATGCTTTAATATCGCTCGGGTTATCGAGTCAAAGGTTTATTATAAATGTTTCTGTTCGGTGGCAGTCCCACGAAAAAAAATTAGCGATGGTATAATCGATATCACCAGCCACGTGAGCATGACGATTATGACCTTGGACAAACTAAAAGAAATTTGTGAACTCACCGGAGTCAGCGCCCAAGAACAGAATGTAATTATTAACCTTCTTAACCAACAGCGATTTGACTTTGGTGTTAAGGAGTTGCCAGAAATTAAACCGCTTATATCTTGTGGATGGATCTCGAGAAGGATAAAACCCTTATCAGAACTACAATCAGCTGAGAATTCATGGGATCATTACAAGACAAAAATTAGGCAATGGATTTCCCTGATTGAAAACTACGAAGCATCGCTAACAAAATACCAAAGGATCAAACGTTTCGTGGGAAAGCATAAATGGATTTTGGGTCTAGTCCTGCTCATCATATCTCTAGCAACCCAGAGTACGAAACTTGTTGAGTGGATATTCCAAAAAATATAATTCCATGTTCAATATATACACTTCTGAAATCTCCTATCTCTGTCATGGGGGGTCGGGGTCGGAGGTTCAAATCCTCTCGTGCGACCAAAAATCCTCTAAGAACCAGCCTGTTACGGCTGGTTTTTTTACGCTTGTTTTCTGAGTGGAGAAGCAACGGGGAATAATCGGAGAAAAATCCCCGACATTTAAGCTATTCACATCACCGGGCAGTCATCAAACTCCGCGTTCCTGGCATCATTAATGATGTATGTGATCACCCCGAATATAGCGGGTGCAGAACTGTAACCGTCATCATCTACTGGCAGCGCCTCCCTTCTCCCGTTCTCCAGATTAACCAGGTGGGGCTGAGGATGAGTCCGGTATCGCTTGATCCTGAATTCTCCATCTATCGCGCATATCAGCAGCGAGCCATCACAGGCTGAAAGTGAGGCATCAACAACAAGCAGCGCCCCCTGAATTATCCCTTCCCTGAAATGTGAACGCGATGCACGCATGAAATAAGTCGCTGCGGGCTGGCTGATTAGCTGCTGATCGAGAGAAATTCGTGTTTCAACATAATCTGCCGCAGGTGAAGGAAAGCCCATGGCTATAGTCCTCCGTTTGGATTGAACAGCTGAAAGGTACGGTTCTCGCCTTCCTGCGTTGATACATCGCGGAATGTTGTCACATACCACTCGATCCATTCGTTGGCCTGCTTCATCGTCCAGCTCCAGTTAACCTTGCTCAGTTCCTGGACAAACCGTTGCGTGGTGACGGTCTTCCGGCCATTTGGTTCCTGCTGTATCGAAGCATACCAGGCTATTTCAATATCGCTGCGTCGTGGCATCATCACGCCCTCTCTTGAATACCGGATAAAAACACAGTATAAATACTGTATATCCATCCAGTAAAGAGGCAATAAGCAATGTTCGTGGAACTCGTTTATGACAAAAGGAATTTTGATGGTCTGCCCGGAGCAAAAGATATCATTCTGGGCGAGTTGACCAGGAGGGTTCACCGTATCTTCCCTGATGCTGATGTTCGGGTTAAACCGATGATGACACTGCCGGCGATCAACACCGACGCCAGCAAGCATGAGAAGGAACAGATAAGCCGTACTGTTCAGGAAATGTTTGAAGAGTCTGATATGTGGCTGGTTTCAGATTAAACGCCCTGAACCGTCATATTGCTTAAGTACAATCCACCGTGACTGGCAATCATTCAATACTCGCACTATCGGATGTTCGCCGTAACCACGCTCTTGCATACGGTGTGGTTGCGGCAACCATCATTTTTACACCTGAGCATCCTGCTGATTTTGCTGACGCTCACGTTCTTCTTTTTCCATCGCCTCCCGCATATCCTTCTGTTTCTGATTCCAGATGCTGTTCTGTGGCATCTCAACTCGAACCGAGACAAACTGATCGGCAGGAATATCAACCGGTTCTCCATCGAATACGTTTTTGCGCTCATTACGTGCAAATTCAGGAGCGTTTGGGTGCGTCCGGTGATAGGTTTTAACCAACACGGAGCCATCTGAATTGACAACATAATCGAGCCAGAGCCGAGGCTGTTTGTTTCGATCGACTGGTATTTCGAAACCACCGTCGCAGCCGCCCCAGCTGGCGTCCGCGTTCAGGCCAAGGCAACCAGTTATCAGATATTCCCCAACCGCCTGCCGTGTAACCATCACCCCTTCTGACTCCTCATTGGTTTTTGATCGGCCATCTGCATAAATTTGAATTACTGGCGAGGCCGCTTTTATGAAGCCATTAGCGTCAACCGTAGTATTTTTATCATTATACAACTTCGCAGGATGCGCCCAGGTTCCAGATGCTTGTTTTCGGATAAAAAATGAATTGTACGATGCAGTAAACATCTCCTGATCTTCAATGGTAAACCCAAAGTTATCCCCGTCAGCAGCGCCGTTGCGATGCCGTACTGACATAAACGTGACCCAGGGGCCATCGCTCGTAACAAACAGCGATCCGCATGCGGAAGATTTTGCCCCAGTAATATAATTAACAAACCCAGTCCATCCCCCCGTATTATTCCCGTAATCATCCTGATTAATTCCTATTGCACAACCGCGTTTTCCTCCAGTTCCTCCATATGCGCTTCCCAGGGGAGTGGTCAACCCTGTGAGGCTGCTTATATCTGTATTAGCGCCTTTCTTTGCGTAATTGTCCAACGCTGCAATATCAGCCTTCCCACCCATCGAAGTCGTGATATTTCCTAATACAGTAGAAATCCCACCCCAGGCAGGCCCTGTATAAGAACTGCCATCCGGCAGCCTTACCGTGATATTTCCCGAACCACTGAATACCTGCTGCCAGTTCTGTTTGTCATAGTTCAGCCCGCGCAGTGCTTCTGCGCTCTGAGCCACCAGCGCGGCGGTGACCATATTCAGCGCCACACGGGGTACTGCAGACCAGGCCGCGCCAGATTGTGTTGGCCCGGTAAAATTGCTGACCAGTGTCAACGCTGCACTACTTTCCACGGACTTAACCGGGAGCGTATAGGGAATGCCGCCGACAGTGACAACAATAAAATCTCCGGCCGCCACCTCGGTGGTAAACGCGGTCCCGTTGCCAGCGACCGCAGCAGAGTTATTCGTCAGGGTTAAAGTTCCTGCTGACATGGATATCTCCTGAATTCAGATAATAAAAAACCCGCCGGAGCGAGGTTAGTGATTTGGATAGAAAACAGTCTCTACGAATAAAGTCGCGTATCGATGTAGATATACTGTTTTTTAAATCGAGGTGTGGGGGCCTGCCCGTTAATCTGTTCGCTGTAAATGGAATACCCGCCAACGATGTTGTCATATGCGCGTGCCGTCAGCGTCCCATAAATATAAATCCCAGCTGCAGGATCTAACGGGACCAGGTAATTTGAACTCATACCGGATACTACTGCCGCCGGAAGCCCGACATTAACGTCGTAGTTTGCACCATTGCCATTTCCTGAACCGTTCCACGGGTTATCTACAAAATGAAGCTCAAGCGGCAAACAGTCCGTATTCCAGACCATATCGCCGTTAGCGTTATACACTGCCATTCCAATACCATGCGCAACAGGAACAACGTTTGCGAACACGTAGACATGACCGCCTACCCCATTGCAGTTTAAATTCAGCTTCCATTTCCCATTTGAAGCAACCGGAATAACATAAGCGGCCCCGGTTGCAGAATCGTTACGGATAAATGAAATCACATTTGCCGTGGCTGGGATGTCTGTGGGGATCGTCATATTTCCTGTGAAACGATATACACCGATAAAATTCATCGGTGTGACTTCAGGACTAATAAACAGACTACCGTCTTCACGAAAAATTTTAATACCATAACTCATTTGTACATCACCAATATTGGCTGATTTGCTGATGCGTTAGACCAGGTTACCGTGCCATTGGCAACGGTCGCAGTTGCCGGAGTCTGGCCTTTTGAACCGCTTGGGGTGAATATGTTTTGCGGATCTGCGACCAGAGTTTTTCCTTCAACAACCGGATAAGCCTTTGAGCCTGATGCTGGAGAAGTGATAACGGCAGCAACAAAGGTGGGATTGAATCGCCCCACTAACTCATTCCCCTTAGCGTCGAATAGTTGCACTCCGTAAGCCATAATCTTCCCCTTTACATTGATAGTCTGTCAGCTGTTCAGTTGACTTCCAGCCAGGAAAATATCGTACATGCAGGTTATTAACTGGCCTGAGCCAATACGTCCCATTTTTATCAATGCGGATCTGTTTGATAGAAACTGTCGCAGTACGAAGTTCAGCACCGGCACCTAAATGTGAAGAATATACAGCCGTACAATCGACACTTTTAACACCACTATTTAATGCCTGAAAAATAGAGGCGCAACCGCTAATATTTGCCAACAACAACCCGAAGAGTATTATTTTTGTCATATACCTTCTGTCCGTAGTTATCTATTGTGGTTCTGCCATCACCTGCATTAGAACCATTAATTTCAAACGTTCCGTCTGCTTTCATGATGGTGCCTGTTTTACCCTGAACGTAATTCGATGAGCGCAACTCCCCAATTTTTGCAAGGGTAATGCTGGTATACTGAATAAACGCATCGCTGATAAACACCTGCCCATTAACCACGGCAAAAGGTGAATATTGCGTGGTTCCGCTGCCGCTCATCAGGACAAACTGGTTAGCGTTAAACCCGACGCGAGTGACCACAGGCTTTCCGGCCTCCGCCAGCACCGCAATCGACATCCCGGCGTTATACATTATCCCGTTGATGCGAACACCGGTTTTAAGGGTGTAAATCGCTGAGGCTCCAGTGGCATCCACGACGGCGGTCAGCTTATCTTCCAGCGCCGCGGTCACGCCATTGAACTGCGCCTGCACCTGCGTGGACATTTCCGCCATGGCCTTATCCACATCAGCGATAGTTGTCTTCACCACCAGGATATCAGCGCGGACCTCGCCGTACTGCGCCCACTGATGTTCCACGGTTGCATGGTTGGCCAGCGCGTTCTGCAAAGCGGCTTCCAGGTTGGTATCAATGTCGCCTGTCAGGCGGTCACCGTCCGCAGACGTCAGGAAGTCATCAGCAATATCGCCCAGGTAGTCGTCAGCATTCGCGTTGGATTGGCCACGAATCCAGTCGGTCCAGTCACTCTGATTACCAATGCGATCGACCAGACGAGCCCGGTACCAGAACTCCTGACCAGCCTTCAAACCCAGTTGGGTATATGTGTGTTGAGGATACGGAACTCCTGCGAGCAGCAGAGGATTATCCCCATTACCGTTTGCTGAATACTGCAACTCGGTCTGGAGCGTGTCACCTGTATCAGCCGGGAAGGACCAGTCAACCTGAATACCCCAGTTGATTGCAGTGGTACGAAGTCCAATCGGTTTTGGAACTTCACCGGTGCGGCCGGTAAGATGGGTCAACGCAGAGGTGGCCCAAAGGCTAGACGCTCCCCCAGAGTTAATCGCACGGACGCGCACAAGGTAATCACCGGAAAAAATCCCGGACACTTCTATATTGCGCAGGCCTGTTTCTGGAATATTGATCCACTCATTATCACCACGTTTCCACTGTGCCTGATACGCTACGATATCTGCCTGAGATTTACCGTGTTTATCTAATGGCGCATCCCAACTCGCAACCATGGTAGCGATACGCTGCCCCTGACGAACGGAATCGTAGCTGCTAATTGCGATGTTCGACGGTTGCCCTACCAGGCCTGTCGGTATCAGACTGATCGGTGGCGTATCCAGTCGGGCATTGTTATCAACGGCATCATATTTCGCCCCGTTGTACTCTGCACCGGTGATAATGTAGGTGTTCTCCTCATCGTTAAATGTCAGATTGGTTACACGGAAATACTGGAGGCGCAACTGACCTGCATCGATAACAAAAATGGCATTAGGTAGTGGCTCAGCGGTAAAGGCAGTTGCCAGTATCAGTTGCTGGCCGTTAACCGCCTGAATGGTTCTACTCTCAACGGTACCGCCCTGAGTACGAATCATCAGCGTATCGCCGGCCAATGCGCTTGTTCCCCGATCGGTAGTTACAGATTTTAGCCCGGCATCGTAGTCAGTAATTCGCCCACCATAGACACGGCCAGACAGCCGTTCATCTGCAAACGCAAATACGGTCCCCGGCACATAAGCGAAGCCATCAAGTCCCGTCTGAACAGTGATAATACGGTCCAGAGAGTTAGAGTAGACGGCCCACCCTCCGCGGCGCTGCGCCTCGCTTTCACGCGTGCATCCGATCGCAGTTAGTTGTGTCTGCTTAAACTTGAACTGTTTCACCAGATCAGGAAACATCACTGCCGTTGTGCGATCCTGATAGTGGTTATCCGGATCACTAAAGTTAATCAGCGCAGAGCTATAGCGGTTCTTTTCACTGCCACTGGAGTACGTTGGCTTACCGACAACAGAGGCTCGAGTGAGTATCTGAAGTTTTGACGTATCCGCTGGCATATCAGAGACAACATTGAACATGTTGTTGCCCCAGAACGTCATGCCGTTAAAACCTGCCGCAATATCCTTAATCACCTGCCAGGCATCAGCCTGAGCCTGGATATAAACGTCAAACATAAAGCGAGGCTCGGTACCGCTGCCACCCTTACCATCCGGCACCTTCTGATCGCAGCGCTGGGCAATACGGTACAACTCCCATTTATCGAGCATCGCTGGCGTAACCCTGCGACCCAGTCCGAAGCGCGGCTCAGTAAGAATATCGAACCAAATCCATGCAGGATTATTCGTCCATCCCCATTTGAATGTACCATCCCATGTACCGCCATAAGTGCGTGTAATCGGATCGTAGTTCTGAGGGATGCGGATTACCCGACCTTTAGGTTTACAAGAAATCTTCGGGATATTGCTGAATGACTTAGCATTGAATGACACATACAGTAGTGCGGTATGTGGATAACGGAGACGCGCATCAATCACCTCGGTGATCGCCTGTACCTGCGTTTTGTTCTGGAGCATTTGGCTGGTACTGTCGTCGGTATCGCGCACGACCCGAATCTGCCAGCCTGTGTTCGCTTTCGGGAGGTTAATACGGTGCGTCAACTCATAGAGAGAGCTGAGTTTCTCCGTAACCGTTTTGGTCATTACTGTAGAGTAAGCCCCACCATCAACGGCGAGATCAATATGGTACGTTACAGTAGTGCCGACAATATCCCCATCGTTTTCCTGCTGCTGAAGGCCAGGAATGCCAACTCGTACTAATACGGCGTCGATCTGGGTATTGCTGATAGTTCTAGTCCATGGGGTGACTTTCGTCAGCGATACACCAACCGTAGTTTCGTTCTCGACTGCGGGAAAACCCGGAATCGGTGTCTGGGTCTGTGTGCCCGGTCGAAATTCCCAAGAAACGTTCTCAAAATTCATCGTTCCATCGGCGTTACCGAGCGGTGTACCGTCCAGGAAAATCCGGGTCGCATCCAGACCACCAGCAAACTCACCTTCCCCTAGCGCCAGCAGCATGCGGCAGCGCGCCATTGATTGCGCCGAATCAGGCTGTTCTACGGGCGTATGCTGCTTCTGGCTGCCACCCTTTGCACCAGTAATCGTTGCCATATTGCATCCATAAAAAAGCACCCAATTTGGTGCTAATTGAAAGATAAGGAATCGTCAGATATCTTCGGCGACAATCCCTGCACTGATGATGGCGCCGCCGATCTCTCTTTCTCCGTAAAGGATGGCGACAGGGTTACCCATTGCCAGAGTATTTACTGAACCGCCAAACGCATAAGAGGGTTTGTTATCGGGATCATCGCGGCTTTGTAGTCCTTTGGGCTGGGGCGAAAGCATCTGGTAAATCCCACCAGCCATCATTCCGATACCAGCGGAGACCATCCCCGCGCCAATGACACCTGCTGAACCAAACGTCATGCCCGTAACTACGATGCCCGCCACAACCATGACAGCACCCAATATCGTCTGGAACAAACCCGCTTTTTTTGCCCCTTCCATCACCGGTGCTATGCGAATATCGGTACTTCCAGCCAGGTTCTTAAAATCATCCGCGCCAATGTTGCGCTTGCCGCGAAACACCGCGAACGTCATTCCGTTTTTCTTCGCGTTCATCAGGTAACTTTCCAAACCATCCAGGTTGATACATAACGCCTTCACGGCTTCCGCTGACGTCTGCACCGCCAGTTTATGAACGCGTCCGAACCGGGCGCCCAGCGCGCCATACAGTCGAATGGTGGTTAACCGCGCCATGGCTGAATCTCCTGTGGCAAGTCTTTGTGGCGAACGCAGATCATCGTTCGGTCTTTGAAGTAGCCGTGAGCGTATGGCGTGATGCATGACGGATGGCCGTATAGGTGATGCAGTAACTCACCCTCTTCAGTAATGATTCCCGCATGGTTCCACTTACCGGATTCGACTTGCATGATGACCATGCAGCCGGGCGCAGGATCACATTCAACGAACCCCTCACGTTCCCAGTTTTCGAAGTAGAGATTGTCCGGGTACTGGCTTTCCCACCACGGGTAGTCAACGCGGAAATCGGTCAGCGTAACGCCCTGTGTAGCATGCCAGTCCATTACCAACCCCCAGCAGTCGTGCGAGCCCAGAATGAACGGGCGGCCAATCAGAGGAATGGTATCAGGCGTGATTTCGGCGTATTCGTCGCAATCCGGCGCATAGATGCCCCAGACGACACCTGACTGATTGCACTGCTGCCTATCAAGATCTGAAGCTATTGCACGCGCGCCGTCGCCCGGGTGGGAATGGATGACACAAATAATAGCCCCGGCATCCTCAGCGCTCGCCCAGTGCTCGCCGTCAATGCGGAAATGCTCAGTAGGGTTTTCGTGGCTGTTCGGTACCGGAATGTATCGCTGACGCCGTCCTGTCTGGATGATGAAGCCGCAGCACTCGCGTGGCGATTCCTCCAGAGCATGCCCCCGGATAGCGTTCATTATCGTTTTGTTCATATTGAAGTCCGGTTATCGGGAGAAGAGAACAGTTGCCGGGAATCCACCAAAATCGAGTGTGGCAGTATTGGGTTCAGCCAGGCCCGCACCAAATCGCTTACGGCAATCGCTCAGGCAACCACCGCACACGTCCAGCGCAGGGTCAGCGACCGCATTCCCCTTCGCATCAAAATATGCTGTTCCATTGTAGGTGCAGCCGTCACCACTTCGGTACTGGCCGCGCAGCGCCCACTCGCACAGCGATGTAATTTGACGGGTGGGAATAACCAGGTTCTGCAAATCCGCTGGGCTACTCAACGACCACGTAACCACCTCATCATCTTCTGAGGTTTTGGTGTCCAGCCAGAAGGTCTGGAGCGTGAACATTGTCGGGTCTGCCGTCGGGTTCACGCCGCCTGGGAAGTTAACCGCGTCCAGATAAACGGCGTAGGTGTCGATGATGCTTACCTTCGCGTTAACCATGTCCTTGAACTGGAGACACAACGCAGTGATGTGGCCGTCGAGGTTTGACACGCTGAGCTTTGGCTCGGCGGCCTGGTCGGTCGAGAGAGCGAGGTCAGAAATCTGGAATGGCCAGAAGTCGAAGGTTTTACCATCCCAAAATATGGGCTTTGGTCCAAGTTTAGTCTCATCGCCATTCGCCGCTTCAATCTCGGAAGGTGTATGGGGAAATGGACTGTAGTGAAAACGATGAATACCGCCGCTGAACTCTGAAGCATCCACTTCAACAAGGCGGACTCTGCCACCTGGCGCCAGCATTGCCGCCGTATCAATCAGTGCTGTCATGCTCCACCTCAGGCATAGACGCCATAGGCGCGCTTAATCGTGAAGGTCAGCTCAGCGAATTTGCTGCTGAGTTGGTTCTTTCGCACGGAGTCGGCGACAACGCGGTACAGCCCCTTCTCTTCGCCCGGCGGTGTGATGATGAAAGCCTTAACGGTATGAGCCAGGAGAAAGTCCCGAACGGTATTCACTTCAGAATCAGCGCCCACATGCTTCATCGGTACCTGAATAGCCGTCGAGTTAATGCCGTTCTCGGCTACCTGCTCGTAACCGTCCCCGAACTGCGCAGACCGTATCGTTTGACTGTATTCTACGGCCCCCGCGCCGAGCTGCGAGTGCCAGTTGTAGGTTTCAACTGCCATATTTGCTCCATAAAAAAACCCAGCCGGAGCTGGGTTAAAAGATAGGTTATTTATTTGGCTAATGAAAAATTGACCTGAAACAACGTCATTGAAAAAAGAATTAGTTACTTCACATATATAAAATGATGAAATATGCGACACTCCGTCGATATTTTTATCCATCATAGCTAACCAATTCACAGGGATAGTTTAATGAATATTGTGCATTATGCAGCCATTGGAGCTGTAGCTTTCGTAGTTGTTCTAACGATTTTGGTGATTAACATCATTAAATTAAAATCAGCAAGGGCTGATGCAGCAGAAAAGGCAGCAAAACTTGAGCGCTACGCGACAATCACCAATGCTGAAACAGAAGCTGAACGAATCGCGAACGCAGCTAAGCAAACCGCAGAAGAGTTAATTATTGATTCGCAAAACAACCTTGACGAAGCAAAAGCTGTGGCAACCAAAACTATTGCAGCCAGTGAAAAAGATGCAAAATCTATAACTCAGCGTGCGGAGGATATTCTATCAGATGCTCGTTTAGCAGCTAAGCGAATGAACGCAGAAGCGCTAACTGCTGTAGAAACACAAAGAGTCAAGCGTACAGAAATTGAGAAGCAGATTGATGAGCTGCGCAAATCCTATCGTGAGAAAAAAATTACTTACGATGAGTTGGAAGAAGCGCTATCAATCTATAAAGATGATATGGAATTTGCCGACATGGGGTTCTATGCACCACACTTCGATTTTGAAACATCGGCCAGTTTTCAGGATGCGATCAAGGCATGTCGCGAACGACAAAAAAATCTGCTACGTGACAAAACTGAATTTGGCGCAATACATTGCCCTACTGAATGGACGGTAGGTGGCTCTAAAAGCGAAGGTCGGAAAATGACCACTCGCGGCATTCAGATGACAGCACGTGCATTCAATGGTGAATGTGATGCAGCTATTGCAAACTGTACATTTAAAAACGTTTATCAAATGGAGCAAAGAATTTATAAAGCATTTGATGCCTTGAATAAGATGAATGAGGTTAACCAGATTTACATTAATCGTGCTTTTTTAGATTTGAAGCTAGATGAACTTCGACTTACACATGAATATCGTTTAAAAAAACAAGAAGAAAGAGAAGAACAACGTGAAATCCGCGCTCAGATGGCTGAGGAGAAGCGAGCTCAAGCCGAAATTGATCGTGCACTTCGAGAGGCCGAAGATGAAGAGCGTCGCGCCCAAAAAGCGTTGGATAAAGCCCGTAAAGAAATGGAATCGAAGCTAGCCCAAATGACAGCTGAGCAAGTAGAGAAGCACCAAGCTAAGGTATCCGAACTAGAGCATGCCTTAGAAGAGGCGTTGTTGAAAGGCCAAAAAGCTCTTTCAATGGCTCAGCAAACTAAACGCGGTCATGTGTACGTTATTTCTAATATTGGTTCGTTTGGTGATGATGTTTTTAAAATAGGAATGACGCGTCGACTTGATCCTCAAGATCGAGTGGATGAACTGGGTAGTGCATCAGTTCCATTCCTGTTCGATGTTCATGCAATGATTTTCAGTGAAGATGCCCCAGCAATGGAAAGCATGCTCCATCAGCGTTTCAATGAGCAACGCACTAACCTAGTTAATAAGCGTAAAGAGTTTTTCAATGTAAAATTAAGCGATATTAAAGATGCTGTATTTGAGATTGCAGGAAATGATGTAGATTTTATCGAAACAGCAACTGCTCAGCATTATTATGAAACAAAGGCAATTCGTAAGCAGAAAGCGGATATCATTTCAGTTGTTCCTCAAGAGGAAAAACTACCTAGATTTGCGGACGCATTATAACATTTCAATGACAAATTTAAGGGCGGTTTTTAATCGCCCTTTTATGTTAAAAGTCATTAGTTACATGTTTTTGTAATAGCCGACTTTAGAATCAAAGTCCTGTTTTGCGAGAGGCGTTTGGCTTGTCACATAAGTCTCCCAAGAGCTGTACGCCTCTACGAGCGCGCGCTTTTCTTCTGCATCCTTAGTGCTCGATTTCATTATTTCAAACACTCCAGAAGCATTCTCTTTGCGTTTGTTTTTTCTGTTAGCGCCGCAAGTCGCTATTGCATCGGCTACAGAATCATTCCACCCAACCAACTGCAGGATCTCCATTCTCTTTTGAATCACGAACTGATCCGCAGACGCATTCCGTGCCTGAGTCGACAGGTATTCAGCAAACTCCATTTTGTTCATTGGCACCTTTGAGACTGGCTCAATATTTACGTCACACTTCGAAAGCTCATTATACTTGGCTTGTTTTTGCGCGTTGTTGACTGGAGCATTACCCGCGCACGCAGAAAGAGCCATTGCTAACACCACTGTCGTGAAGACCTTTTTCATTATCATCCCCTGATTAGTATGGTTTTGACATAATAACCAGGGGAGGCATCGGTGTAACCAAGTACGGGTGATATTGCCATATCAGAATTTAAGACGATGCCTATTTTGACTGGAACTGCCTACCAAGGAGGCCATCACTTCGAGTTGCCCTCATAAGGATCTCCGTCACCTTAGTTTCTATTTCCTTCCCTAACGCCCGCGCTGCGGCGTCTCCGTCTCCAGATGTGTTAGATGTTGCATTGCCCTTATTATCGACATAAATATCAATGTTGACCTGCGGCTGGGCTCCACCTCCACCCTGCGCCCTGACACCAAGTCTTCCAGCAGAATCCCGTGTCAGCGGCATGATGGCCTCTTCGCCAGCCTCAGCAAATACTCCGCCTTTGGCGAATTTAGATGCCCCCTGGAAAGTGAAATACTGAGGAGAGTCGTAGACGCCATTCACGTACTTACTGAGGCCCGGAGACTCATAGACTCCGCCTTTTGCGTTCGGGGTGAATGATGGAACAGCGAATGATTGCCCGCCCCCAGCCGAAGTACCAGAGCCACCACTGATCCACCCCATTGCGGCCTGCACTGCATATGCAACCATGAGGCGGTTCGTCACATCAAGGATCATCTTGAGCATGGATTTGCCGAATTCTTTAACTGATGCTTTGCCAGTGGTCATCAGCTCAGTCAGCATGTCGCTCAAGCCGGTCAACGTGGAGCTGGCGACGTTCTTCACGGCGTCATAGGTATTCGTGGCGGCCTCAAGATATTCATTCCAGCCACTAACTGCCCCTGCTTTCCAGTCACCCCGCAGCTTATCCTCTTCGGCGTAGTAGTTACGAAGAGCTGCCAGCTCTTTCTCGTAGCCAGCATCCTCTAGTTTACCACCACCATTGATCCATCCCTGACGAAGCTGCGCCTCTTCATTCATTCTCTGGGCCATGCGACTGCTTAAACCCGACCCGCTACGTAACGCCTCAGATTTTTCAGTCATCTGCGTGACATACTTATTTGCCTGTTGTGCCAGGCCGTTAATCTTCTGTTGTACCTCTACTTCTTTGTTCTTCTGATCCACAACCTTCGCGGCATTCAGAATGGCTTCCCGGCTAGACAGAAGAGATTTCTCCTGTGCGGTGAGGGCTCGGGTTTTCGCGGCCTCGTCCAGTTCCGCAAAACGTGACTGCTGCTTGCCCAGTTCGGTGTTTTTGGCGTGAATATCGCCGGTCTGACGCAGGGTTTCGAGGGTTTCCGTTAAGGTCCTTGCCTGCGCCCGGTAGTTCTCCAGAGTGCGATCGCCAGCATCCAGCGTGGCTTTAGCTGCTTTGGTCTTTTTGGCTGAGTCTTCTGCAAGCTTCGAGACTGCGTCCCTAGACTCGCGACTGGATCCTCCCTCACCTTTAACCGTGGCCCCTCGCGCTTCGGCTTCATAGCTTGCCTGTGCATTAGGCGCAGTGACCCGCTTCCAGAGTTCATCGTAGCGTTTTTTGTTCGCTGCTATCTCTTTGTCAGCTTCCGCCCCGGCCTTTTTCATAGCCTCAACATCCATGCCGAGGAAGTCGGTTATTGCTCCGCCGCCCGGGATTTTCTCAGCCCATCTTGCAATGGTCCCAGTAAACTTGGAATCCAGAGAGGTGATGTTGAGGAATAGGTCCTTTATTGAAGCTTCAACCAGGTTGAAAATATCGATCACCTGATTTCCCCAGGCGCGGACAGTAATCCCGATATCATCAAAGGAGTCAGATGCTGTTTTCTTCAACCACTGCCAGGACTGCCCGATATTGTCGGTGGCCCTGTTGGTCTCTTCTGCGCGCTTTGCCATAACGCCAGCAAACAGGTTGATGGCTTCGTTTACCGCCGCCTGCTCCCCCTTCTGCTTACGCAACTGGATGATGTGTTTCATCATAGCTTCATCGACAAAGCCATATTGTTCATTCAGGCTGGCCAGCCCTTTTACCGGATCGTTGACAATTTTGCCGAAGTCGGACATCGCCGCTTTGGTGTCGTTACCAGCCTTGCCCATCAGGGTGATGGAGGTGGCGATCTGTTTCATCTGGCTGGCGGTATATTTGCCAGTATCGTTCAGCGTAACCAGAGTATCGACAGTGGAGCTGATGGATGTGTTCGTCTTGCCGGCGACCTCTTCAGCAGCCTCATTTAGCTGCTGCATTGAGACGAAGCCAGCGCCGCCCATCATGATGACCGACCGGGCAACCTGGTCGAACTGTTCAGACGAACTGTATGCCGCAGCAGCCAGCAGACCAACTGTGCCGACCAGACCTGCCAGCGCAATCGTGGTTGGGTTAATCATCCCGGCCATGCTGCGGATATATTCGCCAACACCCGACAGCGCCCCCTGAACCGAGCCAAACTGGTCTTTAATCTGCCCTCCCTGCTGGAGCAGAATCAGGAACGGAGACTGCCCACCAGCAAGCTGCGTGGCGATATCGGTAAACTGTGCTGGAAGCGTGCGCATCGCGGCGCTGTACTGGCCGACCGATATACCGGCACGACGCGCCGCTGCTTCCTGTCGGGATAGTGCCTCTGGCAGCACGTCAGCCACGCCAGACAGACGCTCCCGCGTCTGGTTGAGGATTGTATTGAAGTGCTCGAACTGCGCGCCGTTGATGCGCCCAGCTTCGAAATGCGCCACCAGCTGCGCGTGCTGCTCATCCAGTGAGTTGAATGCGCGGATCGTCGGGTCGATAGAGCCCAGCAGGTTCTTCAGCGCAGCGGACTGCTTCTCAGCGGCCTGAGTCGCTGCCAGTTCGGCTTGTGCCCTGGCAGCAGCTTCGCCGGTATCCGTCAGCTTTAGCCGCGTATCGTCGAGGATTTTGTTGTAGTGCTGAAAATCATCGGCATCCAGGAAGCCTTTGGTCTGGAAGTTACGCAGGGCGGCCTGCTGTTCATCCAGCCGGTTAAGCGCCTTGTTTACCGGGTCGATATTCTCCAGCAGGCCTTTCAGCGCCACCTGCTGCTCTTTGATACCTTCGCTGCCCTGCTTCGCAGACTCAGCACCAGCGCGGAATACGCTGTTGAGGTCATCAGCTTTGCCTACGGCACCCGCCGCGGCTTCACCGAGTTTATCCAGTTCATTGCTGGCTGTTTTCAGATCGGATACGTCAGCACGCAATGTGATCGAGGCGATTTGGTCACTCATCAGGCCGTCTCCTTATGCATCACTTTGAGAGCCTCGCTTTCCATGATTCGAATATCAGCCATGCAGGCCGCCGCATCCTCAACCCCGTGCAACTTAAACACCCAGGGGAGAACGTTGTAATCAAGACCGGTCGCACCGCCCGCGCCGACGCGCCATTGGGTCGCCAGTGCGGAGAAGACGGTAAAGGCCTCCCATACGGATGGCAGGATCCCTACCTCTTCCTCCACGTCCTCAGGCGTTAAACCAAAAGCGGCTAACTCCGCGAGCGTCGGTCCCGGTGTATACAACGCTGCGGCGACCTGCCTCAGTTTTTTTCGCGCAGTCCCATCAGCTCTTTGGTGTATGCCAGCCCGATGCTGTCGAACGCGCGAGGATAGTTCTTTAGCAGGACGATCACGTTATCTCGGTTGAACTCATCCGGCAGTGCCCAGCCTTCGACAATTTCCATGAGGTAATCGGCCTGCGGCTCAATAGCATCCTTTTTACCTTCAGCGGCCTTTTGCAGCTTCTCGTCCATGGAGCGCAGCTCTTCCAGCGTCTTATGGCGGAAAGTGAAGGTCAGCTTGCCGTCTTCGGCGCCAGCGCGTGGGATGCTGGCAGTAACGGAAAAAGTTGGGTTCGGGATCAGGGAGAATTTGGTCATTTGTTTATCTCGGTAAGGCCCGGATTACCGGGCCAGATTAATCAAGTAATGCTGACGGTGCATCCGGCAGAAGTGAGCGTCTTCCCTGCGGCGTCGGTAACTTCACAGGTATACACCCCAGCATCAGAAGACTGAGCGGACGGAATGTTGAGCGTGGATGCGGTTTTGCCCGGAATGGCTGTGCCGTCTTTCTTCCACACATAGGTGTACGGCGCGGAACCACCCTGCATGACCACCGACAGATCCAGAGCTGCATTAGCAGCAACAGACTTGGTTGCTGGCAGGTCAGTCAGGAACGCCAGAGGTGTAGCGGAGGAGTCAGCGATCGGGTAAATCTGCATATCCGATTCGAAGTTCATGCGCGCTTCATTACTTTCAACAGCGTTGATTTCAGTACGTGGTACACGCTGGAACGATACTTTGGCGGAGTAATAACGATCTGCTTTGCCGCGCGGATTATGGAACCAGACCGCCGTGGTGTCGCTGGAGTCATCCAGGTCGATAAGACGTTTATAAATCGCCAACTGCGGGTCATGCGCGAAGGTGTAGACCTGTACCACTGCGTTTTTGAAAGTCGGGATGGTACGGGCCTTATCATCCTCCAGGAACTGGACACTGATAGTCTGCTGGTCACCGCCCTCAGTGGACAGCGTCATGACCTGCGGCATGGTGATCCACGAGTCGACTTTACGCAGAGTACCCGCGCCGGTGCCAGCCGGGAATTTCTTGGTGTCGGTCGTATCGAAGGCTTCCAACACGATTTTATTGCTGGTCACGGACTTAATGCGCAGCACCATGTTATCGAGCTTCAGCCAGCCAGAGCTAACCTGGACGACATCGCCCGCGAGGATGCCAGCAGCCGAGGCAACGGTCAGTTCGCATTCCGTCGCGTTGGAGGCTGCAGTGAAGACAATCGGCGCAAGATAGGCCTTGGCCACGTTCACACGTGACCCGTTAGGGATTGCGAATGCCATTGCATTCTCCTGAATTGAGGTAATAAAAAACCCGCCGGATGGCGGGTCAGTAATCAGCGCGGTACTGCATGCTGACGGGGGTGGTATAGGTGATGGAACCACTACTGCCGTTGGGTGATGATGTGGGGCGATCCTGTATTGGTTGGCGCACCTGCGGCGGGCCATTGATATAAACGGTCAGGTCACCATCCACCAGCGGCAGCCCTTCGGGAAAAGCATCTGCGACAGACTTTGCCAGCCCTCTGGCCAGAGTCACACCGCTACCTGCTGGTGCAATGATATTGAGCTGGAGAATGCCCTGGTATGTACGCAACTGGCCTTCAAGGTCCTGCCCCACTGTTTGCGCAGGTAAGACATAAACGCGCCCGTAAGGGGCATCATCAGGCGGGGTAAAGGCGATGTTTGGCCAGGCGATCGGCAATCCGAGCGACTCAGCGATAATCGCCACCCGGCTCTCCAGCAATTCAGCAATTCGCATGGACTGGTCACCTGCCATTGCGCACCTCGTTCATTGCCTCGCGGAAGTATTGGGCTGCATCCAATACGGTCAACCCGACCATACCGCCGGGCGCCTGGTTTGAATGTCCGTTCTCCAGTGCCTGGGCATATGGCAGGTTGTTAGTGAAGTAAATCGTGCTCACTTGCCCTACTCTGAACACCTCAAGCACCGCCAGACCGCGGGAGTTTGAACCCTGCCCCGAAGCGTCCGGGGTATCGTTCGTCTCTGTTGGCTGGCTATCGAACCCGACATACCAGTTGTTCTTGAACCGACCACCGACATAACCCTCAGGCTTTTTGATATCCATCGAGTCGTTTACACGCAAACCGCGCTTAAGTCGTCCCGATTTGGTCAGGTTGGCAGGATCATCGCGAAGGGCAGCATTATGTTCACGCACTGCAGTGTTATAAACAGAGGCGGTTTGGTTCACTTGCCAGGTCTCCGGCTGCCCGACTGGTGACATCTCCACCAATCTACCCAGGATTTTGATACCCGTCCGGCGCACCGCCTCGTCAACCTCCTGCTTTGAGCCATCAACGAACAGCTGAATAGCAGCCAGGAACGGCTGATTTACGGAGCTGGTCATATCAGGTCCTTAGCTGGATGTTATAGGAGATCAACACGTCTGCCGGCTTAACCGGATTCGGCTGTACCACGCGCCACTTTTGGCCGTCGATATCAATGATGTCACCGATGCGCACCTCAGTTTCAAACGTGGCCGCCAGCTTCTTATCGCCTGTAGCAATCAGAGAGCCGTCGATTTCACGAGTGGAGTATTCAGTGATAACGCCGATAACGGTCGCGATAACAGGCTCGGTGGTAATCTCTTTCCCGTACTGATCGCGGGTGGTGGTACCGCCTCGGGTCAGTTGGTAGGATTTGCCGTTATTCTTCAGGAGCCGCGTTGCCGTAGCGCGCATGCGCCGATAGTCGATTGGCATATCACCCCCTTTCGATACGGATCTGATTGCCACCGACCACCAGCCCGCGCAGCGAGGAATAAAACCAGGGGAACGACGGCGCAGTCTTGTTCGTGCCCGGTTCGTACTGAACTGTCACAGCGCCCTCGACGCGCTCCATCGTCACTGCACCACCACCAGCTACCGACGGCGTGAGGTCAATCTCCTGCGACTCGATAGCCAGACGGCACTGCGTATCAACGAGGCGCTGCGGGATGGAGTCATCCGGCAGGTCAACGCCATCGAAGCGCACGCCAGAGCGAGGCCAGGACAGCGGCTGTGAAGCAACGCTGCGCTGCCCGCGCCATGACTTACCTTCCAGATAATCCATTGCCTGCATCAGCATCTGCCCGCACTCACCATCATCGGCAGGTACGGTATATCCGCGCCCCGCCGCGAACGCGCGCAGGTCAACAACGCTGGCGTAACTGTTGAAGTCAGGAGAATGGGGATCGGCAACCAGCATGGTTATTCCTCCAGACGCCAGTCCAGCGCCAGCCAGTTATCCACTTCAGCAGGGTGAACCTCAGCGCTTAGCGGACCGTTGGGAAACTCTGGAATATCACGCACCATGACAACCAGCTCAATACCAGGCTGTTCCTGCTGCTGTTCCTGCTGCTGTTCCTGCTGCTGTTCCTGCTGCTGTTCCTGCTGCTGTTCCTGCTGCTGTTCCTGCTGGGCAGGGTTATTATCAGCGGCCTGCTGAGCTGCAAGATTTTCCGCTTCACGCTGCGCACGCTGCTCTTTGGTTAATCCGGCCATCGGGCCTCCTGAATAACAAAGGGGCCGAAGCCCCCTGGGTTAACCCATGATGATGGTAGAGTGTTCAGGCTGAACGGAGGCCACACCCCACGCCACACCAACCTCGTAACGCACCTGACGGTACTGGCGGTACAGCGCGATCTGGAAGGTAATACCAGAGATCGGATCGGTTACGTTCATCACGTCGTCAGCGGTATCGCCGCCTTTTGGCATGGCCGGAGTACGGCAAGCCAGCAGGAATGCGTTACGGTCAAAGGCAACGTTTGGCACGAACTCGCTCAGCACAGTGACAGTTGCCTGATCTGCCAGATCCTGACGCAGGCCCGGTGCGCCGATGGTGATAGTCGAAGAGGTTGCCGCTACGACCATGTACTGGTTGTCATCGCCATCGAACTTCACTGCGGTCCCGGCAGCAATACCGCCAGTGCCAGCAGAGATAGCAATAATGATGTCGCCCTCTTTCTTCGCGCCGTTTACCTTATAACCCGCCGCAGTGCTTTTCGCGGTACGCTTGATGTTGGCAGATTCATGCAGGTTAAAACCCATCACACGGCCGATGATGCCTTCGCGCAGCAACTGATCGGTACCGGCTTCGTTTGCTTTGAACAGTACGGACTGCTTACCACGGATGGACGCCATCGCTTCGCCGCCCAGCACCATGCGAAGGTCAGTGGTAGGGGCGCCGTTATCGGTCAGAATTTGGCGAGCGTTCGCTGCATCAGACAGGTCGTCTTTGATGCTAAACGGGGTGTCTTTAGGCGTTCCGACGGCGCGGGAAGATTTGTAGGCCAGCGCTGCCAGGTCAGCATCCATTTCGTTGCTCAGCGCGCGGAAGGCCTGAGAGAACTGGTCAGCCAGGACAATGTCATAGGTACCTGATGGCCCGATAGCAAGCTGCTCTTCACCATTCCATTTGACTGGGGCCATTTTGGATTTGGTGATCTTGACGTCCACGGTACCGATGTTCTGATCGCCGTCGTTTGGCGCGATTGCCGCCGGGGTGATATCAACGGTGGTGGTTTTCGGTGCAACGGGCGCGGTCACGGTCTGGTCTTTTGCTGCGGCATCGGCCTTAGCGTTACGGGCCACCGCGGGGATAAAGCCCACCTGCTCGCGGGATACGCGATTAAGCGCGGTGAAGATGGTTGGGATGAGGCCAGTAAGGGTATTGGACATTCAGGTTTCCTTTCAATTAATCAACGATGCTCGTGCCGCCGCCAATTACCGTTTGTTGTTCAACTGGCGGTAAGGCGTCAAAAGCAGCGCGCTTCATGGTTTTTTGCCCGGCCTGATGCTGTGACTGGTGAGAACCACCACCGCTGTTGCCGGACGCTTTGAGGATGTAATCTTTCTGCGGATGCGACTCGACCAGAGACTCCAGGGCCTCATCAAAGCTGGCTAACTCGCCGGGCTTGGCGCGTGAGAACACCTTATTGCCCTGGCCGTCGTAGGCCACAACCTTCCCTTCTTCGATTTTGAAGTTCTGACCGAAGTAGGAACGAACGAACTCAGTCGGGATCGCCATCTTCTCGGAAATGAACTTAGAGCCACCAAAGCGGCCGCCGATCATCTCGTCGTAGAGTTGAGTTTCCAGCTGCTGGGTCTTGCCGTTCGCTTCGTCCAGCTGCTGTTGGAAAACTTTGGTGATCTCCGCCTTTACCTGGTCAACAGCACCAGCATCGATCAGTTTTTTCTGGTCGATTTTGGTCATCATTTCCAGAGCTTCGAGCGCCTTGGCCGGGTCGGTGATGCCAGAGAATTTCGCGAGATTGGCTACCGCCGCTTCCTTCGCTTCACGGTGAGTTTTTGCCTCGCCATTCAGAGAGGTGATTTTGGTCATCGCTGCGACCGCATCGAACGGGATTTCTTTGCCGTCATCATGGATGTACACAGGCATACCGTTTTCAACGACCACATTTCCGTTAGCATCAAGTTTCAGTTTCATTGTTTTTGCTCCAGCCTTCCGGCCATACGTAAAGGGTCATCCGACCCGGGCACCGCGTCGCATCCGCTTAGCGGCAGGCATAAAAAAAGGCCGCCGAAGCGACCTATTTGTTCTTTTGCTCCCTCATGAAGCGCCACATTTCGTAGATACTTCGCGAGGATATGATTATTGCCGCCAGCCCCAATGCAATCGAGACCAAGCCAACCATTATCTGAGGCATGATCACCCCTTAAACGCCGCCGTATCCACCCGGCGCAGTTCGTCCAGGGTCAGGTACTCCCCGGCATCGTTGAACATCTCCGGTACGGTGATTTTGCCGTCACGCAGCATCTGCGCGCGAGTAACGCCCAGCACCTGCTCCTGCCGCGCGTATGGCTGCCTGGCGAGCCAGTCGGCATAGCTGGTATGCGCTGGCACCTGCCCATCCATCGACGCGCGCGTGGCGGTGCTCAGCTCATCACGGGGGATCATTAGCTCTTCCCATGACTTTGTGATCAGGATTTCGCCGGAGCGGCAGCAGAAGTGAATTTTGCCGGGGCCGCGCAGATACGGCACCACATGCCCCAGCGGCTTGCCGTCGAGGGTGTAGAGCTTGCGGTCGCGGATGATGCACCACTGACTGGTATGCGTGTCCAGCGTGGATGACCACTGCTTGGCTTTGACGATATCGCTATTGCTTTGGGCGAACTCCTGTCGCGCCGTGGCTGCCATATGGTTCACCGCGGTGCGGGTTACCACCGCCAGGTCGCGCCGGGATGAGTTGATAACCCCATCTTCACGGTTAAGCTTTGGCGTGCCGGCGACCCGTCGGACAATCTGCTCTACCGTTTCGCCCTGTAGGAAGCCGGAGCGCACAGCATTGGTGATTTTGTCCAGACGGTCGGCTTCAAGCTTCTGGCCCCACTCCTTCAGTAATCGCCCCTGGAACGGCTGCGCTGCTGCTGCTGCGTAGACCTGCTCAGGTGCAATGCTTTGCAGCGGAACGTGTTTAAGGATCTGCTGCGGGATGATGCTGCTGTACAGGTCCAGTTGATACCCGGCCTCATATTCAACGTAGCGCGTCAGTTCGCGTGCCAGCGCCGCGTTAACCGGTTCGTAGGCCTGCTGATTCAGGTCACGGACACCAGCCAGCAGCGATGCCAGGCGACGGGCGCTGTAGGTATCAGCCCGTTTGCCGTCCAGAAGCACCAGCAGTTTGAAAGCTAGGTCAGTATCCATTCTGTTCAGCAACGCGACCATTCGCCGGGCAACGCCAGTACCGTAGCGCGTCACATAAAGGCCATGCGCTATGGTCTCGTCCTGAAGGCGGTCATTGACAGAGCGGACCATGCTATACCTCGTCTAACGTTCTGGTATCCAGAGACGATGATTCAGCCAGCAATTCGTCCAGGACCTTCTCCGGATCTGCATCGGCATCAATCAGGTTGAGTTTTTGCAGGGATTTAATCGCATCTATGCGGCGAAGGTCACCGCCCTGACGTAGCGACTGAATGGCCAGTGCAGCAGGAGGATTGAACTCTTTCGACTCGACATCCAGCTCGGTGCGGACATCGACGTTACCACCTTCGGATTCACCGATGTACTCAGCCATAATCTGCAGGATATTGTCGATCGCATCCTCTAGGCTGGTTGCCATGGTGTAGAGCGGTGACTGCTCCTGCATCTTCTCTTCTGAGGTCTGGTCAACAGACTTGGTTGAGGTGTTGTCAGTGCGCAGCAGTTTCGCGCCTGCCTGGCGCATCTGCTCCACCAGGTCGGTTAGCGACTCTTTACCGGCACTAATTGAGGTTCCAGTATGCTCGACATATTCCAATCCCTGTTTCTGTCGATCGGAGAACTGAGTTGCAGACGAAGAGCCAATTACCAGTTCCTGCCCATCCTCTAGCCCGAATACCGTGAGCAGAGGGACGCGCGCGACGTGCAGAATGTTGTCCTGCTCGCTCTGGCTCTGCCAGTGCTTCACATTCAACAGCGCCATGTTCAACAGCGGCGGAGAACCGCACATAAACCCAGTGCGCTTGGTGTAGAGCGTAACCAGGGTAATATCCCTGCGGGATGTTTGCCATTCCTCGTGCAGCGTCCAGTTCGCCTGGCCGTCGGCACCGGTGGCCTTGCGGTAAATCTGCACCTGCCCGGGCGTCAGCAGTCGAATCTGCTCGACCTTTGTTTGCCCGAAATCATCGCCGTCTTCGACTACCACCTCTTTGATGCGCAGTTCGGTGAGCACCACCTTGCCGCCGGTTATCTTTGACTTCCAGCCGATCACCTGACGGGGATTTAGCATGGTGACGTACGGCCGCGCGCCGATAGCCTTTTCATCCGCCTTGGTCTTCACCTTTTCGGCGTCCACCCGGGGATAATCCACCAGAGCGTGCGAAAGGCCATACTGCATTGCCAGGCTGAAGAACGCCTGCGACCAGACATCGAGGCGACTGCCTTCCAGGTCAACGTTCTTCGAGAACTCGCGCAGCGCATCCGGGACGTTCTCGCCCAGTTGGATCGGCTCAGCGAATACGCGGCCAACGTTCTGGTTGATGGTCTCTTCGTAGGCAGGAAGAAGCGTGGCCACAGCCAGGCGCTTTTTGTAATCCTCTTTGTCCTCTTTTGGCCAGCGCGGCAGATAAGCCTCACCAAGCTGGCGCATGTACAGCGTGCCGCCCATCAGGGCGTCGTTGATGTCCCACGCCTGCACCATGTTCCCATAGTCCAGATTGGGGGTTGAAATATCAGGCATGGGTTTAGAGCCTCAGGCTGGTGACTTTGCCGACTTTCTTCGGCGGTGAATGTAGGACGGCATAGCGCGTGCCATCCCAATCGTGATCTTCCTGCTGTGTGTCTACATCGTCAGGGTTCTTACTGTCGCGAACGAGAACCGGAACACGGCTAATCCAGCCCCGGCAGTAGTCAAACACGTAGAATGCTGGTTTCTCTGGCATACCTGATTCCAGCTTCTTGCCCTCAATGACGGCCTCCAGCATGTCAGCAAACAGTGCCGCGCCGTTCACGCGTGAACCCGGCTTCTTGTTGGATGGCACCCATTTAACGCCCTGGGATTCCATTTTCTGGGCAATAGATAATTCGTCATCACCGGTGTTGTAGATAGCCCCGTCAGCAGGTCCGGGAACAACCTTCTTGCAGATACCGGGCATGATGTTCAGCTGCCCCTGCGTCACCCCGTTGAGTTTTATCTCCTCAGGCTCAGCAAGCTCCTCTCCCACCAGACGCTTATCAATCCACGCCACGCCCTTAGCAACGTTGGTGGATGACATATTCAGCCCTTTGTTCAGCTCATCAGGCGGGCAGCCGTACCACTCGCCAATGAGGATCAGCGACCCGGCAGGCGGGCAGAACTGGCGACCATCAGGCAGCTCAGCGGTGGTGCCGTCAGCCCGCGCCCACCAGAGGTTGGAGAACGGCTTCGATTCTCCCCAGTCATGAGAGCGGTCAACCGTCCAGCTATCGGGAATGCGGAACGGCTTAATCACGTGATGCGAGGCATTCCACAGATGGTCAAAGCGACCACCGCTGGTGACATCCCATGAACCCTCTACCCAGGCTTTGCGCCGGTTAGGGTCTTTGATTGCCATCAGCGTCGCGATGTACTGCGGATCCAGATACGGGTTCTCTTTGAACGAACCGTGGATAGCGACACGCGTCAGCGTCACGTCCTCTTCTCGCTCGGTCTGAGGGTTAAACACCTTCTGCGTTTCGCGAATGATGGTGCCGCGCGGCGCAGGCTCAATGAAGCGCTTCTTAACCCATGTGTGGCCGATGCCAAACGGGTTTGTGGTGCTGAATGTCTCCAGTGGAATCGGCTTCAGCAGTGAGCCATCATCCCTCGGGTAGTTCTCGGGCCGAAAAGATGATCGCCGGCAGGAGAACATCATCTCGTAGAACTCACCCGACTGCTGCTTGGTCAGCTCGTTAAACCCGATAAACGGGAACTCCTGGCCGTGGTAATCCCAGTAGTCGCCCTCTTCTTTCCCGAAGCGGAACAGCAACTCCTCACCAGTCGGCCACACCCAGCGTAGTTCAGATGCGGATGCAAGATAGCGCGCACCGTCGTTAAACAGGCGGTACATACGCTTTGACTGGGTGATGATGTCAGTGAGGTTTTTATACTCGGTATCGAATATCACGCCACGCCAGAACGAGCCATAGCCCAGACCGACCAGGCGACGGAAGCGCGCCAACTGCGCGGCGGTTTTACCCGGTCCACGAGTACCCTCGTACAGAATTTCGTTACACGGGCAACTCAGGGAGAGCGATTGCGATCCCGGCAAAGGTTTCCAGACGGCTTTGTAATTCATCCACCAAGAACCTCGCTCTGTTGCTTCTGTGCTGCTACTTCCCAGCTATCCACATTGTCGCTGGTTGGTACCAGCATTACGTTGTGAGTGACGTCCTTAGCAGGCTCTTTCTCGCCAATGTCATATGCCTGGCGCTCAAGGCCGACAAGGTTTTTCATCGCATCACTCAACGCTTTCACTGCTTTGACTCGTTCCGGCATGCTGATAATTGAGTGGTAAATCTCGTTGAGCTTATCGCGTCCATTCTCGTCCGGCTCAAGCATCAGCTCGCCCAGCTTACGAAGAGAAGCTACGTCCGCACACTCAGCGCCCAACTCATCAAACAGAGCATTGGTGATCTCCCTGGCTCGCCGTATGTCACCGCGATGCTCCATGCGCACCGTAGCAATCACCTCGGCAGTGGCCTCGATTAGTACGCGCTCAGAAAGTACCGTTTCGCTGCGTACCTGTTTGCGTACCTCGGCTTTGCGTACCAGATCGTCTGCACGCTCTTTCACCTTCGCATTGAGGTCACGAGACCATTCATCACGTTTGGCACGCTTACGGATAGCGCCTTCGCTGATGCCGTTCTGCGATGCAATCTCACGGAGGGACATCACTCCGGCCCGGTAAGCCGATTCGATAGCCTCCCAGTCCGGCTTGCTCATTAGACATTCCTTTTTAGAGATTGTGACGACTGAAAATAAAGTGAAAAAATCATTCGATTAGAGTTAAGTTATCTAATCACTTTGCCGATACCTCAATCAACCACACTCTACAGGGTAAAACTGATGTTAGGACTTTATGGCGGAGCTACCGGTTTAGTTATTGAATTAGCGGCACGAAAGGCTATTGAAGCCTTTAGTAAAAAATCGACTGATAGCGCACAGACTTCAGCCCAACTATCTGATGAAGCCCAAAAGGCGGAACTTCAGTCGTTAGTTTTTCAATCTCAGGCAAAAGTCCAACAAGAACTCGCTATAGCAAGAAGAATTCTCGCGGCTGAAGAAGTTGAAATTGAAGAGTTCTATGATGGCTCCGCATCGGCTGAATTAGGCGCAAAAGCTTCAACTGAGAAAGTGTCACTTGGGCTCAATGGTGAGGGAAGAAAAATCACTAAGCGTGTCATTAAATTCAAGGGGTTCAATAACCAGGTTGAGCATATTTTACAAGAAATCGATAAGAGCACGTCTGAGATTATAGATACACAGCAACAATGAAAAGTTGGTAACGATGCTCAATATTGCCATTACGATAGTTCTGCCCATGGTGATGGCAATAAAAAACCGCCCGTAGGCGGTTATATTCAGCAGGTCGCATGTTATCTGTGAATGACAAACAGTGATTTGCATTGAGGGCAGAGCAACGGTAGTTCTTGCCGTACTTTTGTGGACGGGTGGTTCGAGTTATGGCCGCATATCGGGCAAGCCACTGTTGTTTTGGTCGCCGCTTCAACGCGTTTAAGTGCGTAATCGAAGAATGACATATTTTTAACCCCTCTAAGAATGAGGTCTATCATACCACGATTGATTATTTTTTAATCTAAAATAGCCACAACTTAGCACTTAATCACCGAGTTAATAAACTGCTATCGGTTGGTTGTTTGCAGTTCGCCTGCCACGATTTGTTATGCGCCAGGATGTCGCGCTTCGTCTGGCGGTCCATCACTTCGATGTCGTGCTCAGTAAGGCGAATCGCGCTCACCCAGTCACATCCTGTATCGATGACCTCAACCTTTGCGGGTCCAGTTTGCGCGCAGCTCCCGATCAACATCGTCATCAGGCATATGGCTAACAGTCTGCTGTACATTGCTGGCCTCTCTGGTTGCTTCGACGCGGCGTTCGGCGGCTGCTTTGGTGGCGGCAGCGTTCTCGTCGGTGCGCTGTTTATCCACTTTGGCTTCGGCCTTTTCGCGACCACGCATGCTGCCCAGGCCAAAGGCACCGAGCACCATAAGGATTGCGAAGCCGATAGCAGCCAGAATAGCTTTCAGTTTCGTCATAGGCTCACGCGCTCCCGTACCCAGCCATACACGAATGACTCGTTAGCCGGGCGCTGCTCTGCCAGCTCGAGATAGCGCTGCCCTTGGCTGCAATTCAGTGCACGGAGCAATACTGATTCCCCTTCACTACCGCGTTTCGCCAGGAAGGACTTCAACGCGCTGATGCTGCGCGGGCCAATCTGACCATCGTCAATAAGGTCTGGGTAAAGCTTCTGCTGGTCGTTGAAGACATTCAGCCAGCGCTGGAACCACTTCACTTGCACTGATGGCCCCATGTTCACGCCGGTGTCGCACAGTTCGGCGGCGATGGCCGGCGACACGGTAGCTACCTGATCGAAGCGGGGACCATACCAGTAATCAGCCTCGAGTATTTCGAGAGCTTGCTGACGCGTCAGGTTAAGCATATCACCGGTAAAGCCATGGGCGCGTGCCGTTGCCTGAGTGATTCCCCAGTTCGTCGGGCCGCCTTTGTCGTTCGGGTGATTAACGTAGCCACCCTCTTTGCCGAGAATGCTGTTGAAGATATCGTCTTTGGTCATCAGTCAGCCCTTACGACTTTTGCCAGATTGCCTTTAGCTCGCCAGACAGCAATGCATATGGCCAGGTTGAGGAATAATTCACCCGGGTCCACGTTGCTGTAATGGCCGAGAAGAATACGGAAAGCGGTGAAGCCTGCCGACAGGATCAGGAAGTAAGCCATCCAGGCATAACCCGGGCGGTGCCTGCGTCCTGTCTTACTGAAGAACATCAGACGAAACACGATCGCCATGCAGATAATCGCGTTTGCATCCACGATGACGGAATGCCATGTCATTTCCCTTCCTCCTCCAGCCCGGGCATCTTGCCGTTGCGCGACTTGGCAACAACTCGAAGCAGGACTGCGACGGAAACGGAAGCAGCTACAAGCGCACCAACATTCGGTGAGACTTCGATACTGACCGGCGGCTGCAACAGGCCAAGGGCCGTATTGATGACCCCGGCGATTATCTTGGCCATGGGAACTGAGAAGAACACGCCCCCCATGAATGAGATGACCGCGAAGAGCATCTGTTTCCAGAGTTGATGAGGCTCTGAGGTCAGCACATACATTGCCGCTCCGGCCAGCGCACATAACATTACGCCAGGCGTCGCCTCCGGGAACATAGTGGCGAAAGTGATCCCTACCGTAGCGGAGGTCACCCCACTGGCAATTGTGATTGGCTCAGACATAGTTATTCCGTGTGTAGAGGGTCAGGCTTCACGGGCTGGATTTATCAACAAAGCACGTAGCGGATGATTCCCGGAAGCCTGAAATAAAAAAGCCCCAGCGGGTGCCAACAGTCGATTCAATACCGGGATATTTATCCACGCCCGGCACGTGGTTTCCCTGCTTTCCACAGACAAAGGAAATTGCTAAATTGGTCATTCCACAGACAATTAGGGAATGACCATGGATGTAGGATTACTTATCGCGTCCCTTAAAAACGGGATCGGTGCGCTTTCTGCTGTGCAAAGTAACGAGGTCCTGCGCGAGCGCATCGCTTTCATTGGAGAGCAGATCGACGTACTTCAAAAAGCCCATGCTGCCACCATAGCAGAACTTGCCGAGGCGAAAGCCAAGAACGTAGAACTTGAGAAGGAAATAGCGGCTTATCGGGCAAAGGATGAGTTTGTCGAGCACATGGGTGCGGCCTTTAGAAAAAATCCCGCGGGTGGGTATATCAGCGCGGTTTATTGCCCCAACTGTCTTAAACAGGTCGGTAGCGGGTTCGATAACTTTCCTTACCATTGCGGCTCCTGCGGCTGGACTTCAAGATTTGAAGGAAGGGAGATTGATAGCGTAATGAAAACCCTCCCTTAATGTTAAGGCGAGGGTAGCGCCTCGCCGTTACCTCCAGAAACGCAAAAGCCCCACGGTGTTATCCGCGGGGCTTGAAACGAAGGCATTAACCCATCGTTGGGATAAAATTAACACAGATTCGGGAAAAGTAAATAGCTGGAATTAACTTCCATAGCCGTTATCGTGTTATTTGTTTCAGTTGGTTTTCTGCCCATGCCTCTTCAATATCGAATTTCGTAATCAGCTGATCATAGAACGGTTTAACGGACTTCTTCCACGTATCCAGGCTGATTACATCCGTAATCTGGCAAACAGCTGCGTGGGCCTCAGTTGAAGGAATGCGTTCATATCCACGCCCGCCGCAGCGCTTGCAGTCAGTCATAACCGGCACACCCTGTTTCTTCGTTTCCTTCTGGTCTACGGCTTTCCCACGTCCCCGGCAATCATTGCAGGCACAACTGACAACCTTCTTCCCCTTGCAGTTCGAGCACAGCACTCGAACCACCTCTCGAACCTGTCGTTTAACCTCGAAATCACTCGGTGACTGACCAAGCTCTTTCGCCCATTGAGGAATCCTCATTGAATAATGAGATTTCATTGTGAACACGTCGGCCTCAATAAATCCCTGCCCGCTGCAACAATCACACTGCTTAACGCTCGCAGCGCTGCGGGAGTAATCTTCAAAAGCGAAGGTGGCCAACTGGTGCATCACCTTAGGCTTAACCCCGGAATCCAACTTACGCAGTGCGGCAACCTTGTCACATTTGGTCATCGCATACTCAGCCAGCAGTCCGATCGCCCGCTCCCGGTCGTTATTGCTTATGCCCATCTTGCCGAGGAAAGCACTGTACCCCATGGCAGCGCGTTCCTGAGTCATGCCCATTGCCGCCATGATGTCGGTGCAAGTCAGTGAATCAGAGGCGGTAGCACGCGGAGAATCGCTAATCAGAGTGGATTTTGCAAAGTGGTATTTCACTGTGTTTTCGAGGTTCATAGCGCTTCTCCAGCATAAGTTTTCACGTAATTCTTCAGTATTCGGTAGTCCGTCAGCACAGAACCGGGAAAGTGGTATAAGCGCAATCGCTGCCAGCGAACGCGAAGGATTTCAATCAGTTCTGGTGTCATGCTGCCTCCCTGCTCTTAATTAACTCTCGACGCAATGCGCTGTAATGCTTCCTGATGGATTCGAGTTCTTCGATGGTGTATCGGTGTGGAACGTTGTTGTTTTCGAGAGCCTCAACGCGCTCAGACCCGATTTTCTCGATAAGGCCAAGGCGGTACTGCTGCTGATTGCCCGACAACTGCACGTTACAGTGGTGGCACTGTTTACTGATATTGTCTTCGTGATAGCGTAGATGTGACGCTTTCCCACGTGAGCGGTAATGCCCGGCTTCCCACTGGACGGTTTCGAACGTCCCGCAACTGATGCATGGCAAATAATGGTCACGCTCGCGAATATAGTCATTGACTACACGCTGCGTTAAATCCTCCCAGTGCTTCAGCGGCTTAACTGCAGCTTTACGCTGGCGCCAGGCTGCACGTTCTTTCTTTTCAGTGACGCGCTGCTTGGCAGACTCCTTACGCTGTGCATCTTCCCGCGCTTTTCTCGTCTGCTCTTTGCCAACAGCGCTGGCGCATTCGTAACCACAGACGGTCTGCGTATCACGCACCGGATGGAACCACTGGCGGCATTCTTTGTTGGCGCACTTACGGCGCGGTAACTTAGCCATGCTCACCCCCACGCCTTGTTTTGCCAGACGCGGCTTGGGCGCGGTGCCTTCTCGCTTTCCGGCAACTGCACGCTGACAGTCCAGGTGATATTGTCGCGGTTCAGACGGCGCTCGACTTTGACGCCGCGGCGCTGGTAGTTCGCCACCAGCTCGTCGGCATGCTCGGTTGTGCATTCGTGATGGTGAAACCAGGAATATTTCATGGCCATCACCCCGCAAAGCTCATGAGCTGCGCTGCGGCGTTTTCCGCTTCACGCTGGTCCTTGAATGCCCGGGACAATACCCAGCGCCACAGAACATCGAGTGCGGCTTTGTACAGTTGCTGGAACTCGGTTTCGTCCATGTTGGCGAAGGCAATACTGCGGGGATGTTTGCGAAGTGTTCCGTCAGGAAGCTGAATAGCGTCATAGTGGCCAGACTCGACAATCACCCAGGCGCGATAAGCATCATAGGATTTACAGATGCTGATGCTACCTGCGCGCTTATCAGCGATACGGTCCAGATACTGTTCGGCAGCATCCAAAAGAGCGCCTTCGTTTCCACCAAATGCCGCGAGGAATTTAGCATAACCATTTACGAGCTTACGCTCATTGCTGGATATCGCCCCGCCAGTAGGTTCCCAGTATTCAAACCCGAGATTCAGGAGCGCAAAGAAACGGCGATGGAATGCGGGATTCCTCACCTGACGAAATTCGGCTACCAGCACGGCGCCGAGTTTGATTTTTGATTGCAGAATATCGCTGGTCTCCGGCGTAGCGGGGATCAGGATTCCTGATGATTGCTTAATGAGTTGTAGTTCGTGCGCCATGGTACTCTCCGTGGCGCATCAAGTTGTCAGTTGTTCAGGCTGACACTGACATTATGTACAGTTGATAATGGAAAATCAATGCAAGAAAAAACCCGCCGTAGCGGGTTTAATCTTGATGGTGAGTGCTATTTATTGATAACTATTTCTGGCAAACCTTCTTGGACTTGCTGATAGAGCCATCATTACAAACAAATTTTTCACCCGAACAATGCGATATTCCGCCTTTCTTACCTGAGCATGGCTTGTTTGCTGCCGTTGCTGTCAGTGAAAAAAGTGACACCAATAAAACAACAAGAACTTTCTTCATATCCCTATTCCCATCAGTAAAAGTAAGTGAATCGTAGCAGGGATCGATGAAGCGAAAAAGAAAACCCGCCGTAGCGGGTTGAATTAGCGATGTTTTATTACGCCGCTATTTGTTTCTGCTGACAAAGCTCCGGCAAATTAGCACGCACCAGCGCCTCAGCAAATGGCGGCGGAACAGCATTACCACATCGCGCAACCTGCTTGTCCTTAGCATACTTCTTACCCCGATAGTCCTGGTCGATGATGTACCACTCAGGGAATCCCTGAGCGCGGTATAGCTCGTGCGGTTGCAGCATACGCATGCCAATATCAACTATGCGGTAAGTTATGCCGTCAACTGTCACCAGCCCGTCGCAATCCTCGCCGCAGTATTCTCGCAGAAACTCAAGCGTCTGCTGCGCGCGATATTCGTCGTATTCATCGACAGCAAGAGTGGTTTTTACCTCCCCTACGTGCAGCCCGCCCGCCGTCACCGTTGGCATTGGCTCGCTGGTTGGCTGCCCGTCCCGGCAGGTACCGCGCAGTTTTACCAGGTGAGAGGTGATTGCAGCATGATGATTTCCTGTCGTTACAGTATGAGCCGGATTGTCCAGTGTGCCGCCGGGATGTCCTGTGTTATTGACCATCAAATGCGCAGCGACAACTGCGTGGTGATCGACCGTGGTAACTGAATGAACAGGCTCATCTAAACCGACGCCCGGTCCCGAGTAGTTACCGCCGTAATGCTTCGCCAGGAACGCGCTCACCGTCGCGAATTTATTCCCACCTGCAGTAACGGTACCCAGCGGGTTATCCAGTCGCAACACACGCGGTTCTTGCCCGGGACGTTCACCATATCCCATCTGAATCAGCGTAGGCGTCACCAGTTGAGATTTACCGCCACCACCAGCTGTGATGGTTGCGCTCGGTTCGTCTGCCCGGTGTCCGACGCTGGCACCGAACTGACGGCCAACAAATGGTGCAATGGCAGCCTCAACAATCCCAAGTGCATGCCCATTCCCGCCCGGGCGTTTTGATGTACCAGCAGTTACCGTCGGTACCGGTTCGGTAACGGGCAGCCCGGTTGCGCCGGTACGGAACTTTGTCAGGTGTGGAACGGCTAACGCATAGCCATGGGTTTTGGTAATGGTCTGCAAAGGCTCACTCAGTGCCTGTCCACGGAAACAGTCGTATTTCCCTTTGGTCGTAGTGTGGTTGCATTTCACGATGAACGGCGATGCACTGTCGATAACAAAGCGCTGTATGCCGCGCGCGATGCGCTTCAGGGTATTTTCTGCCAGCGGCTTTTTGCGCCCGAATATCGATGGGGCCGGAATTGACCAGTCGATACACTCCGCAGCTGTACGCCATGGCGCCAGCCTGCCAGCCTGAACCGCAGGTGATTTCGGATCCCCATGCGTTGGTTCCGGCCACACAATCGGCTTCCCATCGCGGCGCATGACCATGAAGAAACGTTTTCTGATTGTCGGTGCGCCGTAGTCGCAGGCGCGCAGTTCGCGATACTCAACGACATAGCCCAGACCTTTAACCAGTCGAGCTGCATCCTCACTATCAAGTGAAATATTCAAAAACTCGCAGCATTCTGCCAGCGCCGGATGGTTAGCCGGGATGCCTGTTGTCAGCATGCCGATGAATGCCTCGAAAGTTTCGCCTGCGCGGTCCGGGTCCGGTCGCATTTCACCGGCCAGTAATGGCCCCCACGTTTTAAACTCTTCGACGTTCTCCAGTTTCATGACCCGCGGCTCAACATCCAGCCCCCAGCGCAATACTACCCAAGCCAGTCCACGGATCGCTTTCTCGACAGGTTTAGCGCCTTTAGCTTTAGAAAAATGGCGGCAATCTGGAGAAAACCACGCCAGCGCCACCGGACGGCCTGCGGTAGCTACCTTTGGTCGAACCTCATACACGGACTCGCAATAGTGCAATGTATCAGGGTGGTTCGTTGTATGCATCGCCACGGCGTTCTCGTCGTGGTTAATAGCAATATCAACGCTGCGGCCGATCGCCATTTCAATACCGGTTGATGCGCCACCGCCACCAGCAAAGTTATCAACGATGATTTCTCTCACTCGTATTTCTCCATAGCGATGGCCAGTGACCGGGCCGCAGCGATAATCGACGGTACCGGCATTTTCTCCAGCCACATCCGGTTGATGTGATGCTTCAGACGGCGCTGGTGATGTGCCGGGAGATCTCCGGCACTTTCAATCTGGCTATATACCATTCCTACTTCGGCAGGCCAGACAGTTTCCTCAACATTCACCAGCAGCAGGTTTTCCAGCTCAATTATCCGGTTCGTGGCATATTGCAGTAGCTGATCCATCACTTCGTCTCCCGCCATGCCCGCTTATTACATCTCGGGAAGCGTTCTAGCCTCCATATCCAAATCATCCACAACATCTTATTAAATTCAGGTAGTGCCCGATAATCATCAGCACTCATTTCGAGGGCCTTGAATCGCCACTTTGCCACCTTGACCACCCGCCACAGCATCACCATACAAAACAGAGTGCAAACAACAAGGAAACCGAAAAAAAGATAAGTACTCACCTCACTCCTCCTGCTGCGGTGCTGCTGGCAGTGGCATCCAATGGGTTACCAATATGTGCTCTATACAGCATGCGGCGGCCACATCTACTCTGTCGAAAAACAGCCCTGAATGCTCATCAAAGAACGATACAAAGCAATGCCCCATCCTGTTCCTGGTTAGAACCTCCTGCTCGTCTTCCGGCATCCGCTCGCTGCACTTAATCCAGCCATCCTGAATCACCGGAGAGTTGCCATCGGATAATGGCATATCCGGCCCCTTGCGTATCGCCTTTGACAATTCGATAGGGTCATCGTAAAGCCAGTCGCCAGTTTCCGGATGATTTGCTTTTGCCAGTTGTGCTGCCCATTCCAGCCCGTCTTTGTGCCCTTGCAGGTAGTCCAGCGGTAATTCATCGCAATTACTTGCAGGTTCGGCACCCTGAAGCATGGCGGCGCGGCAAGCGTTCCAGCCCTCCCACATCCTAACGAAATCATGGGCTAACCATGCGGAATATGCCGTTACTGCATATCCGGTACCGCAGCGGGTGACATGCTTCGGCATTTTGAATGTTCGCTCGAATGCATCTCGCGGATCTTCATCCGGCACTACCGGCGCTCTCGGCTTGCCCTGGCTATCTGACGGCGCTAACGGAGCGTTTCTCAGTACAGTGGCCAGCATTTCAATATCTACTGGTGTAGGCTCAGCACCAAATGCCGCAATAGCCCCATCAATCACCTTCACAGCATCAGCCATTGCGTAGCCGAGATTACCGCCGTCGCTTTGTGCTGCTGCTTTGCTGAGTATTTCGCGTATCTGGTGCAGGCGCTCGAGCGATACATGACCGTTCGCCGGGTGGTTGTTAGTTGTCATGCTGCATACTCCTGTTTGCGCTGCGCTACCGGGTTAATCCAGAGGCATTCGGTGCGTACTTTCGTACCTCGCCCTGCGCTGATTCGTGATGTTTTTTCTGTCTTACACCAGCCAGTTAGCATGTCGTTATAAACCTCAGTGTCATACCCACTTATCATCACCATGCCTGTCATCGTTCTGGCCACAGCGAGCAATTGTTCATGGCCTTCAACGGTCATTTCGTGGTTGTAATAGCGATTACCCTGTACTCGCGTTTCCGGCACATATGGCGGGTCGATATAATGGAGCGTTGTCTCTGCGTCATGGGCTCGCATCACCGCCAGTGCGTCTTTATTCTCGATAATGACACCCTGCAAGCGCTGACATATCGCGGCCAAATTTGCCGGATAACGTTCCCACAGGTGCGAGGCAGTAGCGTATTTGCGCTTGCTGTCACTACGGAACCCTGACTGAACTCCGATACCAGCAGCAGAACCAAAACCCATACAAGCACGCACAACCATTCGGCGGGCACGTTCTACCGGATCGGATGTTGCCTCTCTCGCAGCGCAAAATTCATCGCGGGAATATGGCGTCAATGCGCAGGTATCCTGCAGGTTTTGGTTCAGTTCCGGGTCACGCAGGACGCGGAACAGGTTTACCACCTCACCATCAAGATCGTTATAAACCTCTGCATAGCTGCGTGGCTTTTGCAGTAGCACTCCTGCGGCGCCGCCGAATGGCTCTACATAGCAAACATGCTCTGGCATCTGATCGATAATCCATGGTGCCAGGCGGAACTTACCACCGTGATAACGAATTGCGGGATGTTTGATCGGCTCCTGTTTGTTGAGTGCTGTCATTGGGCTGCCTCCTGGCGAATTTTGTCTGCAAAGTTATACGCGTCCTGACCATATGGAGAATCATGGCCGCCCCACTCGATGGCAAATAGCTCCACACCCTGCGCCCGCACTTCAGCCAGGAAAGCGTCGGTGGCTGGGCTTTTGACGTCGCACATGAACTCAAGCGCATCGTTTCCATCAAGGTTGCAGAATTCCCACGCGGAATAATAGAACTCGATGCCAGGCCAGGTTGCTAGCCTATTCATTTTGTCATTCAGCCCCCCATTCTCCGTCGCCAGCTCCCTGCACTTGCTCTCGGCGTTAGCGAGCTGTACTACCATGTCTGTGACTTCGGCTTCAAGTTTTTCAGCATATTCAATCAGGAGATCGATTCTTTCCGGCGTTACGGTTTTAACGTATTTGCAAATCGATGACGCATAATTATCATCCTGGAGTGTGCCAGCCAGGCCATTACAAAATTTGCGGTTCCCTTTTGTCGCCTTGATATCGGCGATGATTTTTTTAACATCTGGTTTCATGCTGATGCTCTCCCGTAAAACGCCAGTACACGCTGCATAGCCGGACTTGTGCGGCATACGGATGTGACCATGTTTTTTCTCACTTTCGATTTGAGTTGCTTGATATTCTGCTCGCCACCGGGCTGAAGCGAATAGACCGGGCGATGCGGCTCGCCAGTGCGGATTACTACCGTTTTGCGTACCAGGTGAAGCAGCAGGTTGTGTGCCTTCTTGCAGTCGCATCCCAGCAGTCTCTGAACCTGACGCGGCGTTACGGTCTGGTTAACCTGAAGAAAATCGACAATTGCCCACAGTGATTTGCTTGCCATAGTGATTTGCCCTCGAAGTTATTTAACGATCCGGAGGTGGCTAACGTTCTTGCGATAGCTGCCCCAGTCAAAGTTCACCCACATTCCGCCATCCATCTGGAGACGGTCGATAACCCGCGCGCCCAACGCTCCGAGAAGTTCTTCGTGGTTCAGGTTCGTCAGGATCCCCACCGGACGCATCGACGACAGGCGACGGTCGATAACCTGATTCAGAATGACTTTCTCGCCGTTGCTTCCGCGCTGAATACCGACCTCGTCCAGTACCAGCAGATCGACTTTGCAGAGGTCATCCAGAAGTGAAGCCTCTGACTGGCCACCGTCGTAGCACTCGCGAACACGCAGCATCAGGTCAGGGATTGTCACCACCAGCACTGATTGGCCACCGGACAGGAGATGATTTCCGATCGCTGCTGCCAGATGGTTTTTACCGGTACCAGGCCCGCCACTAAACACGAAACTTGCGAACCCAGCGCCGAAATTTTGTGCGTAGCTCTTTGCCATCGTGAAGGCTTTGCGCTGACCTTCCCCGGAAACCTGATAATTCGCGAACGTGCAGCTGCGGTGCAGGCTTTGAATTCCTGAGCGGCCGAAGATTTTCTCTGTGCGCGCTTTCTGATTCAGCTTGTCCAACTCTTCGCAATGTTTCAGGCCTTCTTCCCGCTGCCACGCCAGCAGCTCTGCTGCGCTGGTGAACTTCGGCTGAACGCCTGGCGGAATGAGTTTTTTCAGGCGCTCAAGAGCGCTGCCAGAATTAACAATGTTTTTCACCGTTACCCCCTGAACCCGGTCGGGATGGTTTTATCTGGCTCAGAAATTCGGTTGGGATCTCGCTGTCCAACATGGACGGTCCTTTGGCCGTGACCACGCGATTGCAACAGACTGTTGGCAAAGGTCTGCTCCCAAGCCAACTGGTGTTTAACCTTGCCGTCAGGTATCCAGTAATCACGGAATTGCTGAAGTTCTTCAGCGGTGTAACCCGGCTCAGTGCCGACGTTCTTACCCCAGAGCGCAGCCTGACGCACGAAGTCTGGAGACGGGGTCCATGAGTCAGTGATCGGAAATTTACCCAATGGGCCAAAATCCAGACCGGGCCCAAAATCCTCGTTCTGAGGTTTGGGAGGGATAGCTGGCAGAGGTGGGTGATTTCCAGAAATATCATCCCCAGAATGACTTCCGCCCGCGCGTTCTCTCTCTGGGTTTAGATCTTCTCTTCTCTTCTCTTCTCTGTGGTTACGCGTTACGTTATTAGTAACGTTACTCGTTACGTTACTTTCCTGGAGTTTTTTCCGTTCACGAAACTCCTTCTGGCGCTGCGCATTTGTCTTGGCCGTAGCTGAGCGCATATCACCTGACGTATTGTATTCATTGAAGTTTGGAAGAATGACGCAGTTATTCTCCGCATCATAAATGGCCCAGCCTACGGTTGATAATGCAGCCCCAAAACCGGGTACTCCGACAATATCATCGATATCAGACAGGTCTGCATTTTCAAATACACCGTTACGCGAGTGTTCATTTGCCGCAGACCAAAACGTTACTAGTAACGACACCGTAACGTTACGGGTTACGTTACGCGTTACAACGTCTGATAACGTGGTGTTATGCGAAAGTGTGAACATTTTTCCCACCTCCGGTGAACGCTCCAGTATTCGCGCAATTCCGTTCACCTTCGGGCTGGTGACCAGTGATGTACGCATCTTTATCCAGTCCCCGGCCATTAAGTCCTCCTGAAGAATAATTAAGGGAAGATTTATCCAGTCGCGGTCCGACACGCTGGCAAAACAATTTGTGGTTAGGCATACTTACCCCGCAATGATTTCGCAATGAATTGCACCAGAAAGCCGTTGGTGTTCGCGCACCGCGGCTTTCGCCATTTTTGAACCGGTCATATAGCCCCCAGCATCATCTGCACCATCTCCATCAGTGGACCGGTTAACCCAGGGTCAACGCGGTACATCTCCACGATCCCCTCGCTCAACTCTTTCAGCTTCTGATGCCGTGGCGCATCCAGCGCGACGGCAATCTTTGCTTCACTGGTTTCTTTCTCCAGCCGAGCCAGACGGGCCATAACGTTGTCTTCTGGTAACAGGCGACTGCGGAACTCGAGTGGAAGGACAGCAAGAATTGCCGGAGTCAGTTGGCGAACGTTTTCGCGGTACCGTTCGCTGTTGAAATGGTTATCCAGAAAGCGGAAAAGCTTCTGACGCTGTCGGCTGAGGTCATCAGGGAAAGTGATCTCGTCTCCCCCTTGCGCCTGGTACTCTTCGATGATCAGAGCCGTAACTACGTCCTGACCATCTGCGCCCGCCCAGGAGCGGACCGCGTCACGAATGGCATCATGTTTATCGCCATGCTCTTGTTGAGTGCGATTTATCATCGCGGACGAATGGAATCCGGTATTTTGTTGGTACGTAAGTGATTGCATAGTGCTTTCCCTTTCGTGGTTAAAGCGCCGGTCAGGCTACTTTTGGTTTGCTGATTTCAAGAATTTGGGTGGTGGTAAAGCGACCACCTGAGGCCTCAGCAATTTTCGATGCATAAGCTGTCTCACCGGTGTAATCAGTACGTGGCAAGCACCCACTATTGATCCACTTGTAAATTGCTCGCGGAGTCCGCTCGCATGCTTTGGCCACCACGGGTACGCGAATCAATTTGATGATTTCGCCAAGGCTTGTTGGTTGCATTTTTTAACCCTCAATATGAACTGTAAGTACATATTATGTCGGAACTGATAGTTCACGCAAGAGATATTATGATTGAACCTATGGTTCAGGAAGAAAAAGCGCGAAAAGACTTTTCCCATAGGCTAGCGCTGGCCTGCGATAAAGCTGGTTTGCCGGTTCATGGTCGTCAGGCTGAGATAGCCAAAAAGATGAAGTTGACACCAAAGGCCGTAAGCAAATGGTTTAACGGGGAATCAATTCCAAGACGCGGGAAGCTGCAAGAGCTTGCTGCGAGTATTGGTACAACTTCAACTTACCTGTTAGGTGACAGCGAGGCTGATGGAATATCTGAGGGACGCTTGCAGAAATCGACAGAAATATTTCGCATAGATGTGCTCAATGTATCTGTCAGTGCAGGCCCGGGCGTGATCAATAGCGAGTTCGTGGAGGTGCTTCGCTCTGTGGAATACTCAGTTGAAGATGCGCGCCAAATGTTCAACGGACGAAAGCAGGAACAAATCCGCATCATCAACGTCCGCGGAGACAGCATGTCTGGCACGATAGAGCCGGGTGATCTGCTTTTTGTCGATATCAGCATCCAACACTTTGATGGTGATGGAATTTACGCTTTCCTGTACGACGAAACAGCTCATGTTAAGCGACTTCAGAAGATGAAAGACAAACTACTGGTAATCTCAGACAACCAGACCTATCGCCCGTGGGAGCCAATTGAGAAGGAAGAGATGAACAAGATTTTCGTCTTCGGAAAGGTGATCGGCAGCATGCCGCAGACCTACAGGAAGCATGGTTAGTCGATTAACAGTAGCCTGAATAGAGTTTGGGTAAGGTCGGTACAACAAGGCGTACGCCAAGTACATGGGGCGGCAGATTAAGGGTGATGCGGAGTAACACTTCTCAGACACACAGGAAGCATGGATAAAACGGGATAAACATGAGCAATAACGACAACCCCAAAATAGCATTCGCGTATCCTACTTTTATTAGAGAAGGCATGCGTGCTTCAGGCCCATTCAATCCTGACATAGGTTGGACAGTGAGTGAGTTTCCTGGAAAACTATCTTTTTATGTTTCCGCGGGATTAATCCTAAATTCAAACCGGCCGTACAGTTTTGATGTTGATGTTTTGTTTGAAGGAAAATCATTGATACCAGGAAAGGCGCCGGCTGTAGACTCCAGGCTTATGGGTACAACTGTCTCCGATCGAAATGACTTTATAGCCCTCTCTACAACTTTATTATCGAACATTTCTATTCCCTCTGAAGGACTTTATACCGTGAGGGTTTTACTTCACACTGGACATGTTGAGTCGGAGAACAGATTGTTTATTGATAGCCACGATTGCCATTTTGTTATTGCAAAAAACTGGCTGGCTAACACAATGGAAAAAGTGGAGTAATCTTCATGGTACAGCCAGTAAATATTAGAACCGGCCAGCCCATTGAAGAAGATGGCACATTACCCCATACTATTGATTATAGCGGTGGTAACGGCGGAGGTGATGATATGCTAAAACGAGTTGAAAGACTGGAAGAGAAAGTTATCTCTATCAGTTCAGACTTGGCAGTTATCAAGGCTACCATGTGTACGAAGGAAGATTTACATAAGGAACTAAACGGGCAGACATGGAAGATTGTTATAGCCCTGGTAGTTACCGTGCTTATAGCTGTCTTTTCTAAATACTTCATCAAATAACCCGGCCATCGCGCCGGGTTTTTATTTGACCAGATAATTCATAATGTTAAGATGATTCCGATTGCAATCAATGGATATACATAATGAAAAAAATGGCTCTGGCAGTAGCATTAGCTGTAACCCTCACAGGGTGCGCGTCTTCTGGAAATCAGAAACTTAAAAGTGAAACTGAAACAAGTGTTCAGTCTAAAATTCATGAAGGGAAAACGACCAAGGTTGAAGTGAAAACCTTGTTTGGCTCTCCTGATGCAGTCTCTTATACCGATGGTGGTAATGAGATCTGGAAGTACTCATTTGCCAAAGTTAAAGTGAATGGAACCTCATTCATTCCATTCTATGGCTTGTTCCATAACGGCACGAACGGCACTAAGAAAGAACTGACCATTCTATTTAAAGATAATACCGTACAAAAATACACAATGGCTGAATCGGCGATCAATACAAAATCCGGTTGGGCCGACTAGCACCATTTGCCCGGCAAAGAAAGTCGGGCCATTATTGCCCCTTCCTCACGAACGCCGCTGCATCCCGCAATACACCTTTGTGAATCATATTGCCCACGGTTTTTCGCTTCGCTTCCAGTCGATCGACAATAGCCTCACAGTCAATCACCACACCGTCGATTATCAACTCAACAACCGCCCCACCAATCTCACCAGCTATGAAAGCTGCGCGATCTTCCAGCAATTCATCACGTGACATATCCATACCTAAGCCCATAGCAATACCCTGCTTGGTGTTTTTTTGAGCATAGCAAGACTAGAGAAAAAAATAAATAATCTTAAAGTTCATATTGTTATACGTTTATGAACTTGCCACACCACTTAAATGTACTATTGGTACTTTACTTTAATGAACTTATAGTACATTATCATCCCATCGCGAAACACTAAGCGCATCAAGTTCAAACGTTCCGCCAGCCTGGCGACAAGGGCAAACACAGAAGTGAGCTTCGCGGTGGTGAACTGCAGAGTTAAAACGCTCAACTGTGAAGATCAGCGTCACGGCATCACCAGCGAAGTTCACTCAGCAATAGTGGAGAACATCATGGTTCATCAGCACTACGGTACACAGACGGTAAACCGCGGCGCAGTTCAGCCTGGAATGCTCGTCAAACACAAGGATTCAACCTGGACGGCATCAGCTAATGCTCGTGGTCGTTTGTATCTGCATCGCGGCGTTGAGATGACTTACACCAGGGATTTGCTGGTTGAAGTTTATCTGAACGGTCTGGGGAATGGCCTCAGCCATTAACGGAGAGTGTCATGCAAGACAAGAAATGCGGTTACTGCGGCAAGCCGGTTAAACCGGAAGAAGTAATCAAAAGTACCCTTCTCTATCGCAACGGCTCACTGCTGGCGCGCAAAGAGAAAGAGTACTGTTCCAGACGTTGCGCTTCGCACGACCAGATGGCTCACGAAGGCTAACGTACACCCCGCGCAAGGCGGGATCTACGTCCGGTGGTACCGACCAAAGTTACACCGGAAACAACATTAAAACCAAAGTTAACCCAATGGGCGCTATCAATGGCCCGGGGATTCTAACACCCAAAAATGAGGATCTCACATGGAATTCTTTTATGTAGTCAGGGCTACACAGAAATCCGGAAAGCAAGATGCAGTGGTCTGGTTCACTGCAAAAACTGAGGCTCGCGCCAACCTGATGCTGGATGTTGCGCTGGAAGATGCTGGCATCGAAACGGGCCGTGGCAAGGACTACGCCAAACCGATTCGAACTGATTTCCCGGTTGTTGACGACCTACCAGAAGAAGGTGAGATTGATTTCACCTGGTGTGATCGTTACGAACTGGCCGAAGACCAGCGCACCTGGAACGTAAAATTAAAAGCGGACGATGCGGCGCAGGAAGAAAATAGCCAGGCTGATGGTAATGTCGTTAATAGTGAAGTCGGTAATGTAGAGCAATCTCAGCAGACAGAGCAACCGAATCTGATCGTTGTTGCCACCCTGCCTTTCCGCCAGCGCGTACTGGCTCAGTTCATCGGTGATGGTGAATATCTCTATCACGTAGATGCCGTGCAGAAAAACGAGATTGTCCGCCTTGAGATGGACACTGATGACGCGTACGTCCAGAACCTGCTGCTGGCTGCTGAGAATGTGGAAGCATTCAAAAAAGCCATTGAGCACGATATTCATAAAGCTGTGAATGCAGTTAAGAAAGTCTTCCCTGTCGACGGTAAAAAACCGGAGCTGGCAACAGTTATCCAGTTCCTGACGGTGTGGTTCAAAACTGATTACATTGACCGCGGCCTACTGGTTAAAGAGTGGAGCAAAGGTAATCGTGTAACAACCATTAATCGCACACCTTCAGGTGCGAACGCCGGCGGCGGAATTATCTCTGACCGTAAATTCCCGCAAACCATTCTCGGTCTGGAGCATGAGATTGCTCTGGCGCTACGTGCCCGTGACCGCGAATTTGATATTTACAACGTCCCTCTGGATATAGAACTGCAGGCAAACTCCATCATGAATAAGATGGACGATCCCGAATGGCTGGCGACTCGAGAGAGATTCGTTTCAATTCCTGGTGGCCTGGACTACTCACGTGCCTGCATCATCGCAACAGTAAAAACCACACCAGATGGGCTTTATGCTGATCCTGTAAAACACCAAGAATATTTGAATAGAGTACTTACGGAAACCGACCACGCCAACCCAGATCCATTGCTCGTTGATATAGCCTGCGGTCGTTCGTCTATGCCTGTACCTATGAAACAGGAAAAAGTAACGGCCGAAGAGGTAAACAAAATTCTTGCAGCTTCCCGCGGCGAATATGTCGAGGGGATTAGTGACCCTACAGACCCGAAATGGATCACAGAAGACCTCGCATTAACCGCCCAACAAATAGATGACCGTTCACCACTTAATGAGGAAGCCACCAGCGATGTGCAGATGGAAGAAGCTGTCAGTGATGAAGAACAGGCTGGTGATGAAGTGCAGCCATGCGAGAGCAGTCTGGAAACTGGTGAAGAGTCATATACCGGCCAGCAAGCCGATGTGAGCCAGAATACGGATTCTGTCGCCCAAAATAGCGATTCTGTAAACCAAACCGATCCACTTGCGACACAAACCGAGCCAGAAACGCAATCAGACGAACCGGCTGTTGTTTACCCTGCTTACTTCGAGCCAGGCCGCTATGAAGGATTGCCGAACGAGGTTTATCACGCAGCGAACGGTATCAGCTCAACCCAGGTGAAAGACGCACGTGTGTCGCTGATGTACTTCAATGCCCGCCACGTAGAGAAGACCATCGTCAAAGAGCGCTCTCCGGTGCTGGACATGGGCAACCTGGTGCATGCGCTGGCGCTGCAACCAGAACAACTGGACGCCGAATTCAGCGTTGAACCTGTAATTCCGGAAGGCGCATTCACCACGACGGCAACGATCCGCGCGTTTATCGATGATTACAACGCAGGTCTGCCAGCGCCGCTGAGTGCAGATGAGATCAAAGCCTTGCTCGAAGAATACAACGCCACTCTGCCAGCACAGGTGCCGCTGGGTGGTTCAGTCGAGGAAACTGGTCAGAGCTATATGTCGCTTCCTGAAGAGTATCAGCGTATCGAAGCGGACCAGAAGCAGACCGCAGCGGCGATGAAAGCCTGCATCAAGGAATACAACGCCACTCTGCCAGCACAGGTGCCGCTGGGTGGTTCAGTCGAGGAAACTGGTCAGAGCTATATGTCGCTTCCTGAAGAGTATCAGCGTATCGAAGCGGACCAGAAGCAGACCGCAGCGGCGATGAAAGCCTGCATCAAGGAATACAACGCCACTCTGCCAGCACAGGTGAAAACCAGCGGTAGCCGTGATGCGTTACTCGAGCAACTGGCAATCATCAATCCCGACCTGGTGGCGCAGGAAGCGCAGAAGCCGCAACCGCTGAAAGTGTCCGGTACCAAGGCGGATCTGATTCAGACCGTGAAGTCTGTTAACCCGGACGCCGTCTTTGCCGACGAACTGCTGGATGCGTGGCGCGAGAATCCGCAAGGGAAAGTACTGGTCACCCGCCAGCAACTGAGCACCGCACTGGCCATTCAGAAAGCCCTGCTACAGCACCCAACTGCCGGGATGCTGCTCCAGCACCCAAGTCGCGCCGTTGAGGTCAGCTATTTTGGCTTTGACGATGAAACCGGTCTGGAAGTCCGCGTTCGTCCAGACCTTGAGATCGACCTGGACGGCGTGCGCATTGGTGCCGACCTGAAAACCATCAGCATGTGGAACGTTAAGCAGGAAGGCCTTCGCGCCAAACTGCACCGGGAAATCATCGACCGTGACTATCACCTGAGCGCCGCCATGTATTGCGAGACCGCAGCACTGGACCAGTTCTTCTGGATTTTCGTCAACAAAGACGAGAACTACCACTGGATCGCCATCATCGAGGCATCCGCCGAACTGCTGGAACTGGGCATGCTCGAGTACCGCAAGGCGATGCGCGCTATCGCTACCGGCTTTGACACAGGCGAATGGCCAGCGCCGATCACCGCTGATTACACCGACGAACTGAACGACTTCGACCTGCGCCGCCTTGAAGCGCTGCGTCTGGCTTAAGGGAGGATTTGACCATGCAAAATACCAACATCATTACGACTGAGCAGGCTCCTAACACCATTTCCGCCAGCAACGCTGTATTCAACGTGCAGGCGCTCGGCCAGCTTACCTCTTTCGCTGAATTGATGGCGCAGTCTGCCGTCACCGTCCCCAAACACCTAGCGGGGAAGCCCGCCGACTGTATGGCGATCGTCATGCAGGCTATGCAGTGGGGAATGAACCCATACGCAGTTGCCCAGAAAACGCATCTGGTCAACGGCGTTCTGGGTTACGAAGCGCAACTGGTTAACGCAGTGATTTCCAGTTCCAGCGCCATTATTGGCCGCTTCCATTACGAGTACGGCGGTGACTGGGAGAAGATCGCCGGGAAAAAAGACGGCCGTGATGAATTAGGCCTGTTTATCCGGGTTGGCGCCGTACTGCGCGGAGAAGAAGAAATCACCTGGGGCGAGCCAATCTACCTGGCAGATATCACCACACGTAACTCTCCATTGTGGAAAACAGCGCCAAAACAGCAGATCGCTTATCTGGCAGTCAAGTACTGGGCACGCTTGTACTGCCCTGAAGTCATCCTCGGCGTCTACAGCCCAGATGAAGTTGAGCCGCGTACTGAGAAAGAGATTAACCCGGCACCGAAGCACGTAAACCTGTCTGAAATTTCAGGTGACACCGTCACAACCACGCAGAGCGCACAGGAGAAATCAGTAAATATCGACTCTCTTGCTGATGATTTCCGCGAGCGCATAGATGCAGCACAGGATGTTGATAGCGCCAAAGCACTGCGTGCTGATATCGAAAGCGCGAAGGTCTGGCTCGGATCGGCCCTATTCACCGAGCTGAAGAATAAGGCAGTGAAGCGCTACTATCTGGTTGATTCACGTAACAAGGTTGAAGCCGCGATCAACTCCCTGCCGTCTCCGGATGAACCGGATGCAGCTGAACGGTTTGGGGAAGTTGAGCGAGTTCTTGCAACGGCGAAACGTCATCTGGGCGACGAACTGCACGATCAGTTCAGCATCACCTTGGCGGATATGAAACCGGAATACGTGGCCTAAGGGAGGCGGGAGGGCGAACCCTCCCGGTAACGAGATGAGTAAATCTTTAAACGCACGCTGCATCCGCCGCTGGGAAATTGAGTTCAAAGGACGTTGCGATTCGAAAGTAAGTCCTTGGTGGCGCAAACACCACCTTCGCGGTTACATCCGGGAATGCGCCCTTACAACTGCCGACTGCATGGTTGAGCGTATGGCTGAGGACAACGCTCTGGTTGATTTTCAAGGTAATGGTCGCGGCTGGTCACCGGAGTTCTGTGCCTGGTACCACGAACGCCGAGAACAGTATCTCAAAGAGGCGCGCGACTATCTAAACGAAGACGCCACCAATGACGAGATCGACGAGGAAATCCAGAACGAGCTGGAGGCCTGGAATGACTGAGCTGAATTATAACCCGGCAGACCCCGATAAAATGCAACTCCCGAAGGGTAAGACCTGCGGCGACTGCGCCCATATCCGTCGCTGTAAGGCAATTTTCGGGCATACCGAAACCGATGCATATTGCGATTGGTCGCCGTCCCGAGCGGTTTTCCGTCAACCATCCAATCCAGAAGGCGGTGACCATGCGATTAATTAACCGAGCCAACCAGCAATCCCCGTTAGCGCGTCAGGCATGCGACATAGCACTGGCCACTCATGCAGAACGTTACGGCGACTATGGCCGCAGCAAGATGAAGGAGACGTACACGGTGAGAGTTGAAGGAGTGAAGGTCTGGGTGGAAGTGGTGAACCGTAAGGCTAGCTACGTGGCCACAGCGATGACAGGTATGCGTCGTTTGCGCGCGCTGCCGGGTCAGGTTTCTTGATATTACTTTTGGAAATGGCCCAGTTCGGGCCATTGGAGAAAAATGATGGATGATATTTTGCTGACGTCAGACCTGACCAGTCGATACAAAATCTCACGTAAAACCCTTTGGTCATGGCAAAGCACAGACACGATGCCGCGGGGTTTTGCGAAGCCGTTCCCCGCCCCGGACTTTCCCGGTAATCCTAACCGCTGGAAGTCGGAGTCAGTCAAAGAGTGGGAAGGTGTGAAACAGCCAATTAACTGAACGGCTCACCGATGATGTTTTCAAGATGGCTCTGCCAAACGTGGAGCCAGTGTTTTTGATCATCGATGTAGTCATGCAGGTTATAGTGCGCCATCACGCCAACCATTTGGTGACCAAGTAACTTTTCAATCACATGCGGCGGACTGCCAAGTTCTGAAAGATTTGTTGCGATTGTTCTTCTCATATCATGGAGAGACCAGGGCTCCATGCCGGATTCTGACCAAATATACCTGGCATAGTTCGAAGCAACTGGCGGATGAACCGGGACGTCTTTAATTTCCCCATCCAGTAAGCGCTGTGAAGTGACTAAATGCTTTGTGTTGATCTTCTCAAGATGATTTTTTACCAGTCCCACCGCAGCATCAGAAAGAGCCCTTCTCATGTGCACTCGCGTTTTGTAACTTCCAGCAGGAACTATCCACTCATTTTCATCCAGCTTGAACCATGACCTTTCGCTTAACCGAATCTCTGCCGTCCTACAGCCGGTCAACATAATAAATTTCACAAGAAACACGGACTCTATGGACATGCGGTTTTGCAGCCACCGATAAATAGCCACCAGCTCACGATCATCCAAGCGCCGCGTTCTCTTTTTCGGTTTTTGGCCAACGTCAGTGGGTAGCAATCCCTCGAGCGGATTGGTCGATATTACGCCTCGGTTAATACAGAACCTGAATGAGCGTTTGCACAGAGAAAGCATATAATGAGCCATCACCCTGCTTTCAATCTGATCAAAAACATCTATCCAGTGCCTTTTTGTCGAATTGTCGACTTTGACGTTTCGCATCGGTTCGGCGATATGCTTGGCAAATACCAACTGATAATAACCTGTCTTTGTCAGTTGATTAGCGATGCAGTGTTTCTCGATCCAATAATTGAATGCTTCCGATACGGCCATGGAACCTTCGCGGGTCAATTTCTCCAGCTTTACTTGCTCTCGGGGATCGAGTCCTTCAGTAAGCCAGATTCTGAATTGCTGACGCCTTTCCCTTGCCTGAGCAATACTCATTGCTGGATAATCGCCGACATTGAGTTTTACAGCTTTGCCTGCCCATCTGTACCGGTAGAAGAAAGAGACCTTTCCGGCCAGACTGATTCTTGCGTTGAGTCCGTGAGAATCTGAAATAATTTCGATATCATCGCGTTTCTTGCCAAGGGCCTTCCTGAGCTTTGTGTCAGTGATCATTGAATAGGTACACATTTGGCTTTTGAGTACGCAAAAGTGTACACAAAACTCATTGCTCAAAGATACCCACAATGTAACACTTGTACTCGGAGTGTGATAATTGGAAGGCTGAAAGGCAGGCGGCAGAAGGGTTCAGCGTAACAGAACGTTTTTGTGCGAAATTCTTCGAAATGGGCTGAATGACAATACAAGAAAGTATTTTAAAAACAGAACGCAAAGCAAACATTGGGCACCGCCAGCGGTGCCCTTTTGGGATCAGATGCTGTGGATCGCAAACAACAACGAGTTACGCTGGTGGTTGAGAATGCACTTTCTGATAGTGTGGATACGCATATTACGACGCGATTGTCCTTCAAGCCAACGTGCTTTACGGCGGCTAGCCTGACGCAGCATCCGCCAGCGTCCCACTTCCGTTCTACTACGCTTCATGTTTACTACTCTTTCAGTCACTGAGCGGCCATTATAACGCCAGACCGAATGCAGACCAGTGGTTTTCCCGTGTTTTTATTTGCCAGATTAATCCTGATGCGTAAACTCTTAACAATACGCTTTCAAAAGGATTTTTAAATTTATGACAACCTTCTACACCGTGGTGAGTTGGCTGGTCATTCTGGGTTACTGGGTACTCATTGCTGGCGTAACATTACGCATTCTAATGAAACGACGCGCAGTGCCCTCCGCAATGGCCTGGCTGTTGATCATCTATATTCTGCCATTGGTAGGGATCATTGCTTATCTGTCCTTTGGTGAACTCCACCTGGGTAAGCGACGTGCTGAACGCGCCCGGGCAATGTGGCCTTCAACCGCCAAATGGCTGAACGACCTCAAGGCCTGCAAGCATATTTTTGCCCAGGAAAACAGCAGCGTCGCCTCTTCGTTATTTAAACTGTGCGAGCGTCGTCAGGGAATAGCCGGGGTTAAGGGAAACCAGCTGCAGTTGCTCACCAGTTCAGATGACGTGATGCAGGCGCTGATCCGTGATATTCAACTGGCGCGCCACAACATCGAAATGGTGTTCTACATATGGCAGCCTGGCGGTATGGCCGATCAGGTAGCCGAGTCGTTAATGGCTGCCGCGAGACGTGGCATTCACTGTCGCCTGATGCTGGACTCCGCTGGCAGCGTGGCGTTCTTTCGCAGCCCTTGGGCGGCGATGATGCGTAACGCAGGTATCGAGGTTGTAGAAGCGCTGAAGGTGAACCTGATGCGTGTATTTTTACGCCGTATGGACCTGCGTCAGCACCGCAAAATGATCATGATAGATAACTACATTGCTTATACCGGCAGCATGAACATGGTCGACCCGCGTTTCTTCAAACAGGATGCGGGTGTCGGGCAATGGGTTGATTTAATGGCGAGAATGGAAGGTCCTGTCGCCACTGCTATGGGCATTGTCTATTCCTGCGACTGGGAAATTGAGACCGGAAAGCGCATTTTGCCTCCGCCACCAGACGTCAATATCATGCCGTTTGAGCAGGCCAGCGGCCACACCATTCACACTATCGCCTCAGGTCCTGGTTTCCCTGAAGATTTGATTCATCAGGCGCTACTAACCGCTGCTTATTCAGCACGTGAATATTTAATAATGACCACACCCTACTTCGTCCCCAGCGACGATCTGTTGCACGCGATCTGCACGGCGGCGCAGCGTGGGGTTGATGTCAGTATCATTCTTCCACGTAAAAATGACTCCCTGCTGGTTGGCTGGGCAAGCCGGGCCTTTTTCACTGAGTTGCTGGCGGCTGGCGTTAAAATTTATCAGTTCGAAGGTGGCTTGCTGCACACCAAGAGCGTACTGGTCGATGGCGAGCTGAGCCTGGTCGGGACGGTTAACCTGGATATGCGCAGCCTGTGGCTCAATTTTGAAATCACGCTGGTCATTGATGATGCCGGATTCGGTGGCGATCTCGCGGCAGTGCAGGATGATTATATTTCGCGTTCCCGCCTGCTTGATGCCCGTTTGTGGGTAAAACGACCACTCTGGCAGCGGATAGCAGAGCGACTGTTTTACTTCTTTAGTCCGTTGCTGTAAAACGTGCCCATCAGACAGTAAACAGGTAGTCATTATGGATATGGATTTGAACAATCGCCTGACCGAAGACGAAACGCTTGAGCAGGCTTACGACATTTTTCTCGAACTGGCTGCGGACAATCTGGATCCAGCCGACATCATTCTGTTCAATTTGCAGTTTGAAGAGCGTGGCGGTGCCGAGTTGTTCGATCCGGCAGAAGATTGGCAGGAGCATGTTGATTTTGACCTGAACCCTGACTTCTTTGCCGAGGTGGTGATTGGTCTGGCAGATACAGAAGACGGCGAGATTAACGATATTTTTGCGCGCGTTTTATTATGTCGCGAAAAAGATCATAAGCTCTGCCATATTCTCTGGCGCGAATAATCAAACAAAAAAGCTGCTCTCGCAGCTTTTTTCATTTTTAGCCCGGTAGTTTACTTCCGCAGCGGTTACAAAATTGCGCACTATGTTCGTGCTGCGCCTGCTGGCACTGCGGACATTTTCGTTGGTGCCCGCGCTGCTGGAACGCACTGCTCATGTGCGTGGTAATCAATCCCGTCGGTATTGCAATCACCGAGTAACCAATCAGGATAAGCACAGACGCCACCATGCGCCCCAACGGTGTGTGTGGCGTGATATCGCCATAGCCGACGGTGGTTACAGTAACAATCGCCCAATACACCGACGCATTCAGCGTAGTAAACCCATATTTTGGCCCTTCAATCAGATACATCATCGCGCCAAAAACCACCATCAGGATGGCGATAAAGGAATAGAACAGCATCAGCTGATGTCGGGCGCTTTTTAACGCATTCCAGAACACCCGCAGAGAAGGCATAAAGCGCAGCAGCTTGAGAATACGCAGAACGCGCAGGACACGCATCGCTCGCCAGGCGAAAACATAGCTCAGACTGATTTCCGGCCATAGCCACATCACATACAGCGGCAGAATGGTGGCAAGGTCAATTATCCCCCAGAAGCTGAACACATATTTAGCGGGGTTGGCCCAGCAACATAAGCGCAGAAGATATTCGAGGGTGAAGACCAGAGTAATAAAGATCTCCAGCCAGACAAAAATGCGCCATTCCTCAAAGGTTAAATGGTATTGCGTCCCTACTCCGGACTCAATGAAGATAACGATAACGCTGAGCAAGGCAAATAGTGCGCACATACCTTCAAAGCGACGCCCTGAACGGGTATTTAAATCAAATAATTTGCGATAGAGCGCACGGCGGACAGAAGAGACTAAACCTGGCACAGATACCTCACCAAAAAAAGGGCTGACCTTTGTCAGCCCTCAGGATTATAGCGGGTCTACTTTCAGGCAGGAAACTGCATGTCGGAAACTTCCTTCCAGAACCGGGCGCGTTTTTGCGCATTCCGGTCCAGCAATCGGGCAGCGTGTACGGAACACGCAACCGGAAGGAGGATTAATCGGGGACGGTAACTCGCCTTCCAGCAACTGAATAACCTTATTCCTTTCCTGATCCGGATCGGGGATTGGCACCGCAGACATCAGCGCTTTGGTATAAGGATGCAGCGGGTTATGGTACACCTCATCATAGGTCCCTAATTCCACCGCGTGTCCGAGATACATAACCAGCACACGGTCGGAGATATGTTTAACCACAGCGAGGTCGTGAGCAATGAAGATTAACGATAATCCCATTTCGCGCTGAAGCTGTTGCAGAAGATTAACCACCTGGGCCTGGATTGATACATCCAGCGCTGAAACCGGTTCATCGCAGATAATCAACTTCGGTTCGAGGATCAGCGCGCGGGCAATACCAATACGCTGACACTGGCCACCGGAAAACTCATGTGGGTAGCGGTTAATCAGGTTAGGCAATAGTCCAACCTTCATCATCATCGCCTTCACACGGTCGCGGACTTCCTGACCAGGAAGATTCGGATGATAAGTTCGCAGCGGTTCGGCAATGATTTCACCAATGGTCATGCGCGGGTTTAACGATGCCAGAGGATCCTGGAAAATCATCTGGATATCGCTGCGTACTTCCCGCCACTCATCGGGTTTCATGCCCAGTAAATCTTTACCCAGCCAGGCAACCTTTCCATCGGTGGCCTTCACCAGGCCGATAATCGCACGGGCAAAGGTCGATTTTCCGCAGCCTGATTCACCGACCACGCCCAGGGTTTCGCCCTCATACAGTCGCAGGGTTACGCCATCAACCGCCTTCAGGGTTTTAGTCGGTTGCCAGAACCACTGTTTGCCATCTTTAATATCAAAATGGACTTTAAGGTCGGCAATCTCAAGGAGCACTTTACGTTGTTCGGTCACCGCATTCATACCAGTTCCTCCACCGGCTTAAAGCAGGCACGCAGGCGGCCTGGACTAAACTCCTCCAGTGGCGGAGCACTGCTACAGATTTCCATCGCATGCGGGCAACGCGGCTGGAATGGACAGCCTTTTGGTAGACGCAGCAGGTTCGGTGGGTTACCCGGTATAGTGAGCATCTCTTCCCCTTCTGCATCCAGACGAGGTACGGCATTTAGCAAACCAATCGAATACGGATGAACGGGCTTATAAAAGACATCCCGCGCACTGCCGTATTCCATAGTACGTCCGGCGTACATCACCAGGACTTTATCGCAAATACCGGCAACAACCCCCAGATCGTGGGTAATCATGATAATCGCGGTGTTGAATTCGCTTTTCAGTTCATTCAGCAGAGTCATAATTTGCGCCTGTACCGTCACATCGAGCGCAGTGGTCGGTTCATCGGCTATCAGTAATTTTGGCCTGCACAGCAGCGCCATTGCGATCATTACGCGCTGACGCATCCCGCCAGAGAATTCATGCGGATACATTTTCATACGCTTACGCGCTTCCGGCATCTTCACCGCATCCAGCATTCTGACCGACTCTTCAAAAGCTTCCGCCTTGCTCATGCCTTTATGCAGTATCAGAACTTCCATCAACTGCTCCCCAACCCGCATGTACGGATTGAGAGATGTCATCGGGTCCTGAAATATCATCGAGATTTGCTCGGCGCGCAGTTTGTTCAGTTCACGTTCCGGTAAATTCAGAATTTCACGCCCGTTGAACGTTGCGGAGCCCCCGATACGACCATTTGCCGCCAACAGGCCCATCAGGGCAAAGGCCGTTTGCGATTTACCCGAACCGGATTCACCGACAATACCCAGCGTTTCTCCAGCTCGCAGAGAAAAGTTTAAATCGTTGACCGCAGTTACATCGCCGTCGGGGGTCGCAAACGTCACACGCAAATCTTTTACGTTTAGCAGTGCGTTAGCCTGTTGTTGCGCGAGCGGCGCGGTTGAGGTTTCAATTACGCTCATGGCTGCACTCCTTAACGGTCTTTCGGGTCGAGGGCATCACGCAGGCCATCGCCAATAAAGTTAAAACAGAACAAAGTGACCACCAGGAAACCAGCCGGGAACAGCAGCAGCCATGGTGAGACTTCCATAGAGTTGGCACCATCACTGAGCAACGCGCCCCAGCTACTTAACGGCTCCTGCGTACCTAATCCCAAAAAGCTCAGGAAGGATTCAAATAGGATCATGCTCGGCACCAGCAATGAAGCGTAAACCACCACCACACCCAGCACGTTCGGCACAATATGGCGGATAACGATACGCACGGTAGACACCCCACCCACTTGCGCCGCTTCAATAAACTCTTTGCGCTTGAGACTTAGCGTTTGCCCACGCACGATACGCGCCATATCCAGCCAGGAGACCATCCCGATAGCGACAAAAATCAGCAGAATATTTTGCCCAAAGAAGGTAACCAGCAGGATCACGAAGAACATGAACGGGAAGGAGTTGAGGATTTCCAGCAGACGCATCATCACCGAGTCGATTTTTCCGCCGAGGTAGCCCGACAGAGAACCGTACAGCGTACCAACAACCACCGCGACTAACGCCGCCGCAATGCCGACCATCAGCGAAATGCGTCCGCCAATTGCCACGCGCACCAACAGGTCGCGTCCCGACGAGTCAGTACCGAAATAGTGGCCTGATTCCGTATCCGGCGCACTGGACATCATGCCCCAGTCGGTATCGAAGTAGGTAAACTGCGACAACATCGGTGCCAGCGTTACGAACAGCGCAATAATTACCAGCACCACCAGGCTTGCTACCGCCGCGCGGTTATGCATAAAGCGTCGACGCGCGTCCTGCCACAGGCTACGGCCTTCGACCTCCAGCTTTTCACTGAAATTCTCCAGCGCCTCGCTGTTTTTCTTACTTAACATCATAGCGAGCTCCAGTATCAGTAACGAATTTTCGGGTCGATAACGGCATACAGCACATCGACAATCGCGTTAAACACGATGGTCAGCGTACCCACCAGTATGGTCAGACTAAGAACCAGCGAATAGTCGCGGTTTAACGCCCCATTGACGAACAACTGGCCAATACCCGGCAAACCATAAATGGTTTCAATAACCATCGAACCGGTGATAATGCCGACAAATGCCGGTCCCATATAGGACAGCACTGGCAACAGCGCTGGTTTTAACGCATGACGGAAAATAATCCGCCGCATCGGCAGCCCTTTAGCGCGCGCGGTACGAATAAAGTTAGAGTGCAGTACTTCAATCATCGAACCGCGAGTAATACGTGCGATACTGGCGATGTAGGCCAGTGACAAGGCCACCATCGGCAGGATCATAAATTTCAGCGCCCCGCCGTTCCAGCCCCCGCCGGGTAGCCATTTCAAGGTTATGGCAAATATCATGACCAATAAGGGAGCGACCACGAAACTGGGGATAACCACCCCGGTCATAGCCACCCCCATCACCGTATAGTCCCAACGTGTATTTTGCTTCAGCGCGGCTATCACTCCGGCGCTAACACCGACGAGTACCGCCAGAATAAAGGCTGCCGCACCCAGCTTCGCAGAAACCGGAAAGCTCGAGGCAACGAGGTCGTTAACCGTGTAGTCTTTATATTTAAAGGATGGTCCAAAATCGCCGTGCGCCAGCTGTTTCAGATAGCTGAAGTACTGCGTCGAGATGGGATCGTTAAGATGATATTTCGCTTCAATATTCGCCAGCACCTCTGGCGGTAACGCGCGTTCCCCGGTGAATGGGCTTCCGGGCGCAAGGCGCATCATAAAGAATGAAATCGTAATAAGAATAAACAGCGTCGGAATCGCTTCCAGACAGCGACGTAATATAAATTTTAACATTGCCCGTACCTTCTGGCGTGTGCCTTTATACCCGTCATACTTCAAGCTGCAAGTGCGTTGGCTTTACTCGCTCACGCCAGTCACTTACTTAAGTAAGCTCCTGGCGATTCGCTGCGTTGCCGCCTTCCTGCAACGTGAAGTGTTTAGGGTATACCTCTCTTTGTCTAAAGAGGTATTTATAGTTCGAAGAAAAAGACACTGTGGGGCAACATGATCGCCCCACGTCTTGCCATTAATGCTTGATAATATACAAGTCTTTAACGTGGATATTATCCATCGGGTCTTTACCGGAGTATCCGCCAACCCATGGTTTCACCAGGCGGGCATTAACATAGTAATAAACCGGTACAATCGCAGAATCTTTATCCAGCTGCTGTTCCGCTTTCGAATACAGTTCGCTGCGCTGCGCTTCATCCGTCACTTTCAGCGTATCCGCAATCAGCTTATCAAATGCCGGGCTCTTATAGTGGACGGTATTATTGGAGCTGTCGGACAGCACCATATTCAGGAAGGACGTCGGTTCGTTATAGTCTGCACACCAGCCCGCACGCGAAACATCATAGTTGCCCTGATGGCGCGTATCGAGGAACGTTTTCCATTCCTGGTTTTCCAGCTTCACATTAGCACCCAGATTTTTCTTCCAGATAGATGCCGCGGCAATAGCCAGCTTCTTATGCAGGTCTGAGGTGTTATACAACAGATCAAAGGTCAGCGGTTTCTCAGCGGTATATCCGGCCTCAGCCAGCAGTTTCTTCGCTTCTTCATTACGTTTTTCCTGAGACCACTTGAACCACTCTGGCTCAACCAGTTTCGCACCATCAGTGTATGGAGGAGTAAAGCTATATGCCGGCAGGTCACCCTGGTTTTTCACTTTATTGACGATAATGTCACGATCCAACGCCAGCTTCAGGGCGGTACGAACACGAACATCGTTGAACGGTGCTTTCTGGTTGTTAATTTCGTAATAATAGGTGCACAGATACGGGTCAACGTGGACTTCGTTCGGGATCTCTTTTTTCAGTTTCTGGAATAACTCAATCGGCATGTTGTTATAGGTCATGTCGATTTCACCGCTGCGATAGCGGTTAACGTCAGTCACTTCAGAAGAAATAGGCAGGTAGGTTACCTGGTTAATAACCGTTTTGGCGTTGTCCCAATAGTTGGTATTACGCTCAAGCACAATGCGCTCGTTGACAACCCAGTCTTTCAGTTTATACGCACCGTTAGTAACGATGTTAGCGGGCTGGGTCCACTTCTCGCCGAATTTTTCAACAGCAGCTCTAGGAACCGGTGAAACGGAGGAGTGCACAAGCAGTTTGTAGAAATAAGGAACTGGTTCGCTGAGGGTGACTTCAAAAGTATGATCGTCGAGAGCTTTTACACCGAGATCGGTGATCGGCTTTTTACCGGCGATAATATCATCAATATTGACAATATGACCGTACTGCAAATAACTGGCATACGGTGATGCAGTATTTGGATTAGCCAAACGTTGCCAGCTATACACGAAATCTTGCGCGGTAACAGGCGTGCCGTCAGACCACTTTGCATCTTTACGCAGATGGAATGTCCAGACTTTAAAATCTTTATTCTCCCATTTTTCAGCCACGCCAGGCGATGGTTTGCCATCGACATCACTGATTAATAAACCTTCAAACAGGTCACGGTTAATGTTGGATTCAGGTACACCTTCGATTTTGTGGGGATCGAGTGACTGCACTTCCGAACCGTTATTGCGCACCAGAGTCTGCTTTTCAGCAAGCTGCACACCCGCTGGCACGACTGCCGCCGTGGCAACATTTCCAGCGACTAGCGCAGTTAAGATCCCCGCAGCTACTAAACTTTTTTTAGTGATGTTAGTCATTGTGTTGTACTCCCTCATTATTATGGCTGGTTTTTTAACCAGACTGTTAATCCTGTCAGGATCCCTGTACGGCACCGGAGATTTTCTGCCGTCAGGTGGTTTATTGTTTTACTGCTTGCTATCACCGACTTTATTTATTCTGGCGATTCGTATGACCGCCTTGCGTCGATTCTCTACGTGCCTCCCCTGCCGGAAACACGCTATTACCCTGTTGAGAGAAACTAACTGCAAATGATTCTCATCAACGTGAATTCTTCTGCATAATATCTGGCCGGAAAGTATCAAATGCGTTTCTTAACCGCCAATACATTTTACAAATTTGTTAACCAATTCTCTTTTATTGGAAATAAATCTCACTTAAAAAGTCTTACGAATGAAGATTCGTTATGGGAAATTCACAAAAATCAATACATTATGTCGACTATGGTGTTAACCATCCTGTCTGAAGTCAACGCCATGTCAAAATGCACATAAATTTAACAATTGGTTATTAATTAGCACATTCATCTGAAATAAAGGCTGAAATAACTAATAACATTTCGATAATCCTTCAGCAAGCCCCAGAGTATGATGTTAATAAAATAACAGCAGTATCGGTCTTCACCGGGCGTACTGAGACGTGTTATATCTTTAGAATCAATGACTAACAGGAGAGTTAATCATCAGCATTTTTTATTATTGCTCTGCTGATTTTCAACTTTAGTGAGAAGTTTTACTGATAATGAAATGAAACGGAGCCGGACACGACTCCGTTTGCACAGAAGAGAGGTTTCAGGCCAGCAAACCAGGGAAAATGGATTTGATGCCTGTAACGATAAATTCGATACCCAAAGCCATTAACAGCAGCCCCATAATACGCGTAATGACGTTGATACCGGTTTGGCCCAACAGGCGCACTAACCATGGTGCCATGCGGAACAGCCCCCAGCAGCACAGGGCAAACAACGCAATCGCTACAAAAAAGCCAAACAGGTTAATCGTGCTATGATATCGCGTACCCCAAACAATAGTTGAGCTTATCGCCCCCGGCCCCGCCATCAACGGCAATGCCAACGGCACAACGCCGATACTTTCACGAATTGCGGTTTCTGATTTTTCCTGTTTGTTTTGTTTATCTTCCCCTAGTTTTCCGCTAATCATTGACATCGCGATAGTCACAACCAGAATGCCGCCAGCGATCCTGAACGAGTCAATTGAGATGCCGAAGAGTTGCAGAATACCATCACCAAGAAACAGCGAAGTCCACAGGATGATTGCGACAGAAAGGTTTGCCGTGAGGTTGGTTTTGTTTCGCGCTGCGGCAGTTTGATAGCTGGTCATACTGATAAAGACGGGGATGATCCCTACCGGGTTGACCAACGCAAATAACCCAATGAAAAATTTAAAATAGACAGGAAAATCAAATAGCGTTTGGATCACGGTTAGCTCCGAAGCGTTAGCCGGATAAAATGAGTCATAAAAATTGATAAAATCCGCGCTGAAGATACGCCTTTTGTCAGCATACTTCACCTTCTATCTGCGTATATCAATGTAAATACGCTACCAATACTCAGTGTTATTAATATGTATTAAATATGCTAATGTTATTAGCATTCATCACGCCAATTTATTAACACTTAACGAGAAACGCTAAAAGGGCCTGCTGAAAGGTGTCAGCTTTGCGAATTTTTGATCCAGATCACGCAATTACTACTCAGAAGTGAGTAATCTTGCTTACGCCACCTGGAGGTAACGCGTTAGAGTTAACAGGCGCTAGCGTATAAGCTCTTTTAGTAAATCAAAGTAAAGTGGACGTTAATTAACCGTTTGATTTTCAAACCATTACACAAATTTTCGTCGGTCTGTCTATACTCTCGTATCGAGCAGATGATTTACTAAAAAAGTTTAACATTATCAGGAGAGCATCATGGCTGTTACTAATGTCGCTGAACTTAACGCACTTGTAGAGCGCGTAAAAAAAGCCCAGCGTGAATATGCCAGTTTCACTCAAGAACAGGTTGACAAAATCTTCCGTGCCGCCGCTCTGGCTGCCGCAGACGCTCGAATTCCTCTCGCGAAAATGGCCGTTGCCGAATCCGGCATGGGTATTGTCGAAGATAAAGTGATTAAAAACCACTTCGCTTCTGAATACATTTACAACGCTTACAAAGATGAAAAAACCTGTGGTGTGCTGTCTGAAGACGACACTTTTGGTACCATTACCATTGCTGAACCGATTGGTATCATCTGCGGTATCGTTCCAACCACTAACCCTACCTCTACTGCGATCTTCAAATCACTGATCAGCCTGAAGACCCGTAACGCCATCATCTTCTCTCCGCATCCGCGCGCAAAAGATGCAACTAACAAAGCAGCTGACATCGTTCTGCAAGCAGCTATCGCTGCTGGCGCACCGAAAGATCTGATCGGCTGGATCGATCAACCTTCCGTTGAACTGTCTAACGCGCTGATGCATCACCCGGACATCAACCTGATCCTTGCGACCGGTGGTCCAGGCATGGTTAAAGCGGCATACAGCTCCGGTAAACCGGCTATCGGCGTAGGCGCAGGTAACACCCCTGTTGTTATCGACGAAACCGCTGATATCAAACGTGCTGTTGCATCTGTTCTGATGTCTAAAACCTTCGATAACGGCGTAATCTGTGCTTCTGAGCAGTCTGTCGTCGTGGTTGACTCCGTATATGATGCAGTACGTGAGCGTTTTGCGACTCACGGCGGCTACATGCTGCAGGGCAAAGAGCTGAAAGCAGTCCAGGACGTTATCCTGAAAAATGGCGCGCTGAACGCAGCTATCGTTGGTCAGCCGGCATACAAGATTGCTGAACTGGCAGGCTTCTCCGTACCAGAAACCACTAAGATTCTGATCGGTGAAGTGAAGGTTGTTGACGAAAGCGAACCGTTTGCTCACGAGAAACTGTCTCCGACGCTGGCAATGTACCGTGCGAAGGACTTCGAAGACGCAGTCATCAAAGCTGAAAAACTGGTTGCGATGGGCGGTATCGGTCATACCTCTTGCCTGTACACTGACCAGGACAACCAGCCAGAGCGTGTTGCTTACTTCGGTCAGATGATGAAAACCGCACGTATTCTGATCAACACCCCGGCTTCTCAGGGTGGTATCGGTGACCTGTACAACTTCAAACTCGCACCTTCCCTGACTCTGGGTTGTGGTTCCTGGGGTGGTAACTCCATCTCTGAAAACGTTGGTCCTAAGCACCTGATCAACAAGAAAACCGTTGCTAAGCGAGCTGAAAACATGTTGTGGCACAAACTTCCGAAATCTATCTACTTCCGTCGTGGCTCTCTGCCAATCGCACTGGATGAAGTGATTACCGATGGTCACAAACGTGCGCTGATCGTGACCGACCGCTTCCTGTTCAACAACGGTTATGCAGACCAGATCACCTCCGTTCTGAAAGCTGCTGGCGTTGAAACCGAAGTGTTCTTTGAAGTTGAAGCTGACCCGACTCTGACCGTTGTTCGCAAAGGTGCTGAGCTGGCTAACTCCTTCAAACCAGACGTAATCATCGCACTGGGTGGTGGTTCCCCGATGGACGCCGCGAAAATCATGTGGGTTATGTACGAGCACCCGGAAACTCACTTCGAAGAACTGGCACTGCGCTTTATGGACATCCGTAAACGTATCTACAAGTTCCCGAAAATGGGCGTAAAAGCGAAGATGATTGCAGTTACCACCACTTCCGGTACCGGTTCTGAAGTGACTCCGTTTGCGGTCGTTACCGACGATGCAACTGGGCAGAAATACCCGCTGGCAGACTACGCGCTGACTCCGGATATGGCGATTGTTGACGCCAACCTGGTTATGGATATGCCGAAGTCACTGTGTGCGTTCGGTGGTCTGGATGCCGTCACTCACGCTCTGGAAGCTTACGTTTCAGTACTGGCTTCTGAGTTCTCTGACGGTCAGGCTCTGCAAGCGCTGAAATTGCTGAAAGAAAACCTGCCAGCGTCTTACCATGAAGGTTCTAAGAACCCGGTAGCGCGTGAGCGTGTACACAGTGCAGCAACTATCGCCGGTATCGCGTTTGCTAACGCCTTCCTGGGTGTATGTCACTCAATGGCGCACAAACTGGGTTCTCAGTTCCACATTCCTCACGGTCTGGCGAACGCCCTGCTGATCAGCAACGTTATTCGTTATAACGCGAACGACAACCCGACTAAACAGACTGCATTCAGCCAGTACGACCGTCCGCAGGCACGCCGTCGCTACGCTGAAATCGCAGACCATCTGGGTCTGAGCGCACCGGGCGACCGTACTGCCGCGAAAATCCAGAAACTGCTGGGCTGGCTGGAAGAAATCAAAGCTGAATTGGGTATTCCTAAGTCTATCCGTGAAGCTGGCGTTCAGGAAGCTGACTTCCTGGCACACGTGGACAAACTGTCTGAAGATGCGTTTGACGACCAGTGTACTGGTGCTAACCCACGTTACCCGCTGATTTCTGAACTGAAACAGATCCTGCTGGATACCTACTACGGTCGTGAGTATAGCGAAGGTCAGACCGCCGCTAAGACTGAAGCAGTAGCTGCACCGAAAGCAGAAAAGAAAGCGAAGAAATCCGCTTAATTTGCTCAGATAAGTTTTAGTTTCATCATAAACGGTCCCAATTGAATTGGGGCCGTTTTTTTTCGTCTTGTGTTATGAAAATCGGGGAATACACAATTTAACCATGTGAATAGAATGGCAGTGTAAGAGATGTATTCAGGAAGATGTGAGACTAGCCGTCAGAAGAGAGTCTGACAGGGTAGAGAACATTGACGAAGATTCCGGCCTACCCTGTGTTTATAAGCGCTCAGAAGCGTACAGGGTTAATCGTGGCTGTGTCGTTCTTGTATCGCCGTCAGAGAGCCCTCAGACTGCGCTTGTTTGTAGTGTTTACGACATACCGACACATAGCGTTCATTCCCGCCGATAACCACCTGCTCGCCCTCGTTATAAGGTCTTCCAGCCTGATCAAGGCGTAATACCATGCTGGCCTTACGGCCACAGAAACAAATGGTCTTTAATTCAACCAGTTTATCTGACCACGCAAGCAGGTATTCGCTGCCACCAAATAACTCACCACGAAAATCAGTGCGTAAGCCGTAACACAAAACAGGAATATCCAGTTGATCGACAACTTCAGATAATTCATAAACCTGTTGTCGGGTCAGAAACTGAGACTCATCGACCAGTACACAGTGAATTCTTTGCTGCGCATTCTCGGCGCGAATCTCTTCGAACAATGATGAATTTTGGTTAAACAATTTTGCAGGTGACGACAGACCTATACGTGAACTTACTTTTCCAGCACCAAAACGGTCATCAATTTCCGCTGTATATACAACGGCACGCATCCCACGTTCCTGATAATTGTACGAAGATTGCAACAATGCAGTCGACTTACCTGCGTTCATTGCAGAATAGTAAAAATATAGTTGTGCCATTGACCGAAGGCCCTCACCCGGGGAAATAAATATGGGCTGGATTGTATCATATTTCACGAACATGTCGGTGTAGCGTTGGCCGCAAAGGCGTATAAATGAGCGGGCAAGCTCGCACAGTGCCACCTGAATTTAAGTAACGGGTAGTGAGAGAGCATACAACCATCGACCAAACAGCCTGAGCTCGGACGCGTATATACACACTCTTTCACAAATAGTGCTCATGAAATTTATCAATGTCACTTATCATCATACGGCAATAAAGAACCCCTTCCCATATTGTTATTGAATCTACCTACTGTCGCCATGTATTAGCGAATTCACGTAAGCAAAACTAATACAAAAGGTTGAAATCACTGCAAAGAGATACTATTTGTACACCATAAAATGTGACCTGAATCTTGAATTTTTACTCTCAGCCGCTGAGAAGCCCCCTCGCCAATAAGCCTTTTTTATGCCCAACATCATGGGGAATTTAAGACAGGAGAATTAATTCTGATACTAAATAAAGCGCAATTTTGAATTCCTTACATTCCTGGCTATTGCACAACTGAATTTATCGCTCTATTATTAGCTCAACAAACCACCCCAATATAAGTTTGAGATTACTACAATGAGCGAAGCACTTAAAATTCTGAACAACATCCGTACTCTTCGTGCGCAGGCAAGAGAATGCACTCTGGAAACGCTTGAAGAAATGCTGGAAAAATTAGAAGTTGTAGTTAGCGAGCGTCGCGAAGAAGAAAGCGCTGCTGCTGCTGAAGTTGAAGAACGTACTCGTAAACTGCAACAATATCGTGAAATGCTGATCGCTGACGGCATTGATCCGAACGAATTGCTGAATAGCATGGCTGCTGTTAAATCTGGCACCAAAGCTAAGCGCGCTGCACGTCCGGCTAAATATAGCTATGTTGACGAAAACGGTGAAACTAAAACCTGGACTGGCCAGGGTCGTACACCGGCAGTGATCAAAAAAGCTATGGAAGAACAAGGTAAACAACTGGACGATTTCCTGATCAAGGAATAATTCAGAAATAGTTTGTTTAAAATCCCGCCACTGGCGGGATTTTTTTTACCGGTACTTCGCTCAAACCTACCCGGATTAGGTATAAAAAAACGGCGCTGTTAATACAGCGCCGTTCTGACCAGATAATACCAGAAGGTTACTTCTTAATACCCATCTCGTCTTCCAGCCAGGCTTTAAATTCGGCGCCGAGAGTATTATGGCGAATACCATATTCAACGAACGCCTGCATATAGCCCAGTTTATTACCACAGTCGTGGCTTTTGCCCTTCATGTGATAAGCTTCAACCGTCTCTTTTTCAATCAGCATATCGATAGCATCTGTCAGCTGAATTTCATCACCCGCTCCCGGAGGGGTTTTAGCCAGCAGAGGCCAGATATCGGCACTAAGAACGTAACGACCCACAACGGCCAGATTAGAAGGCGCAACATCAGCTTTTGGTTTTTCAACCACACCAACCATCGGGACGCTTTCGCCCGGGGATAATTCAACGCCTTTACAATCCACAACGCCATAAGCCGTAACATCTTCTACCGGTTCAACCATAATCTGGCTGCTACCTGTTTCATCAAAACGATGAATCATTTCGGCAAGGTTGTCGCGGGATAAATCAGATTCGTATTCGTCAAGAATTACGTCCGGCAGGATTACAGCTACCGGTTCATCGCCAACCACAGGGTGCGCGCACAATACCGCGTGGCCCAGACCTTTAGCCAGCCCCTGACGCACCTGCATAATAGTCACATGTGGCGGACAAATAGATTGCACTTCTTCCAGCAGCTGACGTTTTACACGTTTTTCCAGCATCGCTTCAAGTTCAAAACTGGTGTCGAAGTGGTTTTCAATGGAATTTTTAGACGAGTGAGTTACAAGTACAATTTCAGTGATGCCCGCAGCAATACATTCGTTTACGACGTACTGAATTAATGGCTTATCAACCAACGGTAGCATCTCTTTCGGGATTGCTTTCGTAGCCGGTAACATCCTGGTTCCTAATCCCGCAACTGGGATAACGGCTTTTTTGACTTTTGAATTAAGGGCAGCCATTTAAAACTCTCCTGGACTGTTCATGTATTGAACGTGTTCATCATTCTGTATCGCATCCGAGTATATCAGTACAGCGACAAGCTTCTGGTATGAAAAGGACGCGCGTCGGTATAATTAAGATAAATACGAATAAATCTGGCGCTGATAGTAGCACTCACAACATGGGGAGGGTGAACCAATTTCATTTGCACGCCTCTCAATTGTTCATTCCGCAGACAACATCAAGCGCAGGCGACCTCCCGCCCCCCAAATCTGGCATTGCCATGACTCACAATGTTGGCTCAGCTGATTAAGATACGTATTACCTAAGGTACCCAGCGGAACGCCATTGCTGATTTGCACTTGGTGGGAACCGGTATTTAATGTCGCATTCAGCCCTGCTGATACCAGAATTAGATTTTTTAATCCGCTGTGGTAATACCCTACCAGCAAGGGAAACTGCCCTGGTAAATTGGCTTGCCGCAACAAATGATTTACCTGTTTCAATAACGTACCTAGCTCTGGCAACCGTTGATTTTGTTGTGTCAGTTGCTCCTGCAGTAAACCATTAAATAGCGCTCGCAGTAATAATGCAGCCAGCACGCCATTATCCCCTGCCCGCGTCACATCAAGGCAATAGAATGCAAGGTCATGATCCGACAGCGGCGCAATATCCAACACCAGCCCCGGTTGGTCGGCTGCCACCAATTGTCGATAGTTAATGCGACAGTGCGAGAGCACTTGCGACACTGGAGGCTGTAATTCTTTTAGCAACTTCGCAGCAGCAGCTGGATCGTCCACCATCGCATCCCAGTCGCGAAACAGCCGTTCTTCTTCTTCCACGCGTGAATTAAACATGTTGGGATAAAGACAGGCAAAGACGGTTTCTCGCAAGCGATTAAGGTCTTTCACCGGCTTCAACAGGACATCATCCACACCGAGTCGTAGCGCTTTGGCTATGTCGGACATGTTTTCCGTCGCAGAAATCACCAGTATCGGGGTCTGATCGCCACGATTGCGTAAATACTCAACCAGTTTGAGACCGTTCATTCTTGGCATAGCCAGGTCGCAGATCATCAGGTCGGGTTTAAAATGCCCAAGCAAGTCCAGTGCTTCAAGTCCGTCACCAGCTACCGCCGTTGTCGCTCCCAAAGAGGAAAACCATGAGTCCATGAGTGAGCGAAATACCGGCTCATCCTCAACGATAAGAATCTGTTTTCCGACCAATGGCTGCGTCATATTCTCCCCCCTGACTGGCTTTAATAAATAGTGGCATGCTATTGCCACTCACGCCTGTCAGAATTAGCTTAAGTGTTGATAAAAAATGCGTTAGACGTTGGTTTTCACCAGGGGTAGAAGCTCATCCATTTTCTTCTCGACCGCTAACTGCCCGGCAGCAATTGCCGCACTGGCGCGGTGAAAATCCAGCGTGGATATTTGTGGACAAAACGGCTGAATCAGAATGTCTGGAGGGTCACCGGCCATGCGGTTACGTTTCAGTCGGTTTTCCAGAACCTGAATAGACGTCGTCATAATCTCCATCGCCGTGGGCGCAGTTACTGCACGCCTGGCCGTAATGTTGCTCAAGCGTTCTTTCAGACGGGCATGCCATGAGAGTTCGTCACCATCATCACCCGATTCGGCATCGCTATTGACGTTGAAGGAGAGTAAATCTTGTTGCATGAGATGCGCATCGTGTTGCAGGTCGACCGCAATAACAATATCGGCCCCCAACGCGCGAGTCAGGGAGACAGGGACAGGATTCACCACCGCACCATCGACCAGCCAGTAACCATTGTGCGCCACAGGTGACATCAGGCCAGGAATACTGCAGGAGGCCCGGACAGCCAGATGTAAATCACCTTCGGTGAACCAAAGTTCCCGACCCGTACTCAGATTGGTGGCCACTGTTGCGAAACGGCGAGTACATTGCTCAATTGCTTCTACCGGCATCACATTACGGTACTGATTGAATACCCGTTCACCGCGCAGTAAACCTCCCCTGCGCCACGAGAGATCCATCAACCGCAAAACATCCCAATAGCTGAAAGAACAGACCCACTTTTCGAGAGCAGGCAGCTTATTGCAGGCGTAGGCAGCGCCAACCAACGAACCGATGGAGCACCCTGCCACGATATCAACATCAATACCCATATGCTTAAGGGCTTTAATAACGCCAATATGCGACCAACCTCGCGCCGCGCCGGAACCTAGCGCCAGCCCAATTTTTATTTTTCTCATTATACGTACAAACTTCCCCTGGCTTGCAGACGTAGCAACATCGCTACCGCTCAGTTAACATAGTGCCACTCTGGCGTTTTTACGCCGTTTTTATATTCCAGGGAGTACTTTGTGTCTCAGCTTTGTCCCTGTGGTAGCGCTGTCGAGTATAGCCTATGTTGCTACCGTTATGTGTCCGGCGCGCAAGTAGCACCTACGCCGTCACACCTCATGCGTTCTCGTTACTGTGCTTTTGTGATGAAAGACGCAGATTACCTTATCAGGACCTGGCATCCGGATTGTCATGCGGCCGAGTTTCGCGACGACATTATCGCAGGATTTACTCATACCGAATGGCTTGGACTGACCGTTTTTGAACAAGAGACGGCAGACACAGAAAATATCGGCTATGTCAGTTTTGTCGCACGGTTTTCTGAACAAGGTAAAACAGGTGCAATTATCGAGCGCTCTCGTTTTTTAAAAGAAAACGGTCAGTGGTACTATATAGATGGTACACGCCCTCAAATTGGACGAAACGATACCTGCCCTTGTGGCTCAGGTAAAAAATTTAAAAAGTGCTGCGGCTAATCAACGCCCGACAGTATCAATTTTGCAAACATTCTCAACAGGATCACCGCTGCAAATGCATTCATTACAACGAAAAGTGCTGCGTACTATTTGCCCGGACCAAAAAGGTCTGATCGCGCGCATTACGAATATCTGTTACAAGCATGAACTGAACATCGTGCAGAACAATGAGTTTGTGGACCACCGTACCGGACGCTTTTTTATGCGCACCGAACTGGAGGGCATTTTTAACGACGTCACGCTGCTTGCCGATCTGGACAGCGCCTTACCTGAAGGTTCGATTCGTGAATTAACCCCAGCAGGCCGACGCCGCATCGTCATTTTGGTCACCAAGGAAGCGCATTGCCTGGGCGATTTATTAATGAAGGCCAATTATGGCGGGCTGGATGTTGAAATCGCCGCGGTGATCGGCAATCACGAGACCTTGCGTCCTCTGGTTGAACGGTTTGATATTCCGTTTGAGCTGGTGAGCCATGAAGGTTTAACACGTGACGAACATGATCAGAAAATGGCTGATGCTATCGACGCCCACCAGCCGGACTATGTCGTGCTGGCTAAATACATGCGCGTTCTGACCCCGACATTTGTTTCACGCTTTCCGAATAAAATTATCAATATTCACCATTCATTCCTGCCAGCATTCATTGGTGCTCGTCCGTACCATCAAGCTTATGAGCGTGGCGTGAAGATCATCGGCGCGACGGCCCACTACGTGAATGATAACCTCGATGAAGGCCCAATCATTATGCAGGACGTGATCCATGTTGATCACACCTACACTGCCGAAGATATGATGCGCGCGGGTCGCGACGTTGAAAAAAATGTATTAAGCCGTGCGCTGTATCAGGTTCTGGCTCAACGCGTCTTTGTTTACGGTAACCGAACGATTATTCTGTAATCGATTGATAAGTTAATTGGTTACCTTTACATCTTTACGTGTAAAAATCAGGCAACCAGTTCTTTTTTATCAACGGAATGCTTTACAGGGGCGCATCATTTGATATGATGCGCCCCGCTTCCAACGGAAGCAGGCCAGTAATTAGCATTACCCCGTGGTGGGGTTCCCGAGCGGCCAAAGGGAGCAGACTGTAAATCTGCCGTCATCGACTTCGAAGGTTCGAATCCTTCCCCCACCACCATCACTTCATAAAGCACCAACAGCAAATCAATCTCTAATGTCCCATATTCTGCCCATGCGGGAAGGATGAGAAGCTTCGACTAAGGTTCGATTCGAGCGTAGCGAGAAAGCGTTGCCGCAGGCAACGACCCGAAGGGCGAAGCGCACTGCGCTGAGTAATCCTTCCCCCACCACCATCACTTCATAAAGCACCAACAGCAAATCAATCTCTAATGCCCCATATTCTGCCCATGCGGGAAGGATGAGAAGCTTCGACTAAGGTTCGATTCGAGCGTAGCGAGAAAGCGTTGCCGCAGGCAACGACCCGAAGGGCGAAGCGCACTGCGCTGAGTAATCCTTCCCCCACCACCATCACTTCATAAAGCAACACACTCAATTCCTCTGCAATGCCCTTTATTTGCCTGATGCGCTATGCTTATCAGGCCTACGAACTCGACACGTGCCCGCTATTTGTCTGCTGCGCTGCGCTTATCAGGCCTACAAACTCGATACGT